>DATMXS010000367.1:0-14750 GCA_035561355.1 Bryobacteraceae bacterium | reverse complement strand
GCGAGACCTTGAATGGGGCCTGGACCTTGTCGGGGAAGGTCCTCTCGAGCACGAGACAACCCGCCTCGCCCGTGTTTTGGGGTTGGCGGACCGCGTTCGCTTCCTTGGCTATCGTTCCGACCCCGCCGAAATTCTCGGCGCTAGCCAGGTGTTCGTCCTCTCTTCGCGCTCTGAAGGGTTCCCCCGCAGCATCCTGGAGGCCATGCGCGCGGGATTACCGGTGGTCGCGTCCGACGTCGGCGGTGTGTCCGAAGCCGTGTCGCACGGCGTCAACGGACTGCTCATACCGTGTCACGATGCGGCCGCACTCACCGCCGCCCTTGCGAATCTCATACGAAATGCCCGAACGCGGCAACTCTTTGGCGCTGCGGCGCGTCAGACTTATGACGCGCATTTCACGTTGAATGCTATGGTTCAAAAGACGTTGGCCGTCTATGATAACGTGGTTTTAGGGACCGCTAAGTCCACGAAGGTCCAATGACTCCCACGCTTCTACAGCCAGTTGCTGGTCGTGCCTCCGGAGCCCGGCTGCACATCCTCGAGCGGCCCTCGCGCCTCATGAAGGCGCGGTCCCAGAAGATTAAGCGAGCGATGGATGTCGCCGTTGCTTTGGTGCTCGGTGTACTGGCCCTGCCGCTCATCGCAGTGATCGCCGCAGCCATCCTGCTCGAATCCGGAGGACCGGTTCTTTTTGCGCACATGCGGGTGGGCAAGGGTGGCCGGCGTTTCCGCCTGTGGAAATTCCGGACTATGGTCGTGGATGGCGAGGAAATTCTGCGGCGGCATCTGGCACGCGATCCGATTCGCGCCCGCGAGTGGGCACTCAGCCACAAGCTGCGCAATGATCCCCGCGTGACGCGCGTAGGTCGGCTGCTGCGCACCACTAGCCTGGATGAATTACCGCAGCTCTGGAACGTACTGCGCGGCGATATGAGCATGGTGGGCCCGAGGCCCGTAGTGGATGAGGAACTGAATCGCTACGCGGACGCGGCTTCGCTCTATCTGCGCGTGCGCCCCGGTCTCACGGGGTTGTGGCAGGTATCCGGCCGGAACGATACCACGTACACGCGGCGAGTCGAACTCGACAAGCGCTACATCCGCAGTTGGTCCCCCGCGCTCGACGCGCTCGTCCTTCTAAAAACCGTTCGCGTCGTAATCGTCGGCAAGGGAGCCTACTAAGCTCCTCAGCGCCAGTGATTGTTCTCCGGAATCGGACACCCGGGGCAATCGACGTGCTCGAACTGCACGGTGGTGTGGCTGATCCGGAAGCGGTGATCGAGCACCTCATTCAAGCGCGTCAGGATTGCGCCGCTCGCGGATGGCGGCACGTCTGCGATTCGCACATGGCAGCTCAGCGCATGCGTGCTGGAGCCGAGGCTCCAGATGTGTATGTCGTGTACACCTCGGACGCCGTCCACCTTGCGCATCTCATCGACCACCTCATCCAGGTCCAGCCCCCGCGGCAGGCCTTCGAGCAGGATGTTCAGCGTCTCCAGGACAACGCCCCGCGCAGTCCAGATAATCAGTACTCCGATGATCGCCGATAGCAGCGAGTCGATCCTGTTCCAGCCGGTGTAGCGGATGCCGACTGCTCCAGCGATAATGGCCACCGACCCCAGCGCGTCCCCTAGCATGTGGAGCCAGGCGCTGCGAATGTTTACGTCGTGCGAGCGTTCGTCGCGCAAGCCCCACATGATCACCGCATTGACGAACAAACCGAGGGCGGCTACCACGATCATGGTGGTCTCGCTGACGGGCTGCGGTGCGCGCCAACGTTCCCAGCTCTCGTAGAGGATGTACACCGAGAGTCCCACCAGCACCAGTGCATTGACGAAAGCGGCCAGCACCCCGGCCCGGTGATACCCGTATGTCTTCACGGAATCCGGCGGTTTGCGCGAGAAATATACTGCGAGCCACGCGAGGCCCAGCGCGAGCGAGTCCGTGAAGTTATGGCCCGCGTCCGCCAGCAGCGCAAGGCTGCCCGACAGAACGCCGGCCGAGATTTCGACGACGACGAATAGAATCGTGAGGCCGAGAGACCAGACGAGAACTCGTCCCTTGTCATCCGCGGAATGTAGATGCTGGTGCATCCTGTTACCAGTTTAAAGGCGAAACTACAGCGTATATCGTTCCGCGCGACCATGACACCGTAACACCCGGCCCGGCCGCAAGCCGAATGGTCACCTGAACGCCCGGGTCGGCGATCCACTGGCCGCGCACGCGCGCGCCGTCGAGCAGCGGCCCCGCACTCAGCGTGACGAACCCCGGCCGCCACAGCGGCTGATCCCATTCGAGGTTCATCAAGCCGTATGATCGGCCGATCGGACCGTTTCCTTTACGGCCGCCTTCGGTTGCGGGATGCCCCCGCAGCCACAGCGAAGTATCACGCTCCACACCCAGGAAGAACTGTTCGTCGAAAGGCGCCGTGCCGGTCAGCTTCCCGCCGCGCAGCCGTGCCGTGAGCCGCCGCCACCCACCTGCCAGTTCCGCCTGCGCCTTCGTGAACGCGCCGGCGCCGCCTTCGGTCAGGCGGCCGAGTTCCAGACCCACGTTGCCGGTGACGACAAGGTTTCGACCGGGAAGGCGCAGCAGGTCACGTCCGGCCGATGCGCGTGCCTTGAGCAGCAGGCCATCCCGGGACACCGCCACAGTCCGGCTCGATACCGCCATTCCCGACGACAACGTCCAGCCCGTCCCCGTCACCCGCGTCAGGTCAAGCGACCCTTCCGCTTTCCGCAGATTGAATGCGGCCATGCCCGGCACGCTCCAATTTTCATCGCGGGCATCGAAGGCGATCCTGAGCCGCCATGCCGGATCGTGCGCCAGGGGCGAAGCGAACCCAGCCGAGAGTCTCCGCTTATTGCTGTCCCACCGAATCAACGAGTTGAGGGATTGTCCGTTCCCCCGGATATCCGGCCATTCGGCGTACACGGTCGCGAATGGTAATCCGCGCACGGCTGAGAGCCAGTGGGCCCTCCGTTCGGGTGCGCGCACGACGGCGTCGAATCCGTCATCATCGCGGCTCTGGAGTACGATGCGCGGGTTCGGAAACAGCCCGAGTGATTCGATCCGCCGCAGCGAAGCCCGGTACTCCTCGACCCGCAGGATGGTGGCGGGAGCGAACACAAGCGTCCGATCCGCGAGCACCGGGTTGAGCTTCGGCGGCGGATCGTACCGTACCTCCTCGATACGCGGCCGCCCGATGCGGTTCCACACCTCAAGCGCCGCCTCAGTGTTTCCTTCGAGCAAGTAAATGGTGCCGAGAAACTCGTTCGCGTACGAGTCCACAGGTGCGAGCGTGAGCGCATGCCGAAGGTGCGCCTTCGCCTCGCCGCGGTTGCCCTGGCGGTACGCCAGGCCTGCGAGGCCCGATGGGAAGCGCGGGTCGTGCGGAGCCTTCTTGGCGCCCGCTTCGAATGCCGCCCGTGCCTCGACCCATCGCGCTTCGCGTGCGAGTGTCAGGCCACGTGCGTAATCGGGACCCGCCGTGCCCGCCCACCATGCGAACAGCGCGGCCGCGGCAAACGGGTTCACTTGGCTTCAGCCGGAACGGCCAGCAGCGTCCAGCGCTTCTGCCAGCGGCGCTCGAAGTCAGTGCGATCGACGCGCAGGAGCTTGCGTCTGGCGGGATCATTCACGAGTGCGGCAGCGTCCGTGACGCCCGCGACGATAACGTAATGTAGCGCGTTCGCGCCTTCACGCAATGCGACCACGAGCGGCCTGCCCTTAGCGATGTGTTCATCGAGGTCGCTCCACTCTCCCTTGAACTCGAAGGTGCGGAACCCGTGCTGGCGGAAATAGCGGGCCATATCCGCAGCCCGTATGCCCTTCAATTGCGGCGTGTACAACTCGCGCAGGATCGGTTCGGGCTCGGCATCATGCCCCCAGTACCGCATCACCATGGAGATCGCGGCAGCGCCGCAGCCCTCCTCGGACTGGCGGACGAAAGGCACGTCGAGCCATGCGCCGCCCTGCGCGAGCGCGAGTGTAGCAACTAGCAACAGCGAATTAGGCAACGATGGCAACGATAATGATCAGGATTGCGCCGAGGATGATGTAGGTGATCTGGCTGCTCGTCAGCCGTCCCGCTGCGAAATCGTTTTCGAGCTGCTGCGATTTCGACGCAAGGCGGGCGAGTTCCTCATCGCTCAGGGCAGCGATGGCACGCTCGATCCGGCCGGCATCGAGCTTTGCGGCGCCAACGGCGTTGCGGGCCGTGTCCGATCCCAGGAAGCGGCGTAGCCGGGAGGCGTTCTCCTGACGCGACTTGGATGCTTCATGAACATCCTTGCGAAGCTCCGACGGAGAGACAACGTGATCTTGGGCCGGCATGACGGCAGGCGCTACGAGAGCGAGGGAAAGAACTCCAGCGGCAATCTTCAACATTCCTCCAATATAGCTGAGGCTTGGGGTGCTGTACTACGGTTGTATTACGGGCTCGGACGTGCTTCTGTTGCGCCGGGCGTTTCGATCAGGCGGTGAGGCGGACAGCAAAACGGGGTAAAACGCCGCAATGCTTGCCCGCAATCACAAGCAGTTGTTAAACTAACATCTGTTCCCGTGGTGGGTGTAGCTCAGCTTGGTAGAGCGTCGGATTGTGGTTCCGAAAGTCGCGGGTTCGAATCCCGTCACCCACCCCAGATCGCCGGCTCTACGCCATAAACGGGGGCAGCCCCGGTTCCCTCACTGATCAAGAACACATTGCCTGAACTCTGAGCCTTTGGTTTTGGAAGTTGCGGAAACGTAGGCTTGGCGCGCACACCCGAGGCTGAGCCGCTATGGACGGTATCATAGGCCCAGGGGCGCGATGCGGAAAACTCTGATCATTACTGCGGCTGTTTTTGCCTCTGTACTCCTCGCCGTTCCACTCGTCAACTCCAAAATCGAGCAGTACGCAAGAAATAAGCTGGTCGCGGCTCTCCGTGAACGGTACGGCAGCGATCTGGATTTCTCGCGCTTCGACGTCCGCGTGCTGCCGAGCATCCGCGTAGACGCTGAAAAACTCGCCTTCCGCCACCACGGTCGGCGCGACGTCCCTCCGCTGATAGAAATCCGCCGGCTCACCGCGCGTGCAGGCCTCCTTCAGATGTTCCAGTCGCCGCCCCACATCCGCCGTATCGAATTGGACGGCTTGGTCGTCACTGTGCCTCCGCGCAATCAGAACAAGGAAGAGAAGAAGGCCGGCGCGACGCGCGAGAGGACGCAACACTCTCCGGTCGTCGTGGACGAGGTCAGGTGCGAGGCCGCCGTCGTGCGGCTCCTGCCGAACAAAGCCGGCAAAGATCCGCTCACGTTCGACGTCCATCGCCTCGCCATGAGATCCGTCGGCCTCGATCGCCCCGCGCCGTTTACTGCCGCGTTGAACAACCCGACCCCGCCCGGCGAAATCCACGTAGCCGGCGACTTCGGACCGTGGCAAAAGGATGACCCGGGCCAGACGGCGCTCGCCGCAACTTACGAGTTCAACAACGCCGATCTTGGGCACTTCAAAGGGATCGGCGGGATTCTATCCTCCACCGGGAAGTTTGGTGGTGTGCTCGAGCGGATCCTGGTAGACGGCGAAACCCACACGCCCGATTTCTCCGTGGATGCCGGCGGGCATCCCATGCCTCTCGATACGATGTTCCATGCCATCGTGGATGGCACAAGCGGCGATACGTTGCTCCAGCCTGTCCGTGCCCGGCTGGCGAATTCGACGACGATCATCGCCAACGGCGGGGTGGTGAAGACGCCAGGGAAAAAGGGGCGAACCGTAGCGCTGGACGTCACAGTGCCTGAGGGCCGCCTTCAGGACGTGCTCCGGCTCGCGGTGAAGTCAGATAAGCCGCCGATGACCGGCGGCGTGAGCTTCCGCACGAAATTCGACCTGCCGCCCGGCGGAGGGACAGTCGCGGAGCGCCTCCGGCTTGACGGCCACTTCGGCATCGACTCCGCCAGGTTCACAAGCTTCAACGTCCAGGAAAAGGTTGCGACCCTGAGCAAGAAGGGGCGTGGCGAACCCGAAGACGATTCCGCGGCCGACAGTGTGGTGTCCGGCCTGGGTGGCCGGTTCAAGCTCGCGGCCGGTATCAGAAGCTTCTCTGGTCTCGAGTTCAACGTGCCCGGCGCGTCCGTTCGCCTGAACGGCACCTACGGCTTGCTGGACGAAGCCCTCGATTTCCGGGGCAACTTGCGGCTGGCTGCCAAGGCATCGGAAACCACGACGGGCGTAAAATCCTTTTTCCTCAAGCTGGTCGATCCGTTCCTTGCCAAAGACGGCGCTGGAACCGTCCTGCCAATCCGCGTTGGCGGGAACCGCAAGGCCCCAGACTTCGGCGTGGCATTAGGCGGCGCGAACTGAGGGTTCCGCAGGATCTTTTCAATCGGCGCCGACCTGCGCCGATCAGCCGGTCAGTGGAACCGTCGGGCCTGTAGAGATCAGCCCGAACGCGCGCGCCAGCCAGAGCAGTACAACGATCACGACAACGATGTTTAGGATGGTCTTGATGCTGGAGGCCATCGGCACGTAGGTGTTGATCAGCCACAACAGGACGCCGACGACGAGCAGCACAAGGACGATCGTGACGAGCGACATTGCCCCCTCCGCTACATCCATTGTAGTGCCCTTGGGACCGTGCTGCGACCGTGAGGGAGCCGCAAACCTGCCACAATCCCTTCGCCCGCAAGCGACAATGGTTCCAAGGGGCCGATGCACACGAACCGTTTGATCCAAGAGAAAAGTCCTTATCTGATCCAGCACGCCCACAATCCGGTGGATTGGTATGCCTGGGGCGAAGAGGCGTTCCAAAAGGCGCGCGACGAATCGAAGCCGATCTTCCTTTCAGTCGGCTACTCCACCTGCCACTGGTGCCACGTCATGGAGCGGGAATCATTTGAAGACGAAGCCGTTGCGGATCTCCTCAACCGGCATTTTGTGCCGGTCAAGGTAGATCGCGAGGAGCGCCCGGACGTGGACCGCGTCTACATGCTTTTCGTGCAGGCTACGACGGGTTCCGGCGGGTGGCCTATGTCGGTGTTTCTCACGCCGGAACTGAAGCCGTTCTTCGGAGGCACATACTTTCCCCCGGAGCCGCGTTACGGGCACCCCGGGTTCCGCGAGATTCTGGAGCGCGTCGCCGAGGCGTGGTCATCGGATAAAGAGGGCATTCTCCGCGGCAGCGGCGACATCGTCGCGCAGTTGAGCCAGCACTCGGCCATGGCGCCCGCAGCGGGCCAGCCCGATACTTCTGTGTTCCAATCCGGCTTCTTCGCGTTCCGCCGCAGTTTCGATCGCACCCACGGCGGTTTCGGCGGCGCTCCGAAATTTCCGCGCCCCTCCGTGCTCTCATTCCTGATGCGGTATCACTACCGCACCAACGAACCGGAGGCGCTCGATATGGTGACGGCGACGCTCGAAGCAATGGCGCGTGGCGGCATCAACGATCACCTGGGCGGCGGGTTCCACCGTTACTCGGTCGACGAGCGTTGGTTTGTGCCGCACTTCGAGAAGATGCTCTACGATCAGGCTCAGCTCGCCACGGCATACATCGAGACGCTCCAGGTAACCCGGAACGCGTGGTACGGCAAGGTGGCGCGCAGCATATACGAATACGTGTTGCGCGATATGACTAGCCCTGAAGGCGGCTTCTATTCGGCCGAGGATGCGGATAGCGCGCCGGATCCGGCGGAACCCGACAAGAAAGCGGAGGGCGCCTTCTACATCTGGACGCGTGACGAAATCCAGGCCACTCTCGGGCCGGAGGCGGATGCTTTCTGCCGACACTATGGAGTCGAGGAAATCGGTAACGTTGCGAATGACCCGCACCACGAGTTCGCGGGTAAGAACATCTTGTATGAAGCCCACCCGGACGACTCCGTGCCGTTCGCAGCCGCACGAAGAAAGCTCATGGATGCGCGAGCGAAACGCCCAAGGCCGCACTTGGATGACAAGGTGCTGACCGCCTGGAACGGCCTCATGATCTCAGCGTTCGCGCGCGGCTCACAGGCGCTCGGCGAATCGCGCTATCTGGAAGCGGCGTCGCGTTCGGCGGACTTCGTCCTCGATCGCATGTATCGCCGCGAAGACCGCACGCTGCTGCGCCGCTATCGCGAGGGCGAGGCCGCCATTCCCGCGTTCCTGGATGATTACGCGTTCTTCGTCCAGGGATTGCTCGATCTCTATGAGACGGGCTTCGCGGTCCGTCACCTCGAAGCCGCAATACGGCTGACCGACCGGCAGATCGAGCTCTTCGACGATCCGGTAAACGGCGGTTTCTTCTCGACAGCGGTGGGAGAGGGCGATCTGGTGCTCCGGCTCAAGGACGATTACGACGGAGCGGAGCCATCGGGGAACTCGGTCGCGATCCTTAACTTGCTGAGGCTCTCGCAGCTTACGGCACGGCAGGATTATCGCGATACAGCCGATCGCGCCATGCGTGCCCTCGGGTCGAGGGCGGCGACGGTGCCCGAGGCGGTGCCGCAGTTGCTGGCGGCGCTCGAGTTCGCAGCGGCGAAGCCCAGGCAGATTGTTCTGGCCGGTCCGCGGAACGACGCGCGCATGCAGGCGCTCGTACGCACCATGCACGCGCGTTTCCTTCCGAACAAGATCGCCCTGATGGTGGACGGTGCGGATGCGCGCCGCGTGCTGGAGCAATATCAGCCGTCGATCGGACCCATGGCCGACGCGGCAGGAGATCGCCCTACGGCTCACGTATGCGAGGATTTCACCTGCCGGCTCCCCGTGACAGACGCGGAAGCGTTCGCATCACAACTCGTCGAGAAGTGATCGTCGCAGAGCCGCGGAGACGCAGAGGACAACGAATGAGAAATCTCTTTTGGTTTCGGCTTTTCTATGCGTCTCCGCGTCTCTGTGGTGAAAGTTTTTGGGGCATAATGACAGAGACTGGGAAGGGGATTTCACACAATGACGGATCGCGCAGGCGCAGTGATGTTCAAAGCGACGCCCATGACGCTCGTGGGACCGGAATTGAAGGCTGGCGACATGGCGCCCGACTTTCAGTGCGTGGATAATACGCTCACGCCGGTGGCACTGAAGGACACTGAGGGCAGCGTTCGCATTTTCAGCGTAGTGCCGTCGCTCGATACCCCTGTTTGCGACGCGCAGACCAGGCGCTTCAATGAGGTCGCGGCGGGGTTGGATTCCGTCGATATCTACACCGTGAGCGTCGATCTGCCATTCGCGCAGAAACGGTACTGCAATACCTTCGGCATCGATCGCGTGAAGATGCTTTCCGATTACCGGGACGCGTCGTTCGGCGCTGCGTACGGCACGCTCATCAAAGAGCTGCGCATCGAGTGCCGTGCCTTATTCGTTGTGGACCGTGACGGCGTGGTGCGGCACTCGGAGTACGTGAGAGAGACCAGCACCCACCCGAATTACGACGCCGCCTTGAGCGTGGCGCGCTCCCTGGCGAATGCCGCTCAGGCTGTGTAGCGCGACCATACTGCAGGCACAATGCGATGAGTTGCGAAGCGCGCGCCACTCAGGCGTCGAGCACCGTCCGGACGGCGCGAGCAAGCGAGTCCGACGTGAACGGCTTCTGGAGCAGTGTCGTTTTCTCCAGCCCGCCGTGGCTTGCAACCACTTCCTCCGTGTAGCCGGACATGTACATTACTTTGAGGTTCGGCCGCTCCGTCTTCAGCGCCTTCGCGAGCTCCGGGCCGCTCATTTTGGGCATCACGACGTCGGTGAGAAGCATATCGATGCCTTCCCGGTGCTGCTCCCACATGCGGAGCGCCTCGGGTCCCGAGGCCGCCTCCATAACGGAGTAGCCCTGCCGGATCAGCATCTCGGCGGTGAGCCGGCGGACGTCGGTTTCGTCCTCCACGAGCAACACGGTTTCGCTTCCGCGGCGCGCGGCCGGTTCGCTTTCCGCAAGAGGCTCGGGGCGGTCTGTTCCCCGGCTTGCCGTTGGGAAGAAGATGCGGAAGGTTGTGCCGCGGTCGGGTTCGGTGTCTACAACGATCTCGCTGCCGGTCTGCTTGATGATGCCGTAGACCGTTGAGAGTCCGAGCCCTGTACCCTTGCCGCGCGGCTTGGTGGTGAAGAACGGTTCGAACACATGGCTGAGGACGTCGGCGGTCATCCCTGTGCCGGTATCGGAAACGGCCAGCAGCACGTAGTGTCCCGCTTTAATGGCGTGTCCGCCCGTCACCGTATCCTGGCCGAGTTCGATATCCGCGGTCTCGATGGTGAGCTTTCCCCCCTTGGGCATGGCATCGCGGGCGTTGACGGCCAGGTTGAGAAGCACCTGCTCGATCTGCCCGGGATCGGCCTTGATCCTGCCGCGATCGCTGCGGAGGGCGTTCACGAGTTCCACGTCCTCCCCGATGACGCGCCGCAACATGCGATTCATGCGCGAGATGAGCCGGTTGAGTTCGAAAATTTTCGGCTGCACCACTTGGCGGCGGCTGACGGTCAGGAGCTGGCGGGTGAGGGAGCCGGCGCGGTTGGCCGCTTCCATGATTGCCTCCATATCCTTGTGCATGGGGTCGGCCGCATCCATGGTGTCGAGGAGCATCTGGCCGTATCCGCCGATGATGGTCAGGAGGTTGTTGAAGTCATGAGCGACGCCGCCCGCAAGGCGCCCGACGGCTTCCATTTTTTGGGATTGCCGGAACTGGTCTTCGAGCTGCCTGCGATCGGTGATGTCATGGAATGTGACCACGGCGGCGGTGATGAAGCCGCTGCGGTCCCGCACGGGCGCGGAACTCACGAGCAGCCAGCCGCGGGAGTTGTCGCCGCGCAGGATCTCGATGTCTTCGTTGGTTACGACCTCGCCCTTGCTCATTGAGCGCATGAGGGGCCATTCGTCAGGCTGGTAGCGACGGCCGTCCGCGCGGAACCCCCGGCACTCTGAGAGAATCACCGGTTTGCCGGGTTGCAGGCGGAAGATGCGGGCCACCTGATCGTTTGCAACCAGGACTCGTCCGGAGGGCGATTCGGCGAAGATGACGCCGGCCGGCAACTGCTGCAGAACCGTGTCGAGACGCGCTCGCTCCTGCTCGAGCTGCGCAACCAGATGTTCCCGGTCCTGCTCGGCACGGCGGTTCTCGGTGATGTCCACTACTGTGCGGACCGCGCCGGCAAAACGTCCGCGGTCATCAGCGAGCGGGTCCGCGGTGAGGCGTAGCCAGCGGCCCTGTGTACAAATTTCTGCAATCTCGGTTTGACCGCTGCGGCGCGCGCGATCGAACGGCCACCCGCCCTCGGGAGGCTCGGTGCCCTGGAAAGCAGCATCATGCAGCTGTCCGATGAGCTTCTCGGGTTCCAGCCCTGTCAGGTGCGCCATCGCGCGGTTGCAGCGGAGGATGCGTCCGTCTGCATCGAGCAGCGCAATGCCGTGGCCGACGCCGTCGAACGTCCGCTGCCAATCGTAGGCGGCTGCACGCGCCTCGGCTTCGGCTCGGCGCGTGCGAAGAAGGGATCGCACCGTGGCGATCAGGAGTTCGGGCTCGATCGGTTCGGTCAGGTACGCATCCGCGCCACCCTCAAGTCCGGCGGCCCTTTCTTCGGAGGACGCCGCCGTCGCGGAAAGGTGCATCACGGGGATGTACTGGGTTTCCGGATCGGACTTGATGGCGCGGCAAACGTCGAAGCCGCTCCTGTCCGGGAGGTGCACGTCGAGCAGTACGAGGTCAGGATTCTCCCGCGCCAGCGCGAGCGCCTCGGCGCCGCTGCGGGCCTCCCGGACACGAAAGCCATTGTGCTTCAGTACCTTGGCGGTCAAATAGCGGTTCGCGTCGTGGTCGTCCACAATCAGGATGATAGCTTTGGACTCGTTCGACATGCGCTCCCCTCCGGGCGCTATTTGATTCCGCGCTCCGCATTCTTCAGCGCCTCTCTCAGCCGGGCGATGGCCTCAGGGCGGGACGGCGTATCTTTCGACAGAATCGCGACCGAGCGCCTTGAGAGCGCCTCGAGCTCATCAGCTTCGAGCGCCTTGGAAGTAACTATAATAACCGGGATGGCGCGGGTGGCGTCGGCGGCCGAGAGCGCATCAAGTACTTCGGTTCCGCTCATGCCGGGCATGGCGAGATCGAGTAGGATAATGCGCGGCAGGCGTTCGGTGGCCATGCGAAGCCCCTCCTCGCCGGAGGCCGCCTCCAGAATGCGGTAGCGCGTGTCCGCAAGCAGATCCCGGAGCACGTAGCGCGAGACCTCGTCGTCATCCACGATGAGCACTTCGGGCTCGAGGCGGCCCGATGCCGCGGCACGAATCACCTCGAGCAGCCGCTTCCTGTCCACAGGCTTCGCGAGGACGTCGTCGGCGCCCAGCGCCACCGCGCGCTGCGCGTCTTCGGGAGGCGCCACGGCACACAGCCTGATACCTCGCGTGGCGTCGCTGCGCTTGAGATCAACCAGAAGCTCCCAGGCCTCGCCAGCGGGAACCCGAACGTCGATGATCGCTGCCACTGGCCGTGTCTCTTCGATGCGCCGACGCGCCTCGGCGAGCGTGCGGGTGGGGAGGACCTGAAACCCGGTCCCCTTTAAGTACTTTTCGTACAGCAGCGCATTCTCCGCATCATCGTCGAGGACGACCACGGCCCGGCGCGTCACATCGAGTTGATAGCGCGCGTCCGGCGCTGAGCCCGCGCCGATATAAACGGCTGGCAGCGTAACGGAAAACGTCGATCCCGCGCCTGGCGCACTTTTCACGGTGATGCGCCCCCCGAGTAGGTGAACAAGCTTCTTCGAGAGCGGCAGCCCGAGCCCGGTGCCCTGCACCTTGCGCTGGATGGGGCTGTCAATCTGGCCGAACTCCTCGAAGATGCGTTCCTGGTCCTCGGGTCTAATCCCGATGCCTGTGTCGCAGACCGCGAACGTGATCTCTCCGGCCTCCTTGTCGTATGCTGCCGAAACCCTCACCTCGCCTTGCTCGGTGAACTTGAGCGCGTTCGAGATGAAGTTCCTCAGCACCTGGGAGACTTTGCCTTCGTCGGTGAAGATGGCCGGAATCCCCGAAGTGTCCTCAAACACGAGGTTCACAAGGGGATTGATAGAGAGCGGCCGGAACATGCCGCGAAGACCGCCGAACAGATTCTCGATGTCCATTTCGTTCGGGTTGACGGTGGTCCGGCCGGCCTCAACTTTGCCGAGGTCGAGTAGGTCATTGACGAGTTCCGAGAGGTCCTGGGCGTTTTTCTTGATGAACGCAACCTGCTTGGCCTGCTCCTCGGTGAGGTTGCCGTCGGTGCGATCCATTAGGAGCCGGGAGAGCGCCAGGATCGAGTTCAGCGGAGTGCGTAACTCGTGGCTCATGTTGGACAGGAACCGCGACTTCAGCTCATCCGAGCGCCGCAGGTGCATGGCTTTCTCGTCGAGTTCGGCGTACAACGCAACTACGCCGCGGTTGGTGTCCTCGAGTTCGCTGTTTAGCCGCACCAGTTCGTCCCGTCTCTGGCGCAGTTCCTCCATGGTGCGGACGAGTTCCTGGTTTTGGCGCCGGATTTCCTCGTAGGGATCCAGCGGGCCGGTGCGCGCCAGTTCACGGCTGATGCGGTTCAGTTCGCGGGCGGTGACAGAGGCGCGACTCTTGGGGAAGCGTTTGCTAAGCAGCACGCGCGTTCCCTTTCCGCCTTCCGATTTCAGTTGAAGGTCATCTACCAGCCGCCGCGCGCTGACGATTCCCATGCCGGCGGGCTTCACGGTTCCATTCAGAATGCCCTGAGGGTCCGCGATACCTGGTCCGTCGTCGGAGACGGAAACGATCAACAGCGGGTGCCGCTCGCCGCCGGCCTCGACGAGGAACTCGACTCGGCCTCCGCCGGCAAATTTCAGCGCATTGCGCGTGATCTCGGAGACCGCCGCGGCGATGCGGGCCTGCTCCATCTCGTCGAAGCCCAGCAGGCCCGAAACGCTTCGCGCGTGCTGGCGTACGAGCACCAGATCGTTCTCGTATCGTATGTCCGTTGTGAGCAGGCTGTGTCTCATGGCCGGAAATGGAAAGCGGAGGCGACCAGGACAGCGGCGTCGTCGCGCTCTCGCCTGAAGTCGCGGTAAAGGACGGCGGCGATCAGATCAGGGTCGCGGGCAATGAGGCCGGGCTGCTCGTTGAAGTCCCAGCGGCGGGAAATCCCGTCAGAGTGCATCACCAGCACGGCTCCGGGGCCCCACGGATACGAAAACTCCTGCACCTTCCTTAATTCGTGGCCGAGCGTTCCGTTGTGCGAGACGAGGTTGTAGTCACGTTCAAGGCCGACGATGGCGGCCGAGATGTTCCCCGCTCCCGCGTAGCGCACACGGCACGCGCGCGGGTCGATCTCTGCCAGCGCGGCTACCGCGCCACGAGTGGGACGGCAGGCCATGTGCATGGCGGTGAGCACATCCTCGAGCGTGCCACCCGGATTGGCATGGAAGGCCGCAACCGCCGCCTGCGCGGCCTCGGAAGCGTGGAGTCCGTGGCCAAGGCCATCCACCACCAGCAGGCGCGTGCATGCACTCTGCCGCAGGATAGCGATAGCGTCCCCGCACTCCTCTTCGCCGGCGCAGGCGACGAAGAGGCCGCCCACGGGGACCGGCGGCTCTCGCTTCGCCATCTTGGAACCAGGCCGCTCAAACCGGGCGAGCACGGCAGTCCCGGCACCCGGCCTTGAGTACATCTCGAAGCGGGTTGCGAGGCGTTGCATAGCCCCGAGGCCGGTCCCAGGGCTCCCGGCGGTTGAGTAGCCGTCACGAAGGGCTTCGACGACGTTTGAGATGCCAGCGCCGTTGTCGATGGCGAGTAGCACCACTGCGGCCGAGTCTCCGT
>DATMXS010000366.1:0-6265 GCA_035561355.1 Bryobacteraceae bacterium | reverse complement strand
GTGCTGGCGGAGATCGCGCATGACATGGCCTCGCCCGCGCCGATGAGCCGCCTGCTGCAGGGCGACGTCGGCAGCGGAAAGACGCTGGTGGCGGCGGAGGCCGCGATCATCGCGATCGAGAACGGCTACCAGGTGGCGATGCTCGCGCCTACGGAGATCCTGGCCACACAGCATCTTTTTTCGTTGCGGCAGCTCTTCTCGAAGCTCCACTACAACGTGACGCTGCTGTCGGGCTCAATGACGAAAAAGGAAAAAGAGATCACGAAGCGCGCCATTGCCGCCCGAGTGGTGCACATCGCGGTCGGTACGCACGCCCTCCTGGAGGAGGACGTGGAGTTCCACAACCTGGGGCTCGCGATCGTAGACGAGCAGCACCGCTTCGGCGTGATGCAGCGGCTCAGGTTCATCGAAAAGGGCGCGCAACCCGACGTGCTCGTGATGACCGCGACGCCGATTCCGCGTACTTTGGCGCTGACGCTGTACGGCGATTTGGACGTGTCCGTCATCGACGAGATGCCTCCCGGCCGCAAGCCGATCGTCACGAAGGACGCGACGGAGGACAGCATCGAGCAGGTCTGGAGCTTCCTCCAAAAGCAGGTGGAGCGCGGACGGCAAGCCTACGTCGTGTATCCGGTGATCGAGGAATCCGAGACGCAGGCTATGAAGGCCGCCGCCAAGATGCACGAGCATCTCGCCCAGAGGGTCTTCCCGCAGTTTCGCGTCGGCCTGATGCACGGCCGGCTGCCCGCGGCGGAAAAGGAATCCGTGATGGAGCGGTTCAAGAACGGCGAAATCCAGATTCTCGTTTCGACGACCGTGATCGAGGTTGGCATCGACGTCGCGAACGCGACGGTGATGATTATCGAGCAGGCCGAGCGGTTCGGACTTTCGCAACTGCACCAGCTCCGCGGGCGCGTCGGGCGCGGCGCCGACCAGAGCTACTGCGTTCTGATCACCGGCAAGCTGAATGACACCGGCCGCGAGCGCATACGCGCAATGGTGGATTCCTCGGACGGGTTCAAGATCGCGGAGATGGACCTGAAGCTTCGCGGTCCCGGCGAGTTCTTCGGCACGAAGCAGTCCGGGCTGCCGGTGTTCCGCATGGCGAGTCTGGTGCGCGATCAGGAGATTTTGGAAATTGCGCGCGGGGAAGCCGAACAGCTCATCTCGCGTCCGCCGGAAGATCCTGAACTCAGCCGCGCCGTTGCGTACCTCCGCACGCATTGGCAGAGCCGCTACGGCCTGGTATTGGTGGGATAACTCATGCGCGTGATTGGTGGGGAATTTCGAAGCCGCCGTTTGATCTCAGTGCCCGGATTGGACACGCGGCCCACGCCGGACCGGCTTCGCGAGACGCTGTTCAACATCTTGAGCCCGCGGATCGAAGGGGCGACCTTCTTGGATGCGTACGCCGGTTCGGGCGCGGTCGGGATCGAGGCGCTGAGCCGCGGGGCGACATCCGCCACCTTTATCGAGCGCAGTCGAGGCGCCGTGGACATCATCCGGCGCAATCTGAAGGCGCTGGGCCTGGAGACACGCGCGGAGGTGATCACCGGCAAGGTGTTGACCGCGCTCCCGCGTTTCACGCCGGATATCGCTTTCCTCGATCCTCCGTATGAACTGGAGGACGAGTACTCGGAAGCTCTCGGCGTCCTCGGAGGCGCGGCTCCCTCGCTGGTGATTGTTCAGCATTCGACGCGGATGAAGCTGCGGCCGGATTACGGGACGCTTCACGTTTCGCGCACGGTGCGGCAGGGAGATAACGTTCTCACCTTTTTGCAGCCGGAATAGAGTCGCACGCGGGTGCATCAGTTCAGCGCCGGCGGGGCATTCTGGCCGCAGCAGCGCGGCCCAGGTGGAGCCACTTTCCGGAATCGCCTCCCGCTACTGCCGGGCACGAGCCGATGCGATACGGTCAACCAGTTGTTTGTAATCAGTGCTGTCCATGCCCTGTCCAATCAGGTTGAAGTCGTACGTGTTCCCGACAAATGGTTTGATCTGCACCTGGTACGGGCTGGACCGCTTCACTTCCTGTATATCCCCCAGCGACCACTGTCGCGAGTCGTTAAGCTCTGTAACGGACTCGTATGTGACCCTGTCGCCGCTGATCAGCAACCGCCCGGTGCAGCTGCCAATTTTGTGGTTGTGTTTCACTTCGTAAACCAGACCCGCGTTCGCAGTTGCGGGCTCGTCGGTACGGGCGGAAGCGGATGCCGGACCGGCCGCCGCGCCGGCCGCCGGTGCGGACTGCATCCAACTCAGCAACGGCGCCGCCGAGGCGGGATCAGAAAGCCGGAACACCAGCGACCTCCGTTCTCCGGACCGGTCGCGCACTGGCTCGTTCAGATCGACCCTGAGCGTTTCACCTTCGCGCCGGGCGTTTGCCAGTTCTCGCCTGGGAACGACGAAGCTGTCTCCGGGTTGTTCATCGTCCACGAAGATCAGATACTGGCCCGACTTGATTAGTTTGCCGGGAACGACGCCGAACGGAACCGAAAGCTCCGCCTGTCGAACGTTATCCCCCGCGGGTTGATTGGCTGCGGTCTGCTCCGTACTTTGCTGCGCCGGCACTGCAAGTGCGCAGAACATAAGGGCAGCCCAGAGACGATTCGCCTGCATGTGTGTGACCCCCTCCAAGCGCGACTAACGTCGCTATGCTCCTATGCTAGCGCGACTTCCGAGCACCGCGCGGGTGCTCCCGCTGAACAGCATCGACATCGGCAGCCCGGCCGAAATTCACCCGACCAATAAGCAGGACGTCGGACTGCGGCTTGGGCTGGCGGCCAGGGCCGTGGCGTACGGCGAAAACATCGAGTACTCCGGTCCGCTGTTCTGCCACGCGACGCAGGAGGGCGGTGCGCTTGGCGTGTGGTTCGACCACGCCGCCGGCCTGAAGGGGAAAGTCGAATTTGCTCACCGGGTTCGAGGTGGCAGGTGCGGATCACCTATCTGAACCCTTCACGAGTTGCGGTTCAAGGTGCGTCTCTATCCAGTTGATTACCTGCTGTAGAAGATCGCGCCGATTAGCCGGAGTCGAAATTACGTGACCCTCACCCTTATAGACCAGGAATCTGACATCCACTTTTTGTTTTCTTAATGCAGTGTAGAGGAACTCGTTGTTATACAGCGCCATGCCCTTGTCGCCGCTTATCAGCAGTGTCGGGGTCTTAACGCCCTTGAGAAACTCCAGTGGGGAATTCTTTCGATAGTTCTCCGGCACATCCCACGGCATGCCCTTGTACATCCACTCGAAGGCAGGATTCCCACCCACTCGGGATCCGGTGCCATACATGAGAAAGGTATCGACGTAACCTTCGTATGAAACCGCTACCCGAAAGGGGTGACTGCGTGTAATGATCCAGTTGGTCAGAAATGCACCATAACTGTGCCCCACCAGAGCCAGTCTGCTCGTGTCAACGAAGCCTTGGCTGACCAGGGAATCGACCCCGGATATGATGTCATCATAATCGCGATCGTTGGAATCCTGTCGCTCACGCTGTTTCTCGATGAGGTCCCATCCATATACACCACTGCTTCGGTAATCCGGCAAGAAGTAAACGTAACCTTTGTTCGCCCACATATGCGGCTCCATCCTGCTATAGAGAATTGAACCGCCGAGGCTGGGCCCTCCGACTGGGCCGCCATGCAAATCCACGATCATTGGATACTTCTTACTGGCATCGAAGCCAACAGGCTTGAAGAGAAAACCGGAGATCGACACGCCGTCCCGGCTCTTCCACGCCACTGCTTCGACCTGCCCCAGTTTGAAGTTCTTATTGGGAGCGCTCAGCTCGGCAATGATTCTCTGATTCGAGCCATCCACATTGGCGACGCGAAGGTGTTGGTTCGAAATCAGGTCCGAGGTTGTCCAGATCATCTGGCGTCCATCAGGTGAAACGGACGGCGTGGAGGAACCGCGTGGCGCATCAGTCACTTGGCGTACCTCGCCATTTATTCCAGCAAAGTAGATCTGACTAAATACCCCCTTCTTTGCACGGAAGTAGACTCCCTCCCCCTTAGGGGACCACACCGGGCCTGAACCGATGAACAGGTTTCGCGTTAACTGGCGGATGGGCCCACCCTCTGCTGGCACCATGGCTATGTTCCAGTTGTCTGGATAGTAGACATTGTTAGGATCCATGGTGAAAGCGATCGTTTTCCCGTCTGGCGAGAGTAAGGCTCGCAGCATCTGGACGCCATGATCCTTGACGATTGTGCGCACCTCGCCCGTACTAACGTTGACAGACCGTACCTCTCCACGTATATCGTCCGTCCTGGCATCAACTTGGGTTACGCAATCAAAGACGACGGTAGCCCCGTCGGGCGACCATGACAATTCATCCCAGACGAAGTAAGGGCCGGAAGTCAGCTTCCGCGAAGCACCGGTCGCTACTTCGACGACCCGCACTTCAGTGTCACTGCCCAAATCACCCTTTCCCCCGATAACGACCACCGTGCTTTCAGATGCAGGAGTTTGACTGCGCGATGGTGCAGTTTCCACTTGGGGACGCATCGCGTATGCAATACGTTGAGAATCCGGAGACCAAGCGCGGCGGTAATAGACGTCATTCTTTGACCAATGTGCGTATGGATTAAAAACCGTACCGGAGGTGAGTGCCCGGGCATTCCTGCCCTCCAGCGAACTAACCCAAAGCTGCGGGATCTCGGTCTTCCCGTAGATGAACAGCACCTGTTTTCCGTCCGGCGATGGCGCAGGGTTTGCGCCTTCGTGTACAACGCTGCAGTCACGCGTCTGGACGTTCATTACGGCGATCCAGGAACGGTCCCTTCCCTTTGTGCCTGCAGACTCTGCCGCGGGCAGAGCGGCGCTCGCGCGGCATACCACGCGCAAGTCGGTGGGAGTTGCGGAGAAGATCACCCGTTGTGAGTCGGGCAGCCAGGAAAAGGCGGAGAATGAACCCCCTGTCGCGGCGACCCCATTCAATACCACTTCAGGTGTGACTGCGGCTGGCGCGCCTTTTGCAAACGCGAGTGCGGTCTGTCCGGCAGCCAAGCCAGAACAGCAAATAGAAAGAGAGAGAAAGAAAACAGAAAGCGCAAGTTTTTTCATAGCCAGTTTCTATAGATTCGTGCTGTCCGGTCCGGTTGAGCCCGTGCACACAACCCGCGCTCAACGCCGCAGGCTCCGGCCAGAGAAGAAGCCGATCGGCCCGATTCGCGCGCTCAGCGCGGCCGGCTCAAGCCTGTTGCCGTGAAACTATGGGCGGTTCGTAGAACTTTGCATTAGACCACAAAACAATGGGGCAGAAGCCAAATGCCTGGGGCTTTCAAGCACTCGGGGTTGAAGTCGGATCGGGCAAGCGCGCGCAAGTCGGCGAGTGAGGCCCCGATATGAGTTCACCGCAGAGCCGCGTTCCGGCGATCTCAGGCGCTGTGCTGCAAACCTCGCGTAACAGTCTCGAGGAACTCTCGCGCACGCTTCGCCAGGGCATCGACGCCTTCGGGGGTTTTCGGCCGGGGCACCAGCGGCTCGAAGATGTTTTCGCAGACAAGCGGGATGGTCAATCCGGTCTGGAGAACCGACATCAGCAGCTTGTAGTGATCGATCTCGCCTAGACCGGGTCCGCAGTCTTCATCCTTCGGCGTGTTGCGGTGATCCTTGATTGCGAACGCACGGACGTCGCGCCAGCACGCCTGGATATCCGGGAGCGGGTCGGCGCTCTCGTAGTCGAGAACGTTGCCTGCGTCGTAGCACATCCTGACGCCGTCATCGGCAACCGCCTGAATGATCCTCGAACAGTCTTTACCGGTCGCCGTCTGCCCTCCGTGCTGCTTGATCACGAGTGTTACGCCGGCATCGCGAGCGATCGGCCCGAGTTGCTTGAGGTTCCGGACCCAGGTGGCCAGGTCGCCCTGCCCCGCTTCCCCCACTTTGCCGAAGGTGATGATGAACGGAATACCGGCGGCCGCAGCCTGTTCAATGCGACAGGTGTGAACCTTCACGGAGTCCGGTGCCTCGACGTAGATCATCGAGAACATCATCACGGGCGTGAGTCCGTTGTCCCGGCAAACCTGGCCGAGGCGCCGGGCCTCAGCGGGTGGCGCATCGGCCGCGATCACCGGCTCGTCCCGGCCTGTCGAGGCCTTGTGCGTTGTGCCCCAGCCCACGAACCGGTATCCAGCCCCGGCGATGCCGTGGAGAGCCCGCTCGAACGGAAACGCCGAGTAGGTGATGGTCATGCGCCCGATCTGAAACGTCGTCGAGCCCGCGGCTGCGCGCTGCCCGTGCGTGGCGGCGATGGCC
>DATMXS010000365.1:0-6030 GCA_035561355.1 Bryobacteraceae bacterium | reverse complement strand
TGAGGCTAAGGCTGGCTCATGCAGAGGGATCCTCAGACGCTGTTCAACCGGGGCATCGAACGGTTCAATCGGCGTGCGTTCTACGACTGCCACGAAGTTCTCGAGGAACTCTGGACCGGCACCCATCAGCCCGAGCGCTGGTTCCTTCAGAGCCTGATCCACTTCGCTGTAGGATTCCATCATCACCAGCGCGACAACGCGGTCGGAGCTTCACGCCAGCTCGCAAAGGGTCTCCGCAAGTTCCAGGCCTATTTGCCAGAATGGGGCGGCGTAAATACTGCGCGCATCGAGCAGGAGGTGCGGCGTTGCCTGGCCATCATCGAGGCCGGCGGCAAGATCGAAGACTTTCCCAAGGTTGAACAGTTTGCACCCTACCGGACGGGAGTGCGCACGGCCGAACCCGGAGGTTAGTATGGCGCCGGAGCGGACCACTGCGATTCCCACGATCGTTTACCTGTCCGGAGGCGACTTTTCGATGGGACAGGACGACGGCCGTGACGAGGAACGGCCGGTGCACCGTGTCCGCGTCTCGCCGTTCGGGTTGGGAGTGACCCAGGTCACGAACGCCCAGTACGATCACTTCTGCACGGCGACAAAACGCCCCCCGACATTGTTCCGCCGGCAAACGGAGTTCGACCGGATCGACCAGCCGGTGGTTGCCCCGAGTTGGTTTGACGCGGTAGCGTACTGCCAGTGGTTGACCACGGTGACCGGAAGTCGCTTCCGCCTGCCCACCGAAGCCGAGTGGGAGTGGGCGGCGCGCGGCGGCCTGGAACGCTGCCTTTACCCGTGGGGCGACGAGGCCGTCACTGAGCGGAAGGACTACCATTCGCGCTGGCATGACGGGCCCGAGCCGGTGGCGACCTCCGCGCCGAACGGCTATGGGCTGTTTGATATGTGCGAAAACGTCCACGAGTGGTGTTCCGATTGGTACGATCCAGGATACTACTCGGTTTCCCCGTTTCACGATCCCGAGGGACACGCGCAAGGGACTCGGCGGGCCTCTCGCGGAGGCTCCTGGAGGCACCAGATCAAGATCTCACGCTGCGCCGCCCGCAGTTCCATACCCCCGGAATTCAAATACGCCGACTACGGCTTTCGCGTGGCTGTGGAAGTCGAGTGAAGCGGCGAGCGCGCGGCCGGTACGTGCAACGTCAGCGGAGCGTGAACGCTGAACAGCCGCTTGAGCCAAAGGCAGCAGAGGGCTTGCATGTGACCTCGACCTGCGGCGGCACGCCGCCCAGCAGCGCCTTCAGCGAGTACACGGCGGGCAGCGCCGGATAAGGCGGCGGGCTGCCTCCAGCTTGAAGAAAGAGCCGCAATAAACGGCGCGGCCCTTGCCAGCGCGGTGCTCGTCGACGCCGGCGTCGAGGATATGTTCGTCCGGGCCTTCATCGGGTTCGAAGCCTCCGGTGATCACGAGCACTGGCGTGCGGATGGGCAGGATGATCGACGGCAGGCGTGGTAGGCGTGGTGGCAGGTTGAGAGCCGCCGTGAAGAGTACTGGAAAGAGCGCGGCGATGCAGGTGCCAGCCAAGGCGCAGACACCTACCTTGCCAGGTCCGGCCAGCAAGCGAAGTACGTGACCGGGCCGGCAAGTGGTAGCACCCAAGCGGTTGACCAGAACACCTTGGGGATGACATTCAGCGATGAGCCCACTAGACGGGAGAGGAACGCGATCACGATGGAACATACTATCACGGGCGGTGGTCAGCGTTCACGCTGGAGCGAGTTATTGTCCTGCGTTTATTCACCGCAGACTGCGGCCGCGTGGGTTCGCCGCTTCGGTCAGGGCTGGCCGGCAGCCACTCTCCTCGCCCTTCCCTTCTCGAAACGCTCGTGCCGCCCGATGGTCTGCGTGTACGCCGGATTCTTGATCTTGATCCAACTCGGCGTCTCTGTGCCGTACGGCGCTCCGGCGAGCTTCGCAATGACGCCTTCCAGGTCCATCTGACAGGCCGCCCGGTACAGCGCCGTGCCCGTCTCCACGACGTGATCCACGAAGAGCAGCCTCGACGGTTGCGGCGGGACCAAGGTGCGGAGGATGCGCTTGCGTTCGAGGAGCGGAGCCTCACGGATGTCGAGGCCATCAAGCCACAGGCAGTCGAAAGCGTAGTAATGCGGCTCGGCTCGGCGGTAGAGCAGGGGATCGAAGAGGGCCCGACCGTCCGGCCCTAGGCAGACGATCTCGCCGTCCAGGATCGCGCGGCGGCCTGGAAGCGAGGCGGCGAGGCCATCGCACAGCCCGGAGAAGGACTTGAATGTGTTGCCGTTCTTGGACACGAGCCACGCCTTGCCATCGTCGATGCAGGCGAACCCCCGGAAGCCGTCGTGCTTGACCTCGAAGATCCAGTCGGCGTGGTCGAAAGGATCACGGAGGCGGGAGAGCCGGGCGGGGGTGATACGGGGAAGCGGAACTGCCAAGGACCATTCTAGCGGGCCGATCTTACCCCCCGAGCGGCGTGTGGTGCGTTACTCGCTTTGACGCCGCGCGGTGACCCAGGAGGGGCCCAACGGGCGCAAGCGCGACATGCGCAAGCGTCTCCTCCGAGCAGGGGTCGCGGTCGTTAACCGTAGCGCGGTCATGACGCTCGCGGAAGTAACGGTACGTCTGGTACAGTCGAGTACCGTTACCTTAGGGTCTTAAACAGTACCTCTACCCCAGAGTTTGCATGCTTTAATATCCATGTCTGCGGGTATGTGTCCAAGATAGCCCGCACGCCACTGGGAGGATAACCATGAACCGGAAGTTCCGCACCTTACTCGTTTTGTGCCTACTGAGCGCGGCCGTGCTCGTTGCAGGTCAACCCGTTGCGACTACTACGTCAATTGAGTTCGCGCCATCTGCCACCGTGTCCGTGGGAGCGGACGTGACTGTGACTGCATCCGTTGTAGTGACGGCCAGCCCGACCACGCCCGTGACCTCGGGGGGCACGCTGACTATCTATCGCTGCTATGACAACGATCCCTCGTCGCTCACGTATTTAGAGCCGATGCCCGCGAATGTGTGCGGGGCCGGGAACCTGGATCAAAATCAGAAGAAGGGCAAGTCGGAGTTGATCGCCGAGGCCACCCTCGACGGCACTAACCAGGTGGCCTACAATTTCACCGCTCAAAACGAAAGCACCACGAACGCAAGGCTCATCGGTTTCTGGGCAGAGTTTGATCCAGAGCCCTCGTCGGGGTATAGAGGGTCCGATACAGCGGTCCTCGACTTGGCGATCGGCCCCGCAGAGCAACAGGTCGGTTGCACGGGCGGACAGACCACCGGGTTGCAGATTTCCGTCCGAAGGACATCCGGCGAAGGGACGATCGCTGTGTCGTCCCGCTATACGGGCTCGTGGACGTTCACGGTTGAAGTGACCGCGTGCGAAGACCTATTCAGCGTTTTTGCGCAAGGCGGAGCGAATGGCTGGTCAACGGTAACGTCATGGGCACCTTCGGTAGGGCATGCGGACCCCTGGAAGGATCAGCGGAAGAACACCGTTCTCCGGTGGTATATCGGCGACATGGTACAGGGAGCGACGGCGACGATGAACGTGGCGATGGACGGCACGATCAAGTCTTGTCCCAACACCCTGAACATTTCGGGGCCGTGGTCGGCGACATACACGAACTCGGCGGGGCTTGCAACGAAGCAGTTGCCGTATGCGCCGCCCGTGCTCATCAACTCCGTCTGCCAGTAGAGTCACAATACCCCGAAGGGACGCCGGGTCCAGATGGCGCTGGCGCGGCGTCCCACGCCGAAGAGAGTTTCGGTCCACACAGATGCCACTTTGCACGAGGTCCTCGTGATCGGCGGATTCCGCCGCTTACGAACGAAGCGCGAAGGCGCAGTCTACACGGCCCGCTCACGCCTGTGCGAAGCCGCGTGTTTTGCGGATGTGCGCCGGAGTTCATATAGCTCCACACCGACCGTCGCCAACGCGCCTTCTATGCGGTGCGCGCTCGTGTAATCACGATGCTCTTTCGCGCGATGCAGGTTCTCGTTCAAGCTGTTCTGCGGGCCGACGCTGCTGCCTACTCTCGCGACATGCGGGCTCCTTCCTGGCAGCAAGACGCCGTCTCCCGAGAGTGCAGATTCTCGTTTACAGTTTCTTCGCCGTTCGCCATGCTTCTTTCCTGCAAGGGCGTGGCGCACGTCTCGTGTGTACGCGCAAGTGGAGGTGGGACCCCAGAATCAATGCCCGCTACCGCCAGTATACCTTCGTCCCGGTCGGTATTCGCCTATTCTTCGCCTACCGCGCTACAATGCGATCGTGTCGCTCAAGCTGTACCTCGTCACCTGTGATCTCCTCCGGCCGGAAGCCTACGACTCCTTCAGGACCCGTCTCGGCTCGATGGGCGCGCGTCAGGTCCTCGACCGGGTATGGGCTCTGCGTAGCACCCACACGGCGGCCGAACTGAAGGACGAGCTCCGCCTCTTCGTCGACGG
Organism: Bryobacteraceae bacterium; assembly: GCA_035561355.1. Lineage (GTDB taxonomy): Bacteria > Acidobacteriota > Terriglobia > Bryobacterales > Bryobacteraceae > DATMXS01. Next base: position 1,595 of record DATMXS010000365.1, on the reverse strand, counting down.
CCGCGATCGCATCGTCGTAGCCGAGGTTGGCGCGGAGTGGGCCAGCCGCAGGGCCCTCGTGAACCTGACCGGGATCTGAATCTATTCGGCGTCGTGCCCTATCGCACGGCCCTCAACAGTACGGCGTTCCTGTGGAAGTCGAGATACGCCCGCTGGCCCGCGGTGAATCCGCCAACGTTCATCACTTGCCGCGTCTCGAGTCCCATACGCTCCAGAGACGGCCGGTGCGCCACCGGCGAGATGATCAGATCCCCGGAATCCTCGAAGCCAATAAAGCCCCGATCGAACAGGTGGTCGATGCTGGGCGTCAGCAGCAGCCCGTTTTCTCCGTCCAGCCGCTCTTCATTCGAGGAATCACGCCAGGGTTTGCAGTGGCTTGCAACGAGGTGGATTGCGTTGTCGACGCCTGTAATCCGGCATCTCGCTTCAATCTGCATGACGCGTTGTTTGAACAAACCCTGACCGAGCCGGGCCCTGATGAGCGCGTCCCTGTCCGTGTCCCGCATGGACGCATCGGATGCGACCCGCTCCTCCAGGCGGCGTTCCCAGACGTCCAGGTCGTCGCCGGTCATAATCGGTTCTCGGCGCCTGGCGTCGGCGATATCCGTCGCGCAAATCAGATCCCGCGCCTCAGGCCCGATCAAGCGCGCAAGCACCTCGGCAAAGGGCTGTGGAACTTCAGTGAGGTATACCGACTGGAGACCGTTACCGCTTGTCTGCAGGGGGGAATACCGGTTTGGGAGCACCGCCCTCACAACATCTATGTGATCCTTCGGGCGGACTCTATGAAGGAGCCTTGTGAAGCGGACACTGACCTTCCAGCCGACGTTCTCCCAGTTCTGGCCGGCGTCGCCGAACTCGGCGGGCTTCGGGCTTTCCCAACAGTAGGACTGCGCGATTCCTATCGCGGCGATACGGGTGTCGACGAATGAGAAGACCGCGTCGCCAGGCGAAACCTCCCGCATCGATTCATAAAAAGGGTTCCGGGCTCCATTAGCGTTCCGCTTGGGGGACCACAAGTATCCGCCGGACAACTCGTGGCGGTAGGTCTGGTTCTGATTGACCCACCAGTAGCGCATCGCTCTTCAGGAGTTGATAGCTTATCACCAGCGAAAGGGCGCCGATCATTTTCGTCGAGGTTCCAGCGGATCAAGCCGGTCGGCGTAGTCCTGTGCCCATGTAAGCCAGCGCCCCGCATCGCTCTTTTGTTGAATCGGACCACTCCACTTCTCCATACACGCTTTGAATGCCGCTAGGTAAGCCCGGATGTTCTTGCTGCGAATCCAGCGGTCGACGTCCCGATCCAGAGCCTCAACGCGTTCTTTCTCTTCGCGCTGCCGGCGCTCGTTCGCGAAAGCTTGACGGCTCTCGACCCTCTGGATCTGTTCCTCAGCTTCTCGCCGCAGGCGTGCTTCTTTTAGGTGCTCCCCGGTTGCGAGCAAGGCCTTCGTGATCGAGTCGACACAGTTCTCCAACCGTTGCCTCACGCCTTCGTTCCAGTTGCGGCGTGGCGCTTGGCTGCTGTCGATCGCAAACGTAAGGTGACCTGTCGGGTAATAGTCGCGCTGGGGTCGATACCAATAGTCCGCCTTTGC
>DATMXS010000364.1:0-14162 GCA_035561355.1 Bryobacteraceae bacterium | reverse complement strand
TGAGCTGCCGCGCCTTTTCCCGGCGCATCGAACACGCCACGCTTCGGTTCCTGCTCGAACTCCCAGGAGTGGAGCGCGTCCAATGTGAGTTTCGCGAGACCGAGCGCAACGGCCCATTCCGCGATTTCCTGGACGCTCTTTCCGGGGAACGGCCGTCCGGCAGCGTCGAATTAGCGCGGGAGCGCACCCTAGCCCATCTTCCGCCGACTTACCACACAATCGATATGGCTCCGGAACTCACGTATGCTCGATCGACAACTACTTGATATATTCCGCAACGTCTTCCCCACACTGACGGATGCGGAGATTCAGTCCGCGACTACAGACCGCTTGGCCGCATGGGATTCGATGGCGTCCGTCAACCTCTTCCTGCAGATCCAGCAGGAGCTTGGCCTACCCATAGACTTCGAGGAGGCGGCTGCGCTGACGTCATACTCGACAATTCGCGAATACGTGCAGGCGCGGCGCGCGTAGCCAATATGGCGGGCGCTCCTTCTCTCCATCATGTCGGGTATGTAGTGCCCTCGGCTGGAGACGCCCTGGGCGCCCATGTCGCGGCGATCGGGGGCGAAGGCACGCGGGTGTGGGATGACCCGTTGCAGAAGGTGCGCGTCGCCTTCGCGCGAATGCCCGGAGACGCGACGTCAATTGAGTTTATCGAGCCGGATGGCCCGGACTCGACGGTAGCGAAGTTCCTCGAGCGGGGAGGCGGACTTCACCACGTTTGCTACGAAGTGGATACGATCAAAGGCGCCCTCGCGGATCTGTGCGGCCACGGCGCATTGGTTGTCCGCCGTCCGCGTCCGGCTGCGGCTTTCGGCGGCAGGCTGATCTCCTGGGTGGTGCTGCCGAGCCGTTTACTAATCGAGTTGTTGGAGCGCACGCCGCCTCAGTCGTAGTCGAAGGGCGAAGGATCCCAGGCATCCGCGGATTTGAGGGCTGCTGCCAACTCCGGTGCGCGCGTGCGATACCAGAACGGCATGTGGGCCAGAGTTCGCGGGTGCGGAGCTAGTTGGGCCGCCACCCGCTGCTTGATACCGCCGAACCCGGCGAACTCCACCACGTCACAGCTATCCAATTTCGCCTCGCGGATCAGGCCGGCAATCAAACCGGCTATGAGTTCATCGTCCTCCGGTTCGGCTTGAACATCGATCACCTGACCGCGCCGGAGCCGGTTGGCGCGGTCCTCCCGGATGAGCAGGAGCCCATAGCCGCTCAGCGACACATCGCCCATTCCGACCAGCAACATCCTGCCGTCCGCCAGCGCCTCGCCGAACCGGAGCCGAAGCACCTCCCGGCTCCGATCGGATACGAGCCGGCCGCACTGCGCGCGCAAGCGGCCCCAAAAGTCTTCAAACCGGGCGTCGAACTCCGGCAAGCGTACGACCGCTCGCACAGAACGCCGGCCCCCGCTGATCCGGAGGGCGGCTGTGGCGTATGTGATCGCACCCGCGGGCGCAGCAAGAAGCGATGCAGCCGGCCACTTCTTCTTAGCGATGGCCGCGCGCGCTACGCGGTAGGGGTGAATCGCCCAGAGAAGAGACCTGCCGAACTCCGGCAGCGGCAGCGGGTCCGCCTTGAAGAAGGGCATGAGCTTTGCAACGGTGGCCGACGCCGTCGAGTGATACAGCAGGTCGAGGTTGGGCTGCCCGTAAAACGCCGACGCCAGTTTAAGTGAGTGGCCGCGGTGCTCCGGATCGACGATCCAGTTCCCTGCAACGGCGCCGTGAATCGCGCGGCCATTCCAAAAGAAAGTCCTCGGCACATTGATCAGGCAGCCGACTGCACGCCCGTCGTCTGCCTCGAGCAGCCAGGCCGGCGGCGAGTCATGAAAGGCGGCGGCGTGCGGGTTCGCTTCCCAGCTTCGGATCCACACGGCCTTCGATGCGAGCGACATTCCATGCCGGCGGCACACCTCATGGACAGGGTCGTAATCGCAGAACGATGCCGTGCGCAACTTCATAGCGTATAGGCGGGGCGAAGGATCGCTCCTGCCGATCCCTCAGCATAGACTAGAGGTCAACGGCTTTGCCGAGTTTGGATCAGGGGTGTAAGATCGCCCCATGCGTCTGGTCGGGGTTGTGATGGCCGGTATTGAGAAGTGGCCGCCGTATCGGGCAGGAGTGGCGATCTTGCTGATCGCTGCAGCGGTCCGGGTCGCACTTCTCTTCGCGACAGGGCGATATCGGGAGCTCGAGGCATCCGAAATCATCAACGTCGCGCGTTCGCTCGCCGAGTCGGGCATCTTTGGCGATCCTTACGCGCTTCCTACAGGACCGACCGCGCATGCCAACCCTGCTTACCCCTTTCTGCTATCACTCCTGCTCCGCTGGACGGGGCCGGGGGGTCCTGGGATACTGGCGATTCACTTAACCGGCGCCTTTCTCAGTTCGCTCGGATACGCACTCTTGCCGTGGACCGGGCGCCAACTCGGTCTGGGAGTGACGGCGGGAGTGCTCGCGGGCTGCGCTGGCGCGGTGCTTCCCTTCCGGCTCTGGGTCGAAACCGGCGGCACGATCGAAGTGACGCTTGCTGGGTGCGTCCTCATGCTAATCGCGGCGCTGTGCGTGCGCTACCTCTCGGGCGGATGGCAAAGCATCGGATTTGCGGCAGCGTTCGGGTTCGCGTGCGGCGCGGCGACTCTTGTGTACGCGGGATTCTTGCCGTGCGGCATTGCCGTGCTGGCCCTGACCGCGGCGCTCAGAAGGAGGGCCAGAGCCTTCGCTGCCGCAGCGGTTGCCGCCGGATGTGTGTTTGCGGTAATCGCGCCGTGGATGTTCCGCAACTACCAGGCCCTGGGGTCGCCCGTTCTCCGCTCGAACCTGGGCCTCGAACTGGCAGTCTCAAACAGGGACGGCGTTGGACCCGACTCCGAACTGAACATGAAACTTCCGGGATTTGTGCATCCGCACAGTCTGCGCTCGGAGGCGGAACTCGTCCGCACGCTCGGTGAGGTGGAGTACAACCGCCGGAGGAGCGACGAGGCCCGGGATTGGATCCGAGGCAACCCCGTGCGGTTCGGCTCGCTAACCGCACGCCGCGCGCTCTACTTCTGGTTCAACCCGACTGGCAGCCTGTTCAAGACGCTCTTCTTCTGCGGACTGACCGCAGCGGGAATCGCCGGCTGGATTCTCGCCGGACGGCGAAGGCTGCCGGCGGCTGCAATAGTGGCGGTGATCTGGATGACACTGCCGCTGCCACACTACGTCGTGCATGTCAGCCTGAGGCATCGCTACCCAATGGACTGGACCTTCTATCTTGGAGCCGCGTATCTGGCAACAGCGGTCATCGGGCGGATTACCGGGACCAGGGGGTGTGGCGCACGCATGGAAGAACCCGTCTCGCTGCGGGGGTGAAGAGGGCGCCTGCAACTGCTTCAGCCGTGGCGCTCGGATTCCGCTTGCGCTGGAGGGGGTGTTTCAGCTAGATTCGGGCATTCGCGGATGCCCACGAGGAGGAACTCATGTTTTGCACGAGTTGCGGAAGCGAGGTAGCTGAGGGCGCGGCGTTCTGCCCGCAGTGCGGAGCGCGAACGGACGTAGCCCCACCGGCTGGCCCCGCACCGCACGTATACGCGGGAGGGGTACCTCCGCCGGCGCTGAGGCCCGGGATCGTTGCCGGAGCGCCGAAGTCGAAGTTGGTGGCAGGGCTTCTTGGAATTGTGCTCGGCTCGCTCGGCATCCACCGGTTCTATCTTGGGTACACAACTATAGGGATCATCCAACTCGTGCTCGGTCTGGGCGGCATCCTGACGTGCGGCATCACCACCATCGCGGCGGCCGTTTGGGGGCTGGTGGAGGGCATCATGATCCTGACCGGGTCCATGAACCGTGACGCCTTGGGGCAACCTTTGGCCGAATGAAGCAGAGAACTAGACAAGCGCTATGGGCGACTCGTGTCGCTGGGGCCTTGGTACTCGCCGTGGTGTGCGTGGTTCCTCCCGCGGCGCTCGCGGACGGGCCGGCGCTATGCCTGTTTCGGCGGCTGTTTGGCATCGAGTGCTTTGGCTGCGGGATGACACGCGCTATTTCGGCGGCTTTGGATGGCGATCTTGCCCGCGCAATGGAAACGAATCGGATGGTCGCGGCGGTGCTGCCGGGGCTGCTTGTTTGGATTGCGGCTCCAGCCCGGTTATGGACTGTCCTGACCGCCAAGGCCAGGCAATTTGAGAGTCCAGCCTTGCGGCGCCACCGCGTGTAACGTAGCATTGGACCTGTCGAATTGGAGGCAGAATGGCTTTTTGCAAGAACTGTGGATCCCCCGTAGAGGGGCAATTTTGCGGCAAGTGCGGAACTCCGCTCGCAGCGGGACCCGCGCCCGGCGGCTATGCGCCGCCCCAACCGCCGCCGGCTCAACCGTATCAGCAGCAACAGCCATACGGCAACCAGCCACAATATGGCGCGGCGCCGCAGGCTGCGCCCGTGGCCGCCGGAGGGCTTGAACCGAACGTTGCCGGGCTGCTCTGCTATGTCGTGGGCTTCATCACTGGCATCGTGTTCCTGGCGATCGCACCGTATAACCAGAACAAGTTCGTGCGCTTCCACGCGTGGCAGTCGATCTTCCTCAATATTGCCTGGTTTGCGTTCTGGATCCTCGAAATGATCGTCAGCACGGTTCTGTTGACCATCTCGTTCGCGTTCAGCGCCCTGCTTGGGCTGCTGAGTCTGGTGATCTCGTTGGCATTCCTGGTGCTTTGGGTCATGCTGATGGTGAAGGCATACCAAGGCCAGAAATGGGTACTGCCCATCATCGGGCCGCTGGCTGAAAAACAGGCGTAGCAAAGGGGAGGGCGGGCGCGTCTAACACGCGTGCTTCGTTTCTTTTTCGGGCTGCTCGCGCCCACCCTCCTGCTCGCCCAGATCCCACGCATCGGCGCCGTTGAGTTCTACGGACTGCGCAAGGTTCCAGAACAGCGGGTCCGCCGCGCGGCGGGTGTCTCGGACGGCGACCGCCTCCCTGCCTCCAAAGCCGCAGTTGAAGAACGCATCGAGCAGGTTCCCGGCGTCGTCTTCGCCCGGCTCGAAGCGGTCTGCTGCACCGGTGATCGCGCCATCCTCTATATCGGGATCGAGGAGCGCGGCGCGCCGCATTTCGATTTCCGCGAGCCTCCGAGCGGCGCTGCCGTGCTTCCCGCTGACACTGTCGACCTATATCGCGACTACCTGCGCGCATTCGAGGCGGCGGCGCGGGCGGGCAACGCCGGTGAAGACCTTTCCTCGGGGCACCCTCTCGCGAACGACCCCGCTGTCCGTAGTCTACAGGACCGTCTCGCCGTATTTGCCGGAAAGAACACCGCATTGGTGAGAGAAGTACTACGGACGTCGGTGGAACCGGAGCACCGGGCGATTGCGGCGGCGATCATCGGCTACTCACCGAAGAAGGCTGCGGTGGTGCCAGACCTACAATACGCGATGCAGGATCCGGACGAGAGTGTCCGGGCAAATGCGATGCGTGCGTTGGGCGCCCTGGCGGAGCTAGCGGCCCGAGACCCGGAAGCCGGGTTCCGCGTAGAGCCGACATGGTTCGTGGAGATGCTCCATTCGATCGTTTGGAGTGACCGCCACCGGGCTGCGCAGGCGCTAGTCAACCTGACGGCGGTGCGCCCCGAAGGTACGCTCTCGCTGCTTCGGGACCGCGGGCTGGACAGCCTTCTGGAGATGGCGCGGTGGCGGACGCCGGCTCATGCGGAGGCTGCCTTCATCCTTCTAGGCAGGATTGCGGGCGCGCCGGACGCTGAGATCCGCACTGCTTGGGAGAAGGGCGAACGGCAGACTATCCTGTCGCGGTTTGAGAAGAAGTGAGTGCGCTGCGCGTTGCAGCAGACGCGAAAAGGGCCGGTCAGTCCGACCGGCCCTTTCAGTTACTACGGCTATAGAAGTTAGCGAGCGGCCAGCAAAGCCCGCAGATGGCGGGCGCGTTCCGGGCTCCGGAGCTGGCGGAGCGCTTTGGCTTCGATCTGGCGAATTCGCTCGCGCGTCACGTCGAACTCCTGCCCGATCTCCTCCAGGGTGTGCTCTCGCTCGCAGCCGATGCCGAAGCGGAGCCGGATGACCTTTTCTTCCTTCGGTGAAAGGGTTTTCAAGATATTTGCGGTCTCGTCCCGGACGTTGGATTCGATGACGGCATCCACGGGCGAGCCGACCCAGCGATCCTCGATAAGGTCGCCGAGGGCGGATTCGCCGTCCCTGCCGACCGGGGTCTCGAGCGATACCGGATCGCGGGAAATGGTCTTCAGCTTCTGAACCTTTTCGACCGAGATATCCATGCGCCGGCTGATCTCTTCATTGGTCGGCGCGCGGCCCATTTCCTTTTCGAGCTCACGGTTGGCCCGCAGGAACTTGTTCATGCTCTCGTTCATGTGGACCGGGATGCGGATGGTACGAGACTGGTCCGCGATCGCGCGGGTGATGGCCTGCCGGATCCACCAGGTGGCGTATGTCGAGAACTTGTAGCCGCGCCGGTATTCGAACTTGTCCGCGGCGCGCATCAGGCCGATGTTACCTTCCTGGATGAGGTCAAGGAGGTGAAGTCCGCGATTCACGTACTTCTTGGCAACCGAGACGACGAGGCGGAGGTTGGCCTCGACGAGATCCTTCTTAGCCCGCTCAGCCTCCAGTTCGCCGATGCGAATGACGGTCAGCGTCTGGCGAAGATCGGCCAGCGGAGCGCCCGCGACCTGTTCACGCTTCTTGATTTCGCGCTTGAGCTCTTTGACCTTGGCTTGCGCCTGGCCGTTTCGTTCCTGGAGCTTACGGATATCCGCCTCGAGGTAGGTCATCTCCTCGGCGGCGCGCTCGATTTCGCGGGTGAATTCCTTCCACTTGATAGGCAGGAAGGGGATCTTCCGGATGGTGCGGGAGATCTCGACCTTGGAGCGCATGAGCCGCCCGAGGTTGCGGCGACGGGCCTTCTTGTTGGCGGCCGGAGTCGCCTCCAGCTTTTCGGCGAGCTGCTGCTGTTTCTTGTGAAGCGCGATGATATCGGCAAACAACTGCCGCGCTTCGTTCCGGCGCCTCTCGTCAACAGTTGTCGCACCCTCTTCGATTTCCCCGAGGTCTACGTGGCTATCGAGCTCTTCGGGCGTCCTCTTGATTTGTTCGGCAAGATTCAGAACCGCCAACTGGACCAGCGCGGAGCGGCTGACGGCCTTGGCCATTTTCAGCTTGCCGCGCTCCATGCGGCGGGCGAGATCCACTTCGCCTTCGCGGGTAAGGAGTGGGACGGCGCCCATTTCGCGCAAATAGACCCGCACGGGGTCATCCGTGTAGATGGACTCCTCGGCCTGTTGCGCGGTATGGAACTCGTCGGCATCAGCATCAAAAAACTTCGGCTCCTCATCGAAGGGGATGCCGATAGGTTCTTGATTTTCCGTGAGAAATTGATCTTCGAAATGGTCCACTGTTGAACTCACCTCCCCGCTGAAAACAGGCCATTCCTCAGCATGATCGGGGGTTGAATCGTCTTTGCGTATGGTCACCGGCTGCACCGGCGTTAGGATGCCCGCACCGGGCGCAAGAAGCGCCATCTGAGATCATACCATCGCGCTTGGAATAAGTTAAGCCCTAATGTTCAAGATGTTCAGGAACGGATTTGGTTACAGGGATTTGGAGAATAACCGGGGATTTGGAAATAAATGAGCAAGACCATGGAGCCAGGAGTGGGAGGCGGCTGACCGGTGCCGCGTTGGCTCCGGGCTGCACCCTGATTACATCTCCCTGCTCCTTGTTCGCGCTAACTCCTCTTCTACTGTCTCATCAGACTCTTCAGTTCGGTGAAGAAAGCCTCTTCGTCCTGAAAATCCCGGTAGACGGAGGCGAAACGTACGTAGGCTACCTTATCGAGGCTTCGGAGCCGCTCCATCAACATTTCTCCTACCTCAGTAGTGGATAGCTCACGTTCCGGGCTGTCCATCAATCTCGCCTCTACGTCATTAACGATCTCGGCCAGGCGACCCATCGCCACCGGACGCTTCTCGCAGGCTTTCAGGAGGCCCGTGAGGACCTTCTGCCGGTCAAACTTCTCCCGGCGGCCGTCCTTCTTCACCACCATGTACGGGATTTCGTCGATTCTCTCATAGGTCGTAAATCGACGGCCGCACCCGAGGCACTCGCGCCGCCGCCGGACGACATCCCCTTCGCGGCTCTCACGGGAGTCTACGACCTTGTCCTGCAAGTGATTACAAAAAGGGCAGTTCATTTGGCTTCTCTCAGGCCCGAATCGCCGCCGGCCGCCTCTGCACGCTCGACCGCTTCGCTCTTAAGCTGGCGAAACTGTCGCCAATTCAGCCCTTCGCGAAATGCGAGGCCGAGGCCAACAGGCACAATTACTACAAATGTCACCGCCCAGATCATAATTGCAATTGCGGTGGCCGCCTCCAGCGGAACGCCGAAAAACTCGGTCAGTACGAATATGGAGACGATTTGGATGCCCCCGCCTATACCCGGAATCTGGACCAATCCGCCGAAGGCTACGAAGCCCGTGAAAATCAGCACATCCCGGATGCCGAGATGGGCGGTGGCGGGATAGGCCCAGAACAGGCAGCCCATCCCCAGAAGAATCACGGCCCACTCGGCGACGGTGTACGACAACAGTAAAAACAGCGAGCTGCCGCTCTTAGTGGACGCTGCGCCCTCCAGAAAAGCCGTGACGACACGGTCGGCACGCCGGTGGTGCTGCTCCGGCAGGAACGCCAGTGCGCTCAGGAGCCGCTGACGCATCGCGCCGGAAAAGCCGCCGAGCGCGATCAGGACGATGACGGCGACGAGAGCCGCGGCTGTCACCAGGTAGCCTCCCGTTTCGAGGATCCAGGCGAAGCGGGGACCGAGGTTGACTCTGGAGTGGCGTACCTGTGCGAGCGCGAATCCGAAAATGAGGAGTACGGCCATCAGGTCCCAGATTCGCTCCAGGAACCAGACGGCGAGTTGCGACGACACTGGCACCGCCTCTTTGCGCGCTATCAGGTAGGGGCGGACAAACTCGCCGGGACGGCCGAGCAGAACGACGGCGGTAAAACCAATTGCTGTGGCGGTGCAGAGCCTCCATAAGTTGGCATCCGGCTTCAGCGGGCGCAGCATGACCCGCCAGCGGAGGGCACGCCCAAGATAGGTGGCAAGGGCGAGCACCACCGATGCGGCCATCCAGCCCCAGTGGACATTAATGAAACTACGTGCAAAAGCCTGCCAGTCAAAGCCGGATGCCATCCAACGTTCGCGAAAGAACCACGCCGCGAACAGACCCAGGACGGCGACGAGAAACAGCAGGTTCCGGCGAGAACGGAACGGGCCGGGGCTGGCGCCGCCGGGTGCGGGCGGGTGGTTCGGCGGCGCAGGGGCGCCCGTGTAGTCTTCGGCCATGTCAGAAACGCTCCGATCCGATCCAAAATCGCGTGGAACGGTCCGGCAAAACGGCTAGAATGGAACGTTGCATGCCGGTGATGTAGATTTTAGAGCGAACTTCTCATGATAATGCCTCGTTCTATCTACTGGAAGCGCAATCCGGAGGAGACTACCGGAGGGCGCCCGATTTTCGAGGCACATAATGGCGACCGGCGCAGCGATCCTCCAAAGCCCCTGGCTCAACCAGGCAGGCGGAGGAGTGTCGGCTGCCTTACAGCAAACGATACCCGGCCTTCCAGGTTGGCGCAGGAACTCGGGTAACAGCTTGGATCCGGACCTTAATCTAGTGGAGCGGTGCTTGAGCGGAGACGACGCCGCATGGGAGCAGATGGTCAGGGCGCATACGCGCCGGGTCTATGCCCTGTGTTACCGATTCACCGGAAAAGAAAGTGAAGCCCAGGATCTCACGCAGGAAGTTTTCCTTCGCATCTTCAAGACATTGAAGAGTTTTCGTGCGGGCGAGGGTTCCTTTGTAGTCTGGCTCACACGGCTCACCCGCAACCTTTTGATCGACCACTACCGGCGCAGCCGACTGGATCGCGCAAGTGATTCGATCGAAGATCAGCTCCCAATGCTCGAAGAGAAGACCAACCTGGCGTCACGAGCGGACGGGATGCTGGCGGGCCGCGAAGCGAGCGAGTTGCTGCAACGTGCGCTGGACAAGCTCTCACCGGAACTGCGGGAGACGGTGATTCTCCGCGATCTGGAGGAGCTTGAATACAAGGAAATCGCGGAAGTCCTGAAAGTGCCGGAAGGTACCGTCAAGTCGCGGCTGAACCGCGGTCGCGCCGAGTTGGCTCGGATATTGCGCCGCCAGAAGGTGCTGGTATGAACTGCGCGGACCTCGAAATCCTGCTCTGCGATTACACGGACGGCACACTCCAGCCCGACCTCCGGGCCGAGTTTGACACCCATGTAGCGCAGTGCGCCGCGTGCGCCGAACTGGCGCGCGACGTTTCGGCCGCGCTCGGCTTTATAGAGCGCGTGCCGCCAGTGGAGCCGCCGCCCGAACTGATGACCCGGATCCTGTTCGAGCTACCGGCGGCGCATCAGGCACGGGCCAAAAAGCCGGGGGGCATTCGCCATTTGATCCAGGAGTGGATCCAGCCCATCATGCAGCCCAGGTTCGCGATGGGCTTCGCGATGACCATCCTGTCGTTTTCACTGCTGGCCCGGTTCGCGGGCATTTCGCCGCGCCAACTAACTGTGAACGATCTGCGGCCTTCGAATGTCGTTGCCGCAGTGGATGACCGGATCTACCGGGTCTGGCAGCGGACTGTGAAGTATTACGAGAATATTCGGCTGGTTTACGAAGTCCAGACGCAACTCCGGGAATGGACTGCCGGTGACGAAGGACCGCGCGCAGCCGAGGAGCCGCAGCAGAAGAGCGGAAGCGGCGCTACGGCCATCGAACAACGCAAGCCGGAGCAACAGCAGCCGGCGCAAAAACAGCCGGGAACTTCTAACGAGAACTTACGTAGTGGCAAGCAGGAGAAATAAGTCATGAACTGCTATAAGCATACGGACGTAGCAGCGGTCGCCTTTTGCAGGACCTGCGGTAAGCCGTTGTGCCAGGCGTGCCAGCGCACGTTCCAGGGCACCATTGTGTGTGAAGAGCACGCGCCGGCTGCCCAACAGGTCGTGACTCCTCCTGTTGCGGGGCCGGGTGTGAGCGCGTTTCCACCTCCCGCTCCGGCTTCCGTTGCCGGGGTTTCGCCCGGTTTGGCATTCATTCTGGGCCTGATCCCCGGAGTCGGCGCCATTTACAACGGCCAGTACGCGAAGGGCATCGTCCACGTGCTGATCTTCGGCACTCTGATCAGCATCACGAGTACGATACACAGCTTCGAGCCGCTGTTCGGCATGTTGATCGCCATTTGGTACTTCTACATGCCGTTCGAGGCATATCACACGGCACGCAGGCGCCAGATGGGCGAAGTGCCGGACGAGTTCTCCAGCCTCTTCCCGCTGAAGGCGAAGAAGGGCGCTCCGATCGGTCCGATCGTGCTGATCGGGCTCGGCGTGCTTTTCCTGCTCGATACGATGCAGATTGTCCGGTTCAACGAGATCGCCCGATTCTGGCCGTTGGCGCTGATCGGCATCGGCGCCTACATGTTGTATTGCCGCATGACGGGGTGCAACGACGACACGCTGCCGGGAGACGAGGTGACTCATGGGCGCCGATAGATACGCGCTTGTACGCGCTGCGCGAGGCCCAATCATGCTGATCACCCTGGGCTCGCTGTTCGCGATTGATTACTACGCGGGCGTGCCGTTCACCCGCACCTGGCCGCTGTTGCTGATTGCGTTCGGGCTCATGAAACTGCTCGAGAGGGCCGCCCTGCGGTCAGCACACGATAGCGATTATGATCCAGGACCGCCGTTTGTCGGAGGATCGGTATGAAACGAGGATCACTGGCAGGGCCCCTGCTGATCATCCTGATCGGCGTGTGGTTTCTAGTGGCTTCGCTTCGCCCCGACTTGCCGACGCTCGAAGTGGCCGCGCGGTTCTGGCCCTTCCTGCTGATCGGCTGGGGCGTTATGCGCCTTGTCGAACTGCTGCTCACGGTTTCGAAGCGGAAGCCGTTGCCGGTGGCGGGCATCTCGGGCGGCGAATGGACGCTGGTGGTTCTCATATGCCTGATCGGCTCGGGGCTCTATGTTGCGCATTCGCATCAGCCATGGAAAAGGCTGCCGTTCGTCCGCATCAACAAGCTTGAGATGTTCGGGCAGGGCTACGATTTTTCGATTCCGGAGCAACGGGCCGCCGCAACGAAAGTGTCGCGCATTCTGGTGGAGAACTTTCGCGGGAACACGCGCATTGTGGGCGGCGACGTACAGGAAGTGACCGTGGCTGGACGGAAGTCCGTGCGCGCACTGAGCGACAAAGATGCCGAGGCAGCCAATCAACAGACACAACTGGAGGTAACGGCGCAGGCCGATCAGGTGGTAGTCCGGACCAATCAGGAACGCGTGACGGGCGAGCAGCGCGTCTCGTCGGATCTCGACATCACTGTGCCCCGAAACGCAGCGATTGAAGTCCGCGGCCGCTCCGGCGACCTCGAACTCAGCGGCATCAACGGGCGGGTTGAGCTTTCGAGCGATAGCGGCGATGTCCGGCTGCAAAATTTGGGAGGCGACGTCCGGGTCGATGTACGGAAGACCGACGTGTTGCGGGCCACCGACATCAAAGGCAAGTTCGAAGTGATCGGCGGCAGGGGCCGGGACGTTGAACTGGAGAACGTCTCGGGCGAGGTAATCTTAAACGGCTCGTTCTCGGGCGACCTGCAATTCCGGAACCTGGCACGCGGCATCCGCATCCAGACGGCGCAGACTGACCTGCGTGTCGAGAAGATCCCTGGCAGTCTGCACATGGATCTGGGAGACATGGTCGGCACGAATCTGGTGGGTCCGATCCGCCTCTCGACGAACCGCTCGCGCGATGTCCGGCTGGAGCAGTTTACGGAAGCGGTTGAGATTACGGTGGAGCGGGGCGACATTGTTCTCCGCCCTGCGCAGAACAAGCTACCGAGGATCGATGTGAAAACCCGCGTGGGAGAGATCGAGTTGATGCTTCCCGCGGCGGCCATGTTCGAATTGAAAGGCGCCACAGAGCGCGGCGAAGTGTTCAACGAGTTCGGCGCGCCGCTCACCGCCGAGAACGAGGGCGAGAACGGCCGGAGTGGCGCGATCACGGGCAGGACCGGCGCAGGCCCGACGATTACGCTGAACACGGCGCGAGGCAATATCACGGTCCGGAAGGACGATGGGCACATGCCGGCTGTGACGGCAGACAGTGACGAGGAAGCGAGCGAGGATCGCCGGCCGCAACGGCAGGCCGTCCGTATCCGCCCACGCCACGGCCAGGAAGAGATCGTCGTCGAGAGGCACTAGCTAGGTCCGCCGGAAGCGCCACGACCCTTAAGGAAGTGGCAGCGGCCGGACCCCGAGTCACAGGTCAGTCGAAGTTCAAAGGCGCAAGGAGTCCCGACGAAAGTTGGGACTCCTTTTGCTTTTGCGGCGTTCACCAAAATTTCACAGCAGACGCGGAGACGCGGCGACCGGCAGGAAGCAGCTACGCGATCACTCGCCTGAGCATGTCCAGTGCCCCTTGGGCGGCCCACATGCGGATGCGTTCGCGATCCCCTACGAAGCGCAGGCGGTGCGCCTGGGTGCCGTTCGGGCCGGCAAGGCCGAGAATTACGACACCCACGGGGTCCGCTTCGGTTCCTCCAGAAGGGCCGGCGACACCGGTAACGGAGAGAGCCCACGTCGCGCCGGTGCGATCCCGCGCTCCGCTGGCCATGGCGGCGGCAACCGGTTCGCTGATCGCGGTGTACCCGGCAAGCACCGTTTCGGGTACGCCGAGCAACGCTGTTTTCATCGCGTTCGTGTAAGTCAGAAATCCGCCCAGGAAGTAGTCCGAACTGCCGGCGACGGACGTCAAGCGCTGCGCGACGAGCCCGCCCGTACAACTCTCGGCGACGGCGACGGTCTCGCCGCGCTCCCGCAGAAGGCGGCCAACAGCTTCTTCGAGGGTTGCGCCGTCTCGCGAATAGATGCGATCTCCCAGGATCTCCTCGATCTGCGTGCCCAGTTCAGTCGCGAGGTGCTCAGCTTGTTCCTGGGTGGCAGCGCGAGCGCGCAGGTGAATCTGGATATCGCCCGCGGCGGCGAGGATCGTCGTGGCGGGATTGAGATAGCGCGTATAAACGGGCGCGATGCGCTGATCCACCTCGCTTTCCGGCATCATCGCAATGCGGTAAA
>DATMXS010000363.1:0-7357 GCA_035561355.1 Bryobacteraceae bacterium | reverse complement strand
TCCTTGGCGTCTGCCTCGGGATGCAGCTGCTGAGCGAGGGGAGTGAGGAGGGGCGGGCGGCGGGGCTCGGCCTGGTCGCCGGGCGCTGCGTGAAGTTCCGCTTCGACTTGCCGCGCTCGCTGAAGGTGCCGCACATGGGGTGGAACACGGTGCGACCCGTGCACCCGAACCCCCTGGTGGACGCGAGCGAAGGGCCGCGCTTCTACTTCGTCCACTCGTACCACGTCGTGTGCGAGCGTCCCGAGGAGGTGCTCGCGACGTCGCACTATGGCTACGATTTCACATCCATGCTGAACCGCGGGAACGTATGGGGCGCGCAATTCCACCCCGAGAAGAGCCACCGTTTCGGCATGGCGATGCTCCGGCGATTCGCGAGTCTTTGATGCTGCGTACGCGCGTCATCCCGTGCCTGCTGCTCCGCGACGGTGGCCTGGTCAAGACCGTGCGGTTCAAGGATGCCACGTACGTCGGGGACCCGATCAACGCCGTCCGCATCTTCAACGAGAAGGAAGTGGACGAGCTGGCCTTCCTCGACATCGGCGCGACGCCGTCCGGCGCGGGGCCGAACTTCGAGCTGCTCGCCGACATCGCCAGCGAGGCATTCATCCCGTTCGGCTACGGCGGCGGCATTACGACGATCGAGCAGGTCCGACGCTTGTTCAGCCTCGGCGTGGAGAAGGTCATCCTCAATACGGCGGCGGCACGCACGCCGGCGCTCGTCGAGGAAGCGGCGGCTGCGGCGGGAAGCTCGTCCGTGGTCGTGTCGGTGGATGTGCGCCGCAACTGGCGCGGCAAGCCCACCGTGATGATCAACGGCGGACGGGACGGCATCGACCGCGAGCCGATCGAGTACGCGCGGGAGATGGAGCGCCGCGGCGCCGGCGAGATCCTGCTCAACTCGATCGACCGCGACGGAACGCAGGCGGGGTACGACCTCGACCTGATCCACGCGGTCGCCGATGCCGTCTCGGTCCCGGTGGTCGCCGCCGGTGGCGCCGGGAACCTCACACATTTCCGCGAGGCCGTGGATGCCGGCGCGTCGGCGGTCGCCGCCGGCAGCCTCTTCGTCTTCCACGGCAAGCACCGCGCGGTGCTGATCACGTATCCGCTCTACGAACAGCTCGAGCGGCTCTTCAGCGCCCCCTGCGCAACGGAGGTGCGCTGATGTGCGGCATCGCGGTCATCGTGGCGCCCCGAAGCACTGGCACCGCCGAGGCGATCGACCGGATGATCTGTGCGCAGGCGCACCGTGGGCCCAACGGCAAGCGGGCGTGGCATTCCAGCGTCGGCGCCTGCGACATCGCACTCGGGCACAACCGGCTGGCCATCATCGACCCGTCGGCCGCCGCCGACCAGCCGATGGCCGCGCGCGACGGACGAGCGCACATCATCTTCAACGGCGAGGTGTACAACTACATCGAGCTCGGCGCGGAGCTGCGGGCCGAGGGCGTGTCGTTCGAGACCCGATCCGACACGGAAGTCATCCAGAAGGCGCTGCTGCGCTGGGGCGTCGGCGCGCTCTCGCGGTTCAACGGCATGTGGGCCATCGCGCTGCTGGACGTCGATCGCCAGCGCCTGCTCCTCGCCCGCGACCGGCTGGGGGTGAAGCCCATCTACCGCTACTACGACGAGTCGCGCCGCGCGTGGTACTTCGCGTCGGAGATCAAGACCATCCTCCAGGGCGTCGGGGGGCGCTTCCGCCCGAACGCGATGGTACTCGACCGGTACCTCGAGCAGCAGCAGCTGGACGCGCAGCGCGAGACCTGCTTCGTGGGGATCGAGTCGCTGCCGCCGGGGAGCTGGGTCGAGATGGACCTGAGCGTCGCCCCGCCGCG
Source organism: Bryobacteraceae bacterium (assembly GCA_035561355.1). GTDB lineage: Bacteria > Acidobacteriota > Terriglobia > Bryobacterales > Bryobacteraceae > DATMXS01. Next base: position 5,522 of record DATMXS010000363.1, on the reverse strand, counting down.
GACGCTGGATTCGAAGATCTTCTGGTCGCTGCCGGCCGACCCCCGTCCGGTCACGAGCGACCGCGCCCTGGTGGAAGAGGTCCGGTCGCTCGTGCACGACGCCGTGAGGCTGCGCCTGCGCTCCGACGTGCCCGTGGGGCTGCTCCTTTCCGGCGGGCTCGACTCGAGCGTGCTCGCCGCGGCGGCAACGCAGGTGCTCGGTGGCGGCGGAAGCCTGCACACGATTGGCGCCGTGAGCGGCGAGGGGGCGTACTCGGAGGAGCGGCAGATGGATCTGGTCGCACGGCATCTCGGGGTGAACCTCCACAAGGTCCGCATGGAGGGCGACCCCGGAGCGCTGTTCTCGGAGGTGGATCGCGCGACACAAGCGAACGACGAGCCGATCGGCGGGCTGGCCAACGTCGCGCATCTCAAACTCATGGATCAGGCACGCGATCTGGGGATCACCGTGCTGCTCACGGGGCAGGGGGCGGATGAGCTGACCTGCGGCTACCTGAAGTATCTTGCCTTCCACGTGCGGCAGCTCGTCGCGATCGGGCATCCAGTCAAGGCGATGCGGCAGGTGATGGAGTTCGCGCGGAACGGGACGGTGCTCCGGCAGTTCACGCTCGCCGACGCGCGGCGGTATCTCCCGCCGTCGTTGCGGCCGGCGCGGACCGACGTGCGTGGCCCGGCGCTGCGCGACGCGTCGCGGCCGCTCGAGCTTGGTCTCGCCGGCGGCGGCGTCACCGACCGTCAGGCGCTCGACCTGACGCGTTTCTCGATACCGGCGCTGCTGCATTATGAGGATCGTATGTCGATGGCGGCCGGGCGCGAGATGCGCCCGCCGTTCCTCGACTACCGCCTCGTGGAGCTGCTTCAGCCGCTGAGCGTGGGGTACAAGCTTCGGGACGGCTGGACCAAGTGGATCCTCCGGGCCGCCTTTTCGGATGCGTTGCCACGCGACATCGCCTGGCGAAAGGACAAGCAAGGATTCACAACGCCCGAGGGGCTGTGGGTCGTGCGCGAGCTGAGACCGGCGATCGACTCCATGGTGGCGGAGCCATGGCTGACTGCCGATTGGGGACTGGTGGATCGGATTGCCGTCCAACGACGAATGGGCGAATACCAGCGGCGTTGGGGAACGCCAAATCAGATGCGAGCTCAGGATATTCTCGGACCGATTCTCATGGAGCGCTGGGCACGAGCCTTCTCCGCTCACCTGTCGGCATGATCTGATGACCGTCATCGTTCACGTGACTTCGGTTCACTCCCCGGATGATGTGCGCATTTTCCAGAAGGAATGCCGATCCATTGCCGAAGCCGGGTATCGGGTCATTCTCGTAGCTCCAGATGCGACGGAGGGAGCGGTAGATGGCGTCGAACTCGTGCGGCTGCGGCGGCCGCCGAATCGGTTGCGACGCATGGTGGCCGGGGCATGGTCGGCTTGGCGCGCGGCGGCGCGGCATGACGCCGACGTCTTCCATTTCCACGATCCAGAGCTATTGCCTGGTGGGTTGTTGCTCGCCCTCCGAGGCCGGAGGGTCGTTTACGACGCACACGAGGAGGTGGGCGCCGATCTCATCGATCGCGACTACCTCCCGCGCTGGATCCTCCGTGTCGTCGCGCCGCTCGTCGGATCCTTCGAGTTGGCGGTCGCGCGGCGCGTCAGTGCAGTTGTGGCGGCGACACCGGCGATCGCGCGACGCCATCGCGGTGCCCGCCGCACGATCCTCGTCGCGAATTACCCTCGGTTTGCCGACTTCGCGGAGGCCTACGCCAACCCGATTCCACACCGCGCGCGACCCTGTCACATCGCCTACGTCGGGTTGATCTCCCGTGAGCGCGGGTGCCGCGAAATGCTCGATGCGCTAGAGTTGGTCCGTGATACGGGGGTGCGCCTCCAACTGGCAGGACGTTTCGACAGCCCTGCGCTCGAGGAGGAAGCACGATCGCATTCGGCCTGGAACATCGTCGACTACCATGGGACTATCCCTCACGCCGAGGTCCGCCGGCTGTTGAGCGAGACGCGCGCAGGACTGGTGCTATTTCTCCCGGGTCCGAACCACATGGAAGCGCAGCCGAACAAGCTTTTCGAGTACATGGCGAGCGGGCTGCCGGTAATCGCCTCGCATTTTCCGCGGTGGATCGAACTCGTCGTGGAAACACGGGCAGGCGTCGTCGCGGATCCCACGAGCGCCAGCGCTATCGCCAACGCGATCCGGATCATACTTGCGGATCCTGATGCCGCGGAAGCCATGGGCCGTCGTGGGATGCAAGCCGTCGAGGCCTCGTACAACTGGGAGCGCCAGGCCGAGGCGCTGTTGGCCGGTTACGCGGAGATCCTGCGGGCATGATCGCCTGGGTCGTTCAACCAGGCGAGCCGCTTCCCGTGGACAGGGTTGATGCGCGTCTGATGCGCTCCGGCCTGTTGGCGCTCGCGTTGCGCGATCGCGGGCACCAAGTGACCTGGTGGGCGTCCACGTTTCGCCACGCGGACCACAGCTTTCGATGTGATCGGGAAACATCGATAGAATGGAACGGCATCACGATCAGACTGATCCATTCGACCGGGTATCGTCGGAATGTCTCCCTTGAGCGCATTCGCGATCACCGCATTCTCGGCCGCAACCTCGCCAATGCGATCGAAAGTGCGCCGCGTCCCGACGTGATCCACACCGGCTATCCCCCGGTGGATACATGCGAGGCCGTCGTTCATTACGGCCAACGGCATGGCGTCCCGGTGATCGTGGACGTCCGCGACATGTGGCCAGATGCCTTCCTCGGAGTACTGCCAGCGCCTCTTCGACCACTTGCGCGGCCCGTACTCTGGATGCTTGATCGTAAGGCGCGCCGCGTCTTTCGCGCGGCGACGGCAATTCATGGACACGCGCCGGGATTTCGAGACTTCGGACTCGCGAAAGCAGGGCGCGTCGCAGTGGATTCGGACCGCGTGTATCCGTTCGGGTACAGCGCAGCGCCTCCGTCTTCGTCGGACGCCGCGGCCGGCGAGTCGTTCTGGGATGCCCTCGGGTTGAACGAAGGGTCCGGATGGCTCACGGTCTGTCTGGTGGGTAACCTGAACACAGAACGAGACGACGTTGACTATTCCACCATCGGCCGCGCCGTCAGAATGCTCCGACTGAAGGGTGAAAAGGTCCGCGTCGTCTTCGGTGGCGAAGGCAAAGCCGCTGACGCGCTCCGCCGAGAGTTTGCCGACGTGCCGGACGCGGTGTTCCTTCCCGGCTACCTGAACGCAGCCCAGATATGGACGCTGATGCGGCGAAGCCACCTGGGGCTGCTGCCATATCATCCATCGCCAGACTTCGCGTTGAGCCTGCCGAACAAGTCAATTGAATACCTCTCGGGCGGGCTTCCGGTTCTCACCTGCCTCGATCGTGGGTACCTGTTCGAGCGGTTTACCGCGGCGGGCGTCGCTGTCATCTATCGCGCGGGGGATGTGGCCGGCCTGGCCCGTATCCTTGCGGATTTGACACGAGACAGTCGGCGACGCGATGCTATGGCGACCAACGCCCGTCGACTGTTTGATACGGAGTTCAGGGCCGACCAGGTTTACGGCGATCTTTCGGCGTTCCATGAACATCTTGCCATCGGCCATGCGCCCGACGCGCGTCGCGCTGGCGTTATTCCCCTGAGCAAATGACGACCTCCCTTCCAGATTTCAGCGGCATTACCGAAATGGCTGGCGACCCGGCGAGCGGCGAGCAGATCGAGCGCATGTACGCGAGGTACCACTGGGCCGCGAGCCACGCGCGCGGTGCCGACGTCCTCGAGGTTGCCTGTGGATCCGGTCAGGGCCTCGGATACCTCGCCCGCACGGCCAAGCGGGTGGTCGGGGCGGACGTAACGCAATCGCTCGTGGATGCTGCAGTTCGTCATTACGGCAATCGCCTGGAAATCCGGTGCTTCAACGCCGAGGAGATCCCGTACCCCGACGCATCATTCGACGTCATTCTGATCTTCGAGGCGATCTACTATGTGCGAGACGTACAGCGGTTTCTGCGCGAGGCGCGACGGGTGCTTCGCCCCGGTGGAACGCTGTTGATCGCGACAGCTAACAAGGACCTCTTCGATTTCACCCCCAGCCCGCATAGTGTCGCCTACTACGGGGTCGTCGAGTTGCGCGACATGCTGGGCGCCAACGGATTCGATGTGCGGTTCTTCGGCAACACACCGATCACGCAGGTCTCAGGGTGGCAACGGGTGTTGCGACCCGTCAAACTGTTCGTGACCCGAAGCGGCTTGATGCCCAAATCGAAACGAATGAAGGCCGTCCTCAAGCGAATCGTGTTTGGGGCAATCCACCCGCTCCCGGCGGAGGTGTTACCGGATCATCCGCCGTGTGCCGCGCCAACGGCGCTGGCCGGCGATGTCCCGGATCGCGGCCATAAGGTGTTGTTCGTCGAAGCGACGCGTCGTCCATGAGCACGCCGCAGAGCCAGCCCCGGGTCCGGGAAGTCGTCGCGTATCTTCGCGGCGCGGGAGCGATCGCCACAGGGTCCCTGCCGGAGGAAGCCTCTTCCGCTGAACTCTTTGGTGTTGCCCCGGACCGGTCGGCCATCCCGGGCCACATGTCGTGGGTTTCGGCGAAAGCTATCGCGGGCGACTCCGATCGCCTGGCCGGCTTCCGCGGGTCCCTGCTCTTCGTCCCGACCGAAGTAGAGTCCGGCGATTTGCCGCAGTGCGCCGTACGCGCCGACGATCCAAAGCTCGCACTTGTGCTCGCGGTCGGGAGGTTCTTTCCGCAACTCACGGAAACGGAATGGCCGACCGAGAATACACCAGCGCGCAATGTGTCCGTCGCGCCATCGGCGCGTCTTGCACCCGGTGTGGTCATCGGATCCGATACCACCATCGGTGACCACTGTATCATCGGACCGAATACCTGCATCGCCAATACGGATCTGGCCAGCGGTGTCTCGATCGGCGCGAATTGTACCATCGGCCTGCCGGGCTTCGGATACCGGAAGGCAGCCGATGGTACGTATCTGCGCTTTCCCCACATCGGCCGCGTTGTAATCGGCACGAATGTCGAGATTGGCAGCAATACCTGCATTGATCGAGGCGCGCTTGGCGACACCGTCATTCATCGTGGCGCAAAGATCGATAATCTGGTGCACATTGCCCACAACGTCGTTGTCGGAGAGAACACGCTGGTCATTGCGCACGCCATGATCGCCGGCAGCGTGGAGATCGGCCGAGATGCGTGGATCGCGCCATCGGCGGCGGTGAAGAACCAGCTCGCGATCGGAGAAGGTGCAGTGATTGGTCTCGGTGCCGTAGTGCTCAAGCCGGTTGCTCCTGGCGAAACTGTCGTCGGCAATCCGGCAAAACCGCTCCGCAAATGAAGCTCGGATCTCTTCCGCCCCTTAAACGCGTGCTCGTTCTTGCCGCTCACACGGATGACGAGCTGGGATGTGCGGGCACTGTCCTTCGGTTTCTCGAGCAGGGAACCGCGGTCCACTACTACGCCCTGAGCCGTTGCGAGGCATCGGTGCCCCAAGGGCTCCCGCTCGATGTGC
>DATMXS010000362.1:0-25148 GCA_035561355.1 Bryobacteraceae bacterium | reverse complement strand
CTGCACGAGGACGTCGAAGGCGGTCTCCACACCAATCCGGGCCATTCTGTCTGCGAGTTTCATTTGGGGAACCTGTAGCCTGTGGTCGGCTCGCCACGCCGTGCGCCCGAACGCTATGCGCCGGGGCCGGCGAGCCGGAAGAGTGGTACTCCGTCCCGGGTCTCTGCCAATTCGACAACATCGTCGATTGCAGCGCGATTTCCGACAATCCGACCCGTTACGCGTTTACCGTCTTCCTGAATGATGATAGCAAGCTGGTATGGCGCGTCAGCAAGGTATGCTTCCGGCGCCGACCACACCACGGTTTCGGTATAAACGGTTCCCCTCATGCCGCCCTCAGAATCGTGACCACCGCCGTAGCTCCGGACCCGCCCAGGTTCTGCGCCAGTCCGACTTCGTGGCGCGCAAGCTGCAAGTCACCCGCTTCGCCGCGAATCTGTGTCGCGATATCGCAGATCTGGGCCACTCCAGTCGCTCCAACCGGGTGCCCTTTCGCTTTCAGCCCGCCGCTCGCGTTCACCGGACGCGGTCCCGTCCGCAGCGTGCATCCTTCGGACACGTACGGCCCGCCCTGCCCGCGCTCCACAAACCCGAGGTCTTCTGTCGCGATGATCTCGGCGATCGTGAAGCAGTCGTGCAATTCCGCGAACTGAATGTCGTTCGGTCCCGCGCCGGCCATGCGGTATGCCTTTTCCGCCGCCCGCCGCACCGCCGGGAAGGTCGTGATGTCTTCCTTGTGGTCCAGGGCCACGCAATCGGATGCCTGTGCAAAGCCCGCGATCACTACGGGCCGATCCGTGTACTCATGCGCCCGCTCAAGCGGGGCCAGTAGCAGGGCCGCTGCCCCGTCGCTTACCAGCGAGCAGTCGTAAAGTGTCAGCGGTTCGGCGATGGGCTTAGCCGCGAGAACCTTTTCGAGCGTGATCTCCTTGCGCATGTGCGCGAACGGGTTCAGTACGCCGTTGGAGTGGTTCTTGATTGCCACCGCCGCCAAATCCTCCCGCGTCGTCCCGAACTGGTGCATGTGCCGCCGCGCGATCATCGCGAACAGGGCAGGGAAGGTAGCCCCGGCCTTCATCTCGCCCGCAACGTCTCCCGCCGACGCCAGGATCTCCGCGACCCGCGGCGTCGATTGCGACGTCATCTTCTCCACCCCGGTCACCAGCACCAGGTCGTTCAGCCCAGCCGCAACGCTCGAGACGGCGTGGTAGAAGGCCGAGCCGCCCGAAGCGCAAGCCGCCTCGAACCTTGTGGCCGGCACGCCGGATATCCCGAGGCCTTCGGCTACGTACGGCGCCAGGTGGTTCTGCGTCACAAAGGCGGGTCCGGCGAAGTTTCCTAGATAGAACGCCTCCACCTGCTGGGGTCCTATGTGGCCGCTTTCCATGCACTTCCGGCCAGCTTCGACTGCCAGCGATCGCAGGTCGCGGTCCGGAAACGCGCCAAAGGGGGTCTTGCCGATGCCTACGACGGCGACGGGTCTCATAGGTAAGTACCCTCTGCTGCGGGTGAACGTAGGAGGGTGCCATCCTCTGCAAGAGGGTGTCATCCTCTACAATCAGGATAGCGCCAAGAAAAACGGGCGTGGGTGTACAATCCACGTTCCACGTTCCGACCCGTCGGTTCGTCAAGAAGATGTAGGCGCATGGTAAGTATCGCTTTGCCAGCTATGAACGACGCCGTGGAGCCGGTCCTCCAGGATGCCCTGGAGCGTCAAAACCGGTTCGTGAACGACAACTTGCGCCGAATTTTCCTCCTCATCTATCGTATGGTGGGGAACGTCGCGGATGCCCAGGACCTCGCCCAGGAGGTGTTTATCAAGGCCCTCCAGCGCCAGGACCAGCTCAAGGACACGCAAAAGGCCGCCCACTGGCTCTCCCGTATTGCCACCAACACCGCGATTGATTTCCTTCGCCGGCACGGGCGCGTCTCGTTCTGTGAACTCGACGGAGTGGCCGAACCGCTTTGCACCCCTGCTTCCGACAGCCCCGAGCAGATGCTGCTCCGCGCCGAGCGCGAGAACATCCTGTCCGGCGGCCTGAACGTCCTCACGGCTCGTGAGCGCGCGGCCTTGCTGCTTCGCGACGTCGAGGGCCTTCCCGCCGAGGATGTCGCCCGGCACCTGAACTGCTCCAAGGCTACAGTGCGGTCCCACATCGCCAACGCTCGTGTGAAGGTTCGTAAGTACCTCTCGAGGAGGAAGCCGTGAACCACCCGACCGAGGCCGCGCTAGCGCTGTACGCCGGAGACGAACTGGGCTTGTGGCCGCGGTTCAAGGTCGGCCGTCACGTGCGCTCCTGTGACCGGTGCAGCCGTTCGGTGGAAGAGTTCCGCGAAATTCGCGATGTGACCCTCGCGCAGGCTGCCGATCTGCCCCGGAGTGTCAATTGGGACGCGATGGCGCTTGAGATGAAGGCGAACATCCGTGTCGGGCTGGCTGCAGGCGCGTGTGTGGGTGATGCAGCGGTGCGCTATGCGCCGCGCTGGCGTGGTCCGGCATTGGCTCTCCCGGTTCTTTTGGTCGTGATCGCCGGCTGGATCCTCCAGACCCTTCCGCCTACCGTCAAGCGTGCGGCTCCCGTGCCGGAGCAGGCGGCGGTCATGACGCCGTTTACGGACGTGGTGCTGGACGCGGATTCGGAGAGCGTCGGTGTAGCATCCGAGGGCAGTACCTTCACGCTGCGTTATCCGAGAGCCCAGAACGTGCTGCTCACGGTGCGCGGCGACGATGCCGTTCGCGCGCGTTATGTGGATTCGGAGACAGGGCAGGTAACGATTAGCCATGTCTATGCTCAGTAGGGCGGGTATCGCAATCTTGGGTGCGGCGATGGCCGCGTGGACCCAGACTGCGCCGCCATTGAAGATCAACTTCGCCAAGGACGCGCCTCTGGCCGTCGTTTCCGCGGCTCCCGGCGAATCACGCAGCGACGCCCGCGGCGGCGCCATGGTGCTCGATCTTCACACCGCCCTCACGCTCCGTAATACCAGCCCTCTCCGGGTGCGTGGCGTCACACTCCTCGTCGCAACCCAGGAATTCACACCCGGCGGCAAAGGCTCCGTTACGGTACCGAGCCTGGACGTGCCTCCCGGGGACACTTTCCCGTTGCGCATCGACCTGCGCCTCCTTCGCCCGCTCATGCCGGGCATTGGAACCATGGCCGAGGTCACCATCGACGGCGTGCTCTTCGAGGATCTCTCGTTCTACGGTCCTAATAAACTCAACTCGCGCCGCCAGATGACCGCCTGGGAACTCGAGGCCCGGCGCGACCGGCGCCATCTCCGCTCCATTCTCGAGGCGAAGGGCCAGGAAGCGCTGCGGCAGGAGCTTCTGAGCTGCCTCGCGCGCTTGGCCGATCACCCCTCGTTGGATGTGCATCTGGTCCGCCGTGGGCGTGCAACCGCGATGGCCGCGCCCGAACGTGAAGTGCGTTTCGCATTCCTGCGCATGCCTGATTCTCCGGTCGAGCCCGTCTCCGGCCTGGCCCGTGTTGCCGGCAGTGAAGCGCGTTCGCCCAGAATCGAAGTAGTGAACCGGTCGGAGCGGCCGGTGCGTTATTTCGAGATCGGCTGGATCATCCGCGACGGCACAGGGCGCGAGTTCCTTGCGGGCTCGGTGCCGGCCTCGGAACATGGCTTGGCGCTGGCGCCCGGAGCCCGGGGTGAAGTGGTCCAGGATGCAGCCCTCAGGTTCTCCAGCAAGGCGCGGCCCATCATGATCGAAGCCATGACCGGCTTCGTCAGCCAAGTCGAGTTCGGCGACGGCAGCATCTGGATCCCCGGTCGCGCCGCCCTCTCGCAACCGCATCTCAATTCCGTGCTGGCGCCGTCACCTGAAGAGCAGCGCCTGACTGACCTCTACCGCCGCAAGGGACTAACAGCGCTCATTGACGAGCTCAAGAGATTCAAGTGAGAGCGGCGCCGGCCTTGAAGCGTGAAGATCCCCTAGGTTCGAAGCGTTCCGCTGCAGAGAAAGCCATCGGGCGATCGCCGGAGACGTTCAGCCTGAACGAGCAGTTCGCTCTGGCTGGTTTCACCGTGGCATTTGAGATCTACACCCCCGCCCGCACTCCTGAGCGGATCATAGCCGCCATCGGCCCCACCGCCGCAGACTGCATCCGCGACCTCGCAGCCCGAGGCCTCAACCCTCAAGAGTACGAATTCGAAGTTCTGAGGAAACCCTGGTAAGGCGAGCGCCCCGTCCGGCCAAGTCCCAAGCCGCGCCGTAATCGCCAAAACAGAATATTCGCCTCCTTTCTTCTCCCTCATCCCTCCTAACTCCCGCCTGGTGGTGTAGAATAAAAACTCGTCGGGGCGTGGCTCAGCCTGGTAGAGCGCCTGGTTCGGGACCAGGAGGTCGGTGGTTCGAATCCACCCGCCCCGACCATCCCTTTCATACACTTCCCCTTCAACTTACCTTCCGCTCTTCCGGTTTGCCGCCCAAACAGGGTCGTGGACCCTGCTTTGATCCGGATGTTGGAGTCTCTCAGTCGTTGCCCTCATGTTTTAATCGTCTTGTCCTGCGACTTCGAAGACCTCTTGCGCCCTGACCAGGAGGTCTGGCGATGCAGGCGGATGTACCGGGTTTGGTCCGTGGCCGTCATTTTCCGGAATGTCCGTGTTGGCATGTTAGGCTAATCGGACGGGAGGCTCCGATTGCAGAATGCTCTTTGCCAGTTTTGCTGCGACCGGTAATCCGGGAGCGATTTTCGGCTTTCTCGCGATTTTCTGCTGGCTGTTTCTGTTGTGCACGGCACTCGCTTTGCCAATCACTGCCGTCAAGAAGAATCGTCGTGGCGTGGCCGTGCTAAGCGCTTTTCTGCTCGGCGGATTACTCGCGAGCGTTCTGATGTGGCAGACCACTCGCCCTGAAGGGCTGTCGTTCCGAAATTCTCTTAGAGCCGGACTGACGAATGAGGGACTGCGCGAATACGGGCATCCAATAGAACATCGGGCCGAAGTCGCGATATGCTTCAGCACCTACGCTTACGTACTCTGTGGCGCTATCTGTGCTGGAGCCGCCTTGGCTGCTTTGAGGGTCATGGCACGGCGGCGGACCGCGTAATCGGAGAGTAGGCGGGGCACTCACATCAGCCCCGTAGCCGTGTTGGGCTGGTGCTCCTATATAGCGATTTTGTCCTATCCGAGAACATATTTCGGTCAGGTTCTTGAAATGGCGACGCGACCGCGCGGGTGCGCGACAGCATGTGGATTACCAACGAGAAAACCAGGGGTCCAGGCAGTGTTTAACAACGACCCCGTTCGCCAAGCCTTTAGGGTCCAGATAGGTTCCAAACAGGTGGTTCGAATCCACCCGCCCCGATCATTCAACTCTTTTCTGGGGCTCTATGCCAAGACGGGCGGTTAACGCCCGCTTCTCTTAACCGATCATCCACTACTTGGTATGGTTGCCATCGGGCGGCGGGCGGGCGCTTCGCCTCCTACTGGGCGCTCGATGCCGGCTGCGGCGTAGACTTCGGGCTCATCGAGGGTTTCGTGAATCAGGAGTTGCTCGACGATGCGGTCGAGCTTGTCGCGATTCTCCCGCAGCAATCGTTGCGCATCCGCATAGCACTCGTCGGTGATGCGGCGCACTTCCTCATCGACGGCGTCGAGCATGCCGTCCGAGATCCCCGCCATGCGCGGATCGCCCTCCCTCGGCAAGACGGACAGTCGTCCCACGCGATCCGACATGCCCCACCGGCCTACCATCGAGCGGGCAATCTTCGTGACGCTCTCCAGATCGCTTTCCGCGCCGGTGGTGAGCACGTTGAACACTTCCTGCTCTGCGGCCATGCCTCCCAGCGCACCGACAATCTTGCCGCGCAGGTAGTTGGCGTCATACCCGTACCGGTCCGTATCCGGCGTGGACAGAGTTACTCCCAGGGCGCGGCCTCTCGGGATGATGGACACCTTGCGCACTGGATCGGCGCCCGGCTGGAGCAGGCCGAGCAATGCATGACCGGCTTCGTGGTAGGCGGTGCGCCTGCGCTGATCCTCGGGTATCACTACGCTTCGGGCGGTGCCCAGTTGGACTTTCTCAAGCGCTTCCGTCAGGTCGCGCTGGAACACGTTCTGCTGTCCGCGGCGGGCCGCCAGCAGGGCAGCCTCATTGACCAGATTGGCGAGATCGGCGCCTGTCATTCCCGGTGTCGAAGCGGCCAACGCGTCCAGGTCCACATCCTTTGCCAGGGGGACATTGCGGCTGTGGACGCGCAGGATGGCGACCCGGCCCTTGTGGTCGGGCGCGTGGACCATGATTGTCCGGTCGAACCGGCCGGGCCGCAGCAACGCCGGGTCAAGGATGTCCGGGCGGTTCGTGGCGGCCAGGACCACCACGCCCTCGCTACCGGAGAAGCCGTCCATCTCGGTCAATATCTGGTTCAGCGTCTGCTCCCGTTCGTCATGACCGCCGACTCCGAGCGCACTTCCGCGGGCGCGCCCGATCGTGTCGATCTCGTCGATGAAGATGATTGCCGGCGCCACCTTTCGGGCTTCGGCGAACAACTGGCGCACCCGGCTGGCGCCCATGCCCACGATCATCTCGATGAACTCCGAGGCGCTGGCGCTGAAGAACGGAACCTTGGCCTCTCCAGCGGTGGCGCGGGCCAGCAGTGTCTTGCCCGTGCCCGGCGCTCCGGTAAGCAGCACGCCTTTTGGCGCGCGCGCGCCCAGGCGCCGGTACTTCTCAGGGTCGCGCAGGAAATCTACGACCTCGCTGATCTCGGCTTCTACTTCGTCGATGCCGGCGACATCGTCGAAGGTGACGCGTACTGTTTCGGGATCAACGCGCTTGTTCTGCCCACCTCCAAAAAGACCGCCGCCGCCCATCATCGATTTCTGGCGCCTGAACATCCAGACGTAAAACAGGATCAGCAACAGGAAAGGCGCCATCGAGATCAGCAAGTTGGTCAGCGTCCCGCGTTGCTGCACCAGCGGCGTGGCCCGCACCGTGGCATTGCTCGCCGTCAGTTCACCCAATAGGTCATCACTCGCAAACGTTGGCCGCTCGGTCGTGAACTGCTGGTACGTGCGATCCTTCTGACCGGGCACGGGCATCGCCTTTGTCAGCTTCCCCTGGATCGAGTTACCGCGGGCAAAGACCTCCGCGACGTTCTTGGTCGCCACCTGGGATTTGAATTCGGTGTAAGAAACGGCCTGCGGCCCGCTCTGCCGGTCCTGCATAGTGAGCAGGCCGAATAGCACCAGGTATCCCAAAGCCCATGCTGCCAGCATGATCCAACTTGGACCGCGTTTCGGCGGCTGCTCCTTCGGGAGACCTTCGGTGCGCCACGGCGGCGGAGGCGGCTCCGTCGGCTGGCGATCGCGCTTAAGGTTCGGTTCCGGCTGCCCGGCAGTACGGTCGCGTTCAACCTTCGGCCGTGCCTGGGTGTCCTGCTCACTCATGAGATGCTCCCTCCAGCCCCAAAGAGGACGATCTCTATCGTGACTCCCTGCTGATATCCGCTCAAGGCAGAGAGACACCGACTCTTTCCCCAATTGTACAGCCCGGCGGATCAGGCGCCACGAAGCGATACGGATGATCCCGCACGACATGCGATCCGCTATGAGTGATTCGGCCCCTGAGGGTTGATAGCACGGGTGCCTGAAGCGTACCGGTACCAGCGTTTGGGGGTACTAGGTATTTTTCTTCGTTTGAATGCTGCGTCGTTTCGCGAATCTCTTCATCAAAGACCTATCGCGACAGTGCTGGTTTCGCGCGGCTCCGGGAAAGCCGCTGCACTAGTCGTGTGCCGGCTGGTTCGGTACTGGTTTCTGGGGGACGAAGCGCCGGGGTTGTTGAGAGTTGGGGCGCAGGGGATTGACGGCGGGGCTTCTGGACTCTGTCTTCGCAACCCCAGGCGCTGCTCAATGACCGTGGCATGTTCGTGACTTCCTTTTTATCGGTGCTAAAAAAAACCGCCGAAAAGGAGAGAAGAGGGGATGCTAAGAAACAAGGTGAGGCTGGTTCTTATGGCCGCCGCTGTGTGCGCCATCGGGAACGCTACCCCAGTCGTTTTCTCGGGTTCAAGCGGCGAGTTGAGCGCTTCCGTGTCCTTCGACATCATAGGCGGCAATCTCGTTGCGAACCTGAGCAACACGTCGGACTCGGACGTACTCGTGCCGGCCGACGTGCTCACAGGGGTATTTTTCGATATCACGGGCGACCCGCTGCTTACGCGTGTTTCCGCCCAGGTCGCAGACGGCAGCAGCGTCCTGTTTGGAACGACGGATCCGACTTGGGGCGTCGGGGGAGAGTGGGCATACAGCAACGCCCTCGTAGGCGCGCCGGGCGGCGCAACGCAGGGCATCAGCAGCTCAGGGTTGAACCTTTTCGGCCCCGCCCAGCTATTTGCCGCGGCAAACCTTCAGGGGCCTGAATCACCTGACGGCCTCCAATACGGCATCACTTCCGCCGGCGATAACCCTGCTACGGGCAATACGCCGGTTACCGGGGCAAATGCTCTGACGAAGAGTGCGGTTGACTTCGTCCTGGGTGGTCTGCCTTCGAATTTCAGCCTCGCATCAATCTCCAATGTTTCGTTCCAGTACGGAACAGCGCTGTCTGAGCCGAGTTTCCCCGGAACGCCCGGCGGCGAGGTGCCGGAACCCTCTACTGTCGTACTTTTTGCAACCGGCATCGGCCTGATCCTCGCTAAGCGCGTGCACAGCGGCTCCCGGAAACGGAAGACGGCAAACCAGATCTGAGCATCGGAGTTAACAAGGTCTCTCGGGCAACCGTGACCGGCGAGGCCGCAGGGAATCAAGTCTCTGCGGCCTCTCTGAGTTGCTCCGGTGAGCATGCCCTCCCGCTTGTCGCCGGCTCGCCCCGGGTTGCGGCGCCTGGGGATGTGCCAACGCCCTGAGCGGTCAAAACCTCTTTCGCGAGACCAGACGCCCTCTGTCCATGTAGGTGATCTCGAAGATTCGAGGCGTCCCGTTCTGCTGCTGGTCTATATAGAAGTGGAACGCGAATCCGTAAGTGTCGCGACCGGTGAAGTGCAAGCAGAAGCCGCCGCCCTTCGTGTTCTCCGCCTGGTGCGTGCCCTGTTCGACCGTAACGACGTTCTGAGTGTCGAATGGATCCATGGCATAGCCTATGAACTTGGTTACCCATTGATCGTTGAACTTGTTTTGCGCCTCGAACAACGCGCGGTTGATGCTGTTCTGGTCGAATGAGCTCAGAAATGCCTGATACTCGCCGTAGTTACGTGCATACGACGTGATCTGCAGATTCCAGCCGGCCTTGAACACAATTGACATAGATTCGCTCCTAGTATGGCGTGCGGATACATCAGTGTACACTGCGGCCGAGGCGAAGGTGCCTGCTGCAACGGATGCGCCGGTGCAGGCCTGTTCCGCTTATCCGCAGGCGACGGCTTTTCTGCCGTCCCACGAGCACTGCTTGCCGGTACGCACGGCCATTACGCCAAGCAACAGCGGCAAAGTGGAGTAGAAGCCGGTTTCCACGTCTGTGATTGGCTTTTGCCGTGACTTCACGCAGTCCAGGAAGTTCCGCGCGTGTGCCTGGTCCGAGGGTCCGCCGACATAACGGAAGCTCTGGACCAGCGGTTCGAACGCGGGTGGAGGCGGCTGCTCGCCCGGCCTGGGCCGCTGCGGAATCGGTCTGGCCGCGTAACTGGTCCGGTTTACGTGCAGTGAGCCGGCCGTCCCATAAAAGAACGTGCCGTGGTCGGCGTTGTACTCGGGGCTGGGCATGAACGTGTTCGCGTAACTCATTACGAACCCGTCGTACTGCCACGTAATTACAAACGTATCGGGCGGCTGCTCCGGATTCGGCGGACTTACGCGCACCCACTGCGCAGAGGCCGTGACGGAGCGTGGCGCCCGCGCGTTCATGTACCAGTGCACAACGTCGGCGATATGCACGCCCTGGTCAGTGATGATGCCGCCACCGTAATCATAGTAACCGCGCCAACTGCGCTGGCGGCTGGGCGAGTAAGGCTTGCGCGCGGCCGGACCCTGGAACAGTTCCCAATCCAGATCGGCGGGCGGATCGGTAGGCGTCTCGACGGGCCGGCTATAGTGTCCCTGCCAGTGTAACTGCGCGTGGTAAATGGTTCCGAACTTACCTTCCTGGACCCACTTGGCGCACATCTGGAAATGATCCCAGCTGCGCTGCTGGAGCCCAATCTGAACCACCCGCTTATGCTTACCGACCGCCTCCACCGCTTTCCACGCCGCTTCGATGCTGTTTGAGAGCGGCTTCTCGCAGTAGGAATCCTTGCCGGCCTGGCAGGCTTCGACGATCATCTGCGCGTGCCAGTGATCCGGAGGCGCGATCAGGACGGCGTCGATATCCTTGCGGTCCAGAATGCGGCGATAGTCCACCACCAGATCGGGCTTGCCGGGCAGAGCCGCGGCCGCTTTTTCCCGCGTGGGTGTGAAAACGTCGCACACCGCGGCAATCTCGCAATCCGGGAAGGCGGCAAAGATCGGCGACATGTAAGCGCCGCGCGTGCCGACGCCGATTGCTCCCATCCGGATTCTGTCGTTAGCGCCTATCGCGGAGCCCGACATCGCTGCCGTCAACCCCGAACTCATCAGAAACGCACGTCTGTTGGTCACCTGGTTCCTCTCGGACATGCCCGCTGCTAGCCCAACCGAAGCAGCATACCGCAACGCGATACACTGCGCTCATGGTTAATTCGCCGGTTTGGAGGGTCCGTTCTCAGCATGTCCCCTCCTGTTCGCTGTTGCTGCGCGTCGTGCTTGCGGCGTTCCTTGCGTGCCTGCCCGTTTGCGGCCAGGCCGCTCAATCGAGCGAAACGGCTGAGAAGCACTGGTACAAGGGGAATCTGCATACGCACACGCTGAACAGCGATGGCGATTCGACACCCGACGAGGTCGTCACCTGGTACCGCGAGCAGCGCTATAACTTCCTCGTGCTCACGGATCACAATTACCTCACGGACATCGCGGGACTGAATGCCGTCCATGGCGCACGGGACAAGTTCATCCTCGTTTCAGGGGAGGAAGTCTCGGACCGTTTCGAGAAGAAGCCCATCCATTTGAATGCCTATAAGCCGTCGCGTTTGGTCGAACCGCAACACGGCGACAGCGTCGCTTCCGTCATTCAGAACAACGTGGACGAGATCCGGAAGGCGGACGGTGTCCCCGCGCTGAATCATCCCAACTTCGGCTGGGCCGTGAGTGTTGAGGATATGCTTGCGGTCAAGGGGCTCGGGCTGTTCGAGGTATACAACGGCCATCCCATGGTGAACAACGACGGCGGTGGGGGTTTCAAGTCGCTCGATGAGATGTGGGACGCCTTGCTCACCGCCGGTCAGACGCTATACGGAATCGCAGTGGATGACGCCCACCACTTCAAACGGTTCGGGAAGGAGTTTTCGAACCCCGGACATGGCTGGGTCGTCGTTCGCGCCGAGTCGCTGACCTCGGATGCGGTCGTCGGCGCTCTGACGCGCGGCGATTTCTTCGCGACCACTGGCGTCCGAATCGGCGACATCTCAACCGGGCCGGCGGAATATCGGATTCAGATCGAGACCGCCGACTGGGAGAGGGTGACCACTTATTTCATCGGGGCCGGAGGCAAGGTGCTCGACAAGGTGCACGGAAACACTGCCTCCTACCGGTACAACGGTTCGGAGCAGTACGTTCGCGCGCGAGTCGAATCATCGAGCGGCGCGAAGGCCTGGACCCAGCCGGTATTCAAAAGGCGCTGATCACTTGAAGACGCGGTGCGCGGCGTACTGCGCCTGCATGGTGTACGAATCGCTCGAGATCGTGCGGACCACAGCCTGAAACGATGAAGGCCAGTCTTTGTGGCCGGCAGCCTCGAGCCGCGCCTTAAGGTCGGCCATTTTGTCGGGAGAGCCGAGGAACTCGATCCCGGCTTGCGACCCGTCGGAATTGATGCCGGAAACGATGATGTACCGGTTCGGCTGGATCCGTCCGGGCTGGGGCGTCTGCACCGTCACGAGGCCGTAATTAACAGCGCCTCCGCGCTCGCGGAAGAATCCCGTGCCGGTCCGGCTGTCCACGACGCCAATCTCCTTCTTGTTGGCGCCATACCGGACGAAATAGCCGCCTTCCGGCTGCAGAACCTCGACGATGGAACTGTAGTCCCCGCGCCCGATCAGGACCGCATTCCTTTCTCTGAGCGCCGCGGGGCGCACTGCCGATTCTGGAATCAATTCCACCTCCACGCCGCGGCGGGCCAGGAAGCGGCAGGCGGCGATCGCGGCGGCGGCATCGCCCCAGAGAGGAGAATGCGAGTTAGGCTGCGCGAAGAGGTTCCCGGGTTTGCGCAGAATAATGCGCGCGTACCAGTCTATGAGCGCCTTCTCCGGGGGGACCGGCAGCAGGAAGCTGGCTTCCATGGGTGGCGCGGCATCCTCGCCGAAATCGCGCAGCAACAACTGCATTGGAGTGGCGATCACAACCGACACCGTGCCGCCGCGCTTCAGCAGCGGTCCCCAGACCGCGCGCACCGCCTGCTCGCCCGGCGACGCGAACAGGGGAAGATCCCTGAACTGCATAGCGAGGGCCACAAGCGCCAGGGTGCAGAGGCAGCCGGCTACGAGCCCTCCCAAAAGCCAGAACCCGGGACGCCGCCTCTCCGGTTCCGCCGCGCGCCGAACATCCTGCTGCACCGCCTGAGGCTCGGGCTGAGCCTCGGGGTCGGGCACTCTGAAGAAGGTCGGGCGGTAGGTCCCTTTCGGCAGTTCCACGCGAAAGGCGGCATCCTTGCCGTCTTTACGGTAGTGCTCGTCGAGCCGTTTGCGGAGTTCGTACGTGCGGGTCCGGACCGTGGAATCGGTGTCGGGAGAGTACTCTGAAGCCCGCCCGAGCGCCTGCACGGCGATTGACGACTCGGTGATCTCACTCCCGCGGCCTTCGATCTCTTCGGTGCAGATATATACAAGGATCCGGCGGAGTTGCTCGGATCGCCGAAGCACAGAACTGGCCACCACAGATTGCATGGCCTCTTGCTTCTGGACGGGACTCAACTCGGGTTGCAGGGCTGCGGACATCCTCTGACCGAGTATAACGGACGTGTGACGCACTCGTGACAGTGTCATGAACGCAGCCAAGCTGCTGAATGTAGGCCGCTTAACAATCAACATCAAATTGACAAGGCTGTGCTTGGCTCCTTCTCTTCCGAACGCGATACTTGCTTCTCCCAGGTGGGGTGCAGTACCGGCCTCGGCTGCGGATCGACCGAACGCGGGCATCGGCGAGCGCCGGAAGAGGGGACTACGTCCCGCCTCTGCGCATGATTTGCCCAGATAGGAAATTGTGTTCTGGATTCTTCGGCGGGACTTCTTTCGCACCGCATTCAGCATGCTGACGGGATCGGCGGCGCCCGCCGCGGCCCAGGAGATCAGTCCGGCGGCTACCCAAGCCGGCGTGGACGCCC
This sequence comes from Bryobacteraceae bacterium, assembly GCA_035561355.1. GTDB lineage: Bacteria > Acidobacteriota > Terriglobia > Bryobacterales > Bryobacteraceae > DATMXS01. The sequence goes on along the minus strand of DATMXS010000362.1, from coordinate 11,746 downwards.
CTTCGAACAAGTCCTTCGACCTTGTAGTAGTGGGGGGCGGCATCGCGGGTACGAGCTGCGCCATCAGCGCGGCCCGGAACGGCGTCCGCGTCGCGCTCGTTCACAACCGTCCTATGCTGGGAGGGAACTCCTCCAGCGAGGTCCGGCTATACCCGGAGGACAATTCCCGCTATCACTGTTGGATCAGGGAAGGCGGGCTCAACGACGAGTTCCACGTCGAAGAGCGAAAACGTAGCTACGTTCCCGCCGCGGACGGATACCTGAACTGCGATTGGGACCTGGTGCTCTACGAATGGGCGCTGCGCGAACCCAATCTCACCGTGTTCCTCAATACGCATATGGCACGTGTCCGCAAACGCGGAGCGAGCCGGATCGAAGCGGTCGAGGCGTTCCAGCTCGATACCGAAAAGGAGTTCGTTTTTACAGCCCCGCTTTTCGTTGACGCGACCGGCGACGGAGTGCTCGCCGCCAAGGCCGGCGCCGACTTCCACTGGGGGCGCGACCCGAAAAGCCGTTACGGCGAACCGCTCGCCCCGGACCAGGAAGAGCCTCCCAGTATGGGCAACACGCTGTATTACCGCGCGTTTAACACGGGGCACAAGGTCCCTTTCGCCCCCGTGCCCTGGGCCAGGCATTTCAAGTCGCTCGATGACCTGAACGGGCGCTGGATGGACCCCGAAGTCGGCCAGTGGTGGATGGAAGTGGGCCTTCCGCACCACCAGATCCGCGACAACGACAAGATCCGACACGACCTGCTCCGGACGATTCTCGGCGGCTGGGACGCGCTGAAGAACAGGGGTCCCGACTATGCCGACAATTATGCCCTGGAGTTCGTCGGGTTCGTTCCGTACAAGCGCGAAGCTCGCCGGATCCTCGGCGATTACGTAGTCACCCAGGCCGATGTGCAGGATCCCAAGGTGCTGCCGGACGCTATGGCATACGGCTGCTGGGAAATCGACATCCACTCTCCCGGTGGCGTGCTCGCGCTGGAGCGGCCGCCCGACCTGATCCCGATGGATGACTGGGACCGGCTCGGAACGCAGGTCTACCCCATTCCGCTGCGCTCCCTGTATTCGCGGACCATCGACAACCTGCTGATGTGCGGCCGGCCGATCTCCTGCTCTTACGTGGCGTTTTCGTCGAGCCGTGTATTGAGGACGGGCTCGATCGTCGGCCAGGCCGTCGGGGCCGCCGCCGCCGTGTGCAAGCGGCACGGCGCATTGCCGCGTGAGACAGCTCGCAAACATGCCGCGGAAGTTCAACAGGTGATCCTTCGCGGTGACGGGCACATCCCGGGGATTGCCAACGAAGACCCGCTCGATCTAGCCCGCAAGGCCGTCGCGACCGCCAGCAACGCGATGGCTCTGGTGTGGCCCGAGGCGGAAGACCGGTTCGACCTGGCGACCCCGCACGCTCAGATCGTGCCGGTCTCCGCAGGCCGGATAGACTTTGTCGAACTGCTGCTCGAGAACCCCGGGCTGACCTCAACGCGCGTCGCCCTGGCCGTCCGTCCGGTTCCGTACGTTTGGGATTTCCGCCCCACTGAGCATCTGAAACAGACCTCGGCTGTGGTCCCGCCCGGGCGTTCGTGGGTGCGTTTCTCGCTGAATGCGGCCGTGCGGCCTGGCAGTCTGTACGCGGTCGAGTTGAAGGCAGCGCCGGGCTTGTTCTGGCTCGGTAACAAGGATCAGGAGGGAAAACCGAGCCTGACTCCGGTGGGCGTTACCCCCGCGAGTCTGCCCGGTCGGACCCGGTGGCGGCCTCTTACGAAGGGATGTTCGCTGAGCATGCGCCTGTCTCCCGCATCGCAGCCGTACGGCGCGGAGAACGTGAATCGGGGCACGAATCGCCCGGACCGCTGGACCAACGTCTGGCTTTCCGACCCGAAACACGGGCTGCCGGCGTGGCTGGAATTGAAATGGAATCGGCCCCAACGCCTGAGTCTTGTCCAGCTTACGTTCGACACCGACGCCAATCGCCGCTCGACGCTCCCGCTGTTCCGCTATCCGGAGTGCGTACGCGACTACCGTCTGGAAGTGGACGGCAGAACAGTTGCCTCCGTTCAGGGCAACTACCACCGCCGGCGGATCCACCGCTTTCCCGAAGTGGAGGCATCCGCGCTGCGGCTCACCGTGGAAGCAACCAACGGTGTGCCGATGGCGCGGGTCTTCGAAGTCCGTGCATACGGGGAGGCGAACGATGTGTGACGGAGATCTGTACCGAGCAGTATGTCGAAGCTTCAGTAATAAGTTGCAGTTAGCTTACATGGGCCTAATTGTCTACGTTGACAGGAGAATTCAATAGGATGAATCGCAAAATCGGGATCAAGCCTGACCCCGGGAAGAGATCGGCTGCTGCTTCGCTGATCTGTGCCCTGGTCCTGGCTTTCGCTTGGAGCGCCAGCCCCCTGCTGGCGCAGGAATATCGCGCCAGAGTGCAGGGGTTTGTCACAGATCCCTCGAAGGCGGGCGTGGTGGCAGCGGATGTTGTCCTTACCAACGAGGGTACGGGCGTTTTCACGACCCGAAAAACGAACGAGCGGGGCCTTTACCTGTTCGACCTCGTTCAGCCCGGCACCTACATGATTACCGCGGAGGCGCCCGGATTCAAGAAGTACGCGCAGACCGGCATCCTGGTCCAAACCCGCGCCGACCTCACGGTCGATGCTCAGCTTGCACTCGGGATGGTGACCGATACGGTCGAAGTCACTGCTGATGCGACAAGTGTGGAGTTCAACAGCGGATCGATGTCGGGAACCATCAATGGCAAGCTGATGGACCAGATGCCGGTGATCGCCCGTAGCCCCTACGCGCTCGCAATGCTGGAACCCGCGGTCGTGAATAGGTACGGCGCGGGCACCATGGACACCTCGCAGAACTTCCCCTTCTATCAAATCAGCCAGAACGCGATGAACGTCGGCGGCGCGACCGGCGGACGGAACCAACTGCTGCTCGACGGCGTTGATACGCGCGTCGAACAGCGCGGCTCCTACGCGCCATCCATGGATGCTGTGCAGGAAGTCGTCGTTCTGCAGAACCCCGTGGACGCTGAGTACGGGAACAGCGGCGGTGCGGCGATCAGCATCGCGATGAAGACCGGCACCAATGACCTGCGCGGCAGCGCTTACTACTACGGCCGCAACCCCTACTTCAACGCGGTTCCGAATGCTATCACCCGCAGGCCCAGCGACGCGCGCAACCACATTTTCGGGACAGCGCTCGGCGGCCCGGCCTACATTCCCAAAGTGTTCAATGGCAAAAACAAGGCCTTCTGGTTCTTGAGCTATGAGCAGTGGAAAGCCTCGCAGTCCGGCGGCATGGAGAGCATGACGCTTCCGAGCAATCTCGAGCGGGCTGGCGACTTCTCACAATCGAAGAACATGTATGGCGGGCTCAGGACCATCTATGACCCGATGACCACGGTTACCGACGGCAACACCGCGACCCGGATGCCGTTCCCCGGGAACAAACTCCCGTCCAACCGCATCGATCCGTCCGCGGCTGCGTTCATGAAGTATGTATGGCAGCCCAACAATCCGGGCGACAATCCGTTCACCGGCGCGAACAACTTCAAGATCAGCCCGTCCGTGGGGAATCCTTACACGAACCTCTCGACCCGCGGCGACTACAACTTGAACGACAGTTGGCGGGTCTTCGGACGCTACAGCCGCCAGAACCAATGGCAGAATCCTGACCTGCTGGTGGATAGCCCGGCGTACATGAACGGCGGCGCAGCCAAGATGTATGCCATGAACGCGGCGGCGACTGTGGACGGCACCTTGAGCCCCACGACTTTCGTCAGCTTCCGGTTCGGTTACATCCGCTCCGCCGACACTCTGGATCTCCCCGCCGCCAAGACCGACGAGGCCATGTGGAAGGAGATCTGGCAGAACAGCGACTGGTATAAGCAGAGTCTGTCCGCCAACCAGGAGATTTACTTCCCGGCGTTCGGCGTGGGCGGAGCTTCGTTCGGCAACCAGGGCAGTTGGGATTTGCAGCCTCGCCAGACTTCCTGGTCGGCAATGCTCATGAAGCAGTCCGGCAGCCACTATGTGAAGGTGGGCGGAAAGGTTTCGCATTACTCCTCAAATAGCGGTCTGCCGGATTGGGGCAAGTTCAATTTCGACAGCCAGTTGACGTCCTCGACTTACATCGCCTCGCCGACAGACGTGAGCGGTGATAACTGGGCGACCCTGCTGTTGGGATATCCTTCCTCCGGCTACACGAATTACGCCTCTCGCGTCTGGACGATATCGAACAATGTCGGGCTGTTCTTCCAGGATGACTGGAAGCTCACCCGCAACCTGACCGTCAACCTCGGCCTGCGCTGGGAATATGACCAGGCTCCCACCGAGAAGTATTACAAGCTGGTGCGGAATCTCGATCTGAGCAGCCCGATTCCCGAATTCAAGTCGACCCCGCCCGTGTTCCCGTCCACTACGAAATATGGCGGGTTCCCGCCGGTTTTCAACGGCGCACTGCAATTCCTGGATGAGCAGAACCCCAGGATGTTTCACTCGCAGAAGAACATTTTTCTGCCGCGCATCGGCCTGGCCTATCGCGTCGATGACAAGACCAGTATCCGGTTCGGTTTCGCGCGTTACGCGGTCCCGTTCCAGACGGCCCTCGGTCCCAACTGGAACCTGCCGAGCGCCGGTTTCAGCCAGCGGACGGACATTCTGGCGCCTATCGCCGGCGTCCCGCAAACGCAACTTAGCAATCCCTTCCCCGCCACCAATCCCGTGCTTGATCCGGTGGGGACGGCGCGCGGCCGTTACAGCCAGTTGGGCTCCGCGGTCACGTATTACAACCAGTACCCGAAACAGCCGATCACCGATCGCTTCAACCTGAGCTTCCAGCGGGAGCTGCCGTGGCAGGTCCGCATGGACGTGACCGCGTTCTTCAGTTTCGGCCGCGATCTGCCAATTGCCGATTCCTTCGGTGGTGTAGTTGCGAACCAGTTGGACAACATGATGAACCCGTGGCTCAACTACACGTACAAGGCCGAACTGGGCCAGTCAGTGGCGAATCCCTTCTATCAATACCTCACGCCGGATCTGTTCCCCGGTTCGCTGCGGTATCAGAAGACGACGCCTCTTTCCAACCTGCTGAAGCCCTATCCTCAGTACGGCGCCCTCACGCAGATGTACACGCCCGGGGCTGACGACCGGTACCGCTCGCTTCAGATCAAAGCGCAGAAGGCACTCGCGCAAGGCCTGACGTTCAATGTCGGGTACAACTACAGCCGCAACCTGGCCGACCAGTACTTCACCGACGTTGCGCGCTACACGCGGGATTACACGATGCTCGATACCGGCGCATTCCGCCACAAGTTGACCGTCGCGCCTTTCTGGGAACTGCCGTTCGGCAAGGGACGCGCTTTCGGGAGCCATATGCACCCGGTGCTTGATGCGATCCTCGGCGGTTGGACCACCAGCCACCTGTTCCAGTTCAACAGCGGAAACCTGATCAAGTTCGGCACGCTGAAGGTCAACGGCGATCCGAGAACCGGCAACCCCAGCCGGGACCGCTGGTTCAACACGCAGGCGTTTGCTCCTGAAAACGCCTACACCCTGCGGACCAATCCGTTCTACTACGACGGACTGACCGGACCGCTCACGTGGAACCTGGACAGCACGCTGGCCAAGAACTTCTACCTGACGGAACGGACACGCTTCGAACTCCGCATGGATGCGTTCAACCTTACGAACCACTTCCTGTCCACGATGCCGAATAACGACGTCCGCAGTTCGCTGTTCGGTCGCAGCACCGGGCAGAGCAACCTCGGGAGAGAGATGCAGTACACACTGCGCCTCCACTTCTAGGTTGATCTGACTAACCCTTCGATCCGGCGGACGGCCAGTCCGGCCGCCGGATCCCTTTTTGCACGTGCAACAATTCCCACTCAACATCCGGGTCGAGGCAGGAGGCGAGATGATATCCCGCAGGCATTTCATCGGTGCGGCGGCATTGGCTGCGAACCCGGCGCATGGCGCCGCGGTAGAGGGAACGCTCATTGAAAAGCCGGGTGATGCGACCCCTGTGAGTCGCCGGCCGAAGATCGCGCTGCCGCCTTGCGGCATGTTTGTCGGCTCGGGTATCTACAACACGGTCGCAGGATACTTGACGGTTTCCGGCCGCGTGCACACCTGCTGGGTGCCTCAAAGCTACTCTCCGCTGGAAATGCTCGATAAGGTCGTCGAAGATAACCAGGGCAACCTCGCGCAGTACTGGGGCTTCAGCGGAGGACGGTCTCCGATTCAATTCGCGCGATTTCACGCGCTCGAGGACCTTGGGATCAAGGCGCCGGAGCCGGATTGGGAGCGCGGGAAGAATCTCACCGTGGCCGAGTGGCCGGAGGCGAAGAAGCACTCGGAGCGATTCGGCGCAGGCGTCCACAAATTCGTGAAGAAAGCCGCGGAGAAGGGCATCTACACGATCCTGCTTTACACCCAGGCAAGGCCTCAGTGGTCCAAACGCTTCGCGGAAGCGGGTGACCACTACCTCGGCTACGACATGGGCGAGATCTTCACCTTCAGGCTCGAGGAAGCACACCTGAAAGGTCAGGACCTGTCCAGGATCAATCTGAAGACGCTTGCCGACGACTTCATCCGGCGCGTGCGCGAGCATGTCGATCAGCGCCACGCCACGGGCTGGGGCAACGTGATGGCCACCAGCATCAACTTCTATATCGATTATGAAATCGTGGCCGGCGCGGACATTCCGCTCGTCGAGGACTTTGCATTCAGCCACCTGAACATCGCGTCATCGCTGTCTCGCGGTCTGTACCGGCAGTTCGATCTCCCCATCTGGGGCTCACACCTCGCGCATGAGCATTACTCCTGGATCCCCTACAGCAGCGAACACAAATTCGATCTGCTGAAGGCGGCCATGTATCAGAAGTACATGGCCGGCAGCAAGATCGTCATCAACGAAAGCGGCAACTGGTTTCTGCAGGCGCAACTCTGCACGGACTCGCCGATGTTCGAGACGCCCCGCCTGGAACTGGGCAGCATCAATAAGACCGACCCGTACGTCGTGGCGCCCCACGTGAAGGAGGCGCAGAAGACCTTCCACAAGGTGGATTACCATTCGCCTGTCGCGCGGCGATACCGGAAGGTGATCTCGGATTTCTACGATTTCGTGAAAGCCAATGGCACGCCGGAGGGACAGCCGGAAACGACAATCGCAATCGCGAAGGGGAATTACGACCTGAGCGGACACGAGCACAGCCCCAATTCCGCAATCGCGGGCGCCTTCATGCTCGCGGATCAGAACCCGGCATGGTTTGAGGGCGCGCCGGAGCGAGGCTGGAACATCGTTAAGGATGTCTTCTACCCGCGGCCTCCGGTGCTGGCTCCCCACGTGAACCGCTTCCTTTCGGGCACTCCGTATGGCATGGTGGATATCGTCACCTTCGCGGAAGACCGAATTTCGGCTGATTTCCTGAGCGCCAATTACAAGGCGCTCCTGTTTGCTGGCTGGAACACGGCTTCGGTCCATCAGTACGAACTGCTGACACAGTACGTCCGGTCGGGCGGCACGCTGTTCATCTCGATTCCGCACCTCTCGACGAATATCACGCGCAATTACACGTCCTACACGGTCGATGAGCTCGTCAACCAGGGCGATTTCTCCGAGCTCTGCGGCGTAAAGGTCAAGGGCCGCGGCCGGCGCTATTACTGGGCGACGGCGCCGGACAAGAAGGGCGAACTCGGGTTCGTTTTGCCCCGTCGCTGGGGCATCATGACGACGTGCATGGCGGACATTGAGATCACGGATCCGCAAGCCGAGGCATTGGTGGTGGACGACGAGGAGATGTACCCCGTGCTCCTGCGCCGCAAGTGCGGGAAGGGGACCGTCTACTTCCTCAACTCCTGGGCCTACCCCGGCGCGATGAACACCGACGAGGGGCCTGGCAGCACTCTCGACTCCAAAGGCCTGATTGGAACGATCTATCAAGCGATCGCCCGCCGGACGCAGGGCCGCGTATGGATCAGCAGCGAAGGGGAAGGTGCGATCCGCGACTGCGACTTTGTCTCGTATTCCTATTTCCCTAAAGCCGGCAAGATCTGTTTGCAGAATATCGATTTCAAAGCGGCCCACAAGTGCCGTCTGCACCGCGATGGCGAAAGCGATCCGGTCGAGTTGGCGCCGGGTGAATTTCGGCTGATGGATTTCCAGAGAGCGCCACGGAACAATTCAATCTGAAGCCGCGCTCAACAGGTATCATCTGAACGTAGACCAGTTCCGCCGGCTGGCGGCTGCTGCTGGGACGTCCGATATGAAGATCGCTACATGGAACGTGAATTCGGTTCGAAGGCGGTTGCCGCTGCTTACTGACTGGCTGGAGCAGCACCAGCCTGATGTGATGTGTTTGCAGGAAACGAAGGTCGATGACGCTGAGTTTCCGGTGCTGGCTATGACGGCGGCCGGGTATCACGTCTCGTTCCGCGGGCGGAAGAGCTACAACGGCGTGGCCACCCTGACGCGCGCCGAGCCGGAATGTGTTTTCCACGGCCTCTGTGAAGGACCCGACAGCGAAGACGATCGGATCCTCTGTACGGTGGTTGAGGGCGTCTCAATCATCAACACGTATGTCCCGCAGGGCTATAAGATCACGTCGGACAAGTACGCTTTCAAGCTGGCGTGGTTCCAGCGCATTCGGCGTTACTTCGAGGAGCGGCTCGACCCTGATAAACCAGCCATCTGGCTCGGCGACCTGAACGTCGCGCCGGAGCCCATCGATGTGTACCACCCGGACAAGCGGGTGAACGACGTCGATTTCCACATCGACGCGCGGAATGCCTACAAGGAGGCCGTCGCCTGGGGCTTCACGGACGTCTTCAGGAAGCTCCACCCGGAGCGCGTGCAGTACACGTACTGGGACTACTTCCGTAATGCGCTCGAGAACAACTGGGGCTGGAGGATTGACCACATCCTTGCCACGGCGCCGCTCGCCCAGACATGCCGCGCTGCGGACGTGGACATGGCTCCGAGGCGGGCGCCGGGAGCTTCGGATCATACGGTAGTTTGGGCAGAATTCGGCTAGCTTAAAGCACCGCAGCAGCGCAGGGCAGGCGCGGCGCCGAGAACAAGAAGTAGACTCGATACTGGCCGAAAACCTCAGTTTTGCTTCGGCGTCGCGGCGGGCTTTCTCGGCGCGCCGCCGGGCGATACCCAACCGGCCGGCGGATTGTACTCCGGGCGGCTGGTGGCCTTGTCCGCCGTCGGGAAATCGGCCGGGACCTTCTGCTTCACTTTGCCGGTTGCGGCCCACTCGGTTCCACGTTGGTATGTCGCAATGAAGCCGACGCTGTTCATTGCGGCGATGTCATGTCCGAGAGTGGTGTGGAAGACGCGCCCCTTGTCGAAGTTGATCACCATGAGGATGGGTTCATCGCGGCTCGTGCCTTTGTTGGATGCGTCGGAGTACGCGGTGGAGAGGACCGTCATGTTCTCGCCCGGACCACGCAGGGTGGCGTAGAGTTCGTCAGGCACGTGCATCCAGGTCTGCGGAAGTCCCTTGGTGATGGGGTGCTTCGCGTCGCGGTTGACGATCTTGAAGGGCTTGCGGGCGCCGTGGCTGCCGGCCTTGCCGGGAGTGGGGTCGGAAGCCAGCTTGCCGTCCTTGTAATACCAGAGCGGGCCGGCCTTCTCGTCGCGCCCGCGCCAGCCGCCGATTCCGATCATGAGGTTGTAGGCGCGCCAAGCGGGAAACGCGTTGTCTGCCGCGTGGACCGATACAAGTCCGCCGCCTTTTCGCATATAGCTCTCAAAGGACGCCTTCAACTCCGCGGGCCACCGCTCGTCGGGAACGTCGTAATTCGCGACGATAACCTGATATTTGCCCCAGTCGGGTCTGAACGTTGAGAAGTCGCTGCCGGCTGGGGGCGCGGTGACGACCTCCACCTGAAAGATGCCTGCCTCATCGAGCATCTTCTTCAGGTACGGGGTAGTTTCCTGCCACGCGTGATAAGGCCCGCCCTGCTCGCCATCGAGGATCATGGCGCGGATGGGCTTCGCCGCGGCCGCGGGCTGCGCGACAGCGAGCAGCGCGATGGATGCGAAGAGTGCGATCGAAACGGTTCTCATACGGTTCCTCCCGAAGATACGCCATTGTAGCGGGCCGCGAGGTCGGCTGACGCGGCGATTGCCTACTAAGCCAAATCGACTCAGGCAGTATTGGCGCCGGCCCGGACCGGATCGCGCCGTCCGTCGTGTCCGGTTTTGCGAAGCGCGGCGCCAGGAACGGACACGTCAGAGCCGGCCGACAACGTACAATCAGTGACTTGAGTGTGGTTCCAGACTTGCATGTCTTGTTACCGGACTCAACCATACATGTGGAGCATCGTCGAGGATTTGCGCGTCGCCGTCCGGACCGTTCGATGCAGCCCCGGATTTGCCGCTGTCGCCGCCCTCACGCTGGGCTTGGGCATCGCGGCGAACACCACCGTTTTCGGCTGGATCAACGCGGTTCTGCTGAACCCCGTGCCCGGCGTGACCAACGCGCACGAGCTGACCGCGCTCGAAGCGGTCGCGCCCAACGGAAGCAGACTCGTGTCCTGCCCCCACCCCGACTTCCGCGACTTTCAACGAAGCATGGCGTCGGCATCGGGCGTGGTTGGGACGCACCTGGCGTTCTTCAATATCGGCTCGGGCGACCACCCCAGGCGCGTTCTCGGCCAGGTGGTTTCGGCAAATTTCTTCGCCGTACTCGGCGTAAAGCCGTTTCTCGGACGGATGCTGCTGCCGCAAGAGGATCGCGACGATCGGGGAGCACATCCGGTCGCCGTGATCAGCCATCGGCTATGGCGGACCCATTTCGGCGCGAATCCCCGAGTAGTGGGCCGTAGCGCCCGGATGAACGGACACACGTACACCATTGTGGGCGTAGCGCCACCGGAGTTCAGGGGAACCGTGGGCGGGGCGGCTCTGGACTTGTGGGTGCCGCTCAGCATGGTCATCGAGACGGGAAGCCTGAACACGTGGGCCGCCGAGGATCGTAACGCGCGATTCCTGGACGTGATCATCCGGCTGAAACCGGGAGCAACCATCGAGCAGGCGCGGGCCGAGGCGGGAACTGTAGCCGCCCGGATTGCCGCAGCGTACCCGGACACTCACAAGGGCGTCGGCGCCACACTCGTGCCGATGTGGCAGGCGCATTACGGCCTGCAATCGCCGTTGCGCGGCCCGCTCCGCATCCTGATGTTCGTTTGTGTGCTGGCACTGCTGATCGCCTGCGCGAATGTGGCAAACCTTCTCATGGCACGCTGCATCTCGCGCCGCCGCGAGTTCGCAATACGCATGGCGCTCGGGGCGGGACGCGGAAGGATCGTACGGCAATTGATGGCGGAATCGCTGCTGCTCGGCGGCGCGGGCGCGGCTGTGGGCGTGCTGCTGGCGCAATGGTTCGGTGACGCGCTCTATTACGCGCTCCCGGCGCTCGATTCGACCGTTCGGATGGCGGTGCAGCCGCTGCTCCAGACTGCGCCGGATCGAACCGTTCTCGCATTTGCAGTTCTGGTTTCGGTCGGCGCCGCAGTGCTGGCAGCGGTGATCCCGGCAATCACGGTGCACAGCGTCGGCGTGAACGAGAACCTGAAGGAGGGCCGGCGTAGCGGGACCCAGGGGATGCGGTCGCGTCGCGGACGCACAGCGCTGGTCGTGACGGAAGTGGCTCTGGCATCGATGGCGCTTATCGGCGCGGGCCTCGCGGTCCGGAGCTTCCATAGACTGTCCGGCGC
>DATMXS010000361.1:0-8533 GCA_035561355.1 Bryobacteraceae bacterium | reverse complement strand
ATCCGATATAATGCGAATTGCCGCACACTGCACGAACCTCGCGGAGAGGTGGCCGAGTGGCTGAAGGCGGCGGTTTGCTAAACCGTTATACGGTCAAAAGCTGTATCGGGGGTTCGAATCCCCCCCTCTCCGCCAGATACTTCTACCCTGCTTAAAACAAACAACTTACAATTCCTGCATGACCAGCGGCCTGCTCGCGTAGCGCTGATGTGAAGTGTTGCCCTTGACAGAACCTTCACCCTTATCGAGGGCCACCCGCCACACGCCCGCTTGCAGTTCCGGCCCGCGACGATAGCAAGTGAACATGACGAAGTGAAGCTGTCGCGATTTAGCGCCTCAACCTCCCCCTGGTATTTTCTCTATTGAGGGAATTCCTCGGAACAGCCACAATGTGGCTGTCGAAATCAACCTCCTCGAAGATACTGAAAGGCTTTTCTGCTATGACCCTGCAACAAGGCCAATACTGCGTGATTTTCCCGGATGTGACCATTGGGACTGAGACGCGCTTGGGCAACTTCGTCATGGTGCGTAGTCAGACTTTGATCGGGCGGGGATGTACCATCGGATCCTATGTGGATATCGAGGGCGACGTCCAGATCGGCGACTTCGTTTCGCTGCAGAGTGGAGGCTATATCACGCGCGGTGTGATCATTGAAGACGAGGTTTTCTGCGGGCCACGTGTCATTACGATGAACGACAAGCGTATCTGCCACCGTCGACCGTCGCTGACCTTTGAACGTTCTGCACCCCGCATCCTCAGAGCTGCGCGCGTTGGCGGGGGAAGCGTCTTGCTGCCGGGAGTCACCATAGGGGAGAACGCATTTGTCGGCGCTGGTTCGGTGGTAACGCGCGACGTTCCGGACAAGACAATTGTTGCCGGTAATCCGGCGCGCGTAGTGGGAAAGGTCAAGATAGAGGAGTGGATTTGAGTTCCGCCGACGCTCTCATCATCAATGCAGCCATTACCGGCTGTGTGGTGACCAAGAACGACACTCCTCACCTCCCGGTGACACATCATGAAATCGTGAACTGCGCCAGGCGCGTACAGGACGCCGGTGCATCCATAATTCATCTACATGCCCGTAATGCGGATCAGTCTCCCTGCTATGAGGCAGCGGTATACCGCGACCTCGTGGGAGCTGTTCGCGAAGCCTGCGGAAACATGATCGTGTGTGTTTCCCTGAGCGGGCGCTATGTGCCAAGCGTGGACGCGCGCGCGGCCGCACTTGAGAGCGGACCCGACATGGCCAGCCTCACGCTCGGCTCAATGAACTTCGCCAAGCAAGCCAGCGTCAACTCGCCGGACGTGATCCGTGAACTCGCTACCCGCATCTACGCCGCCAACGCCGTTCCAGAGATGGAGGTATTCGAGGCCGGGTTCATCAATTTTGCAAACTATCTCATCAGCAAGGGAACGCTACGTCCTCCCTATTACTTCAACTTGATCCTTGGCGCGCTTGGCGCGGCTCCGCTCGACCTCGTCGGCCTTGGACACATGGTGAGTATGTTGCCCCAGAATTCGATTTGGGCAGTTGGAGGACTCGGCCAGTATCAGCTCGACGCCAATGTCATGTCGATTGCCGCTGGAGGCCATGTCCGGGTGGGAGTCGAAGACAACCTCTACTTCGATCGCAGAAAGACGCAATTGGCTGACAACCTCCAGATGGTGGAGCGTTTAGCTCGGATCGCTCGCGAAATGGGGCGTCCTCCGGCGACCGCCTCTGAGGCTCGCCAACTCATAGGACTTCCGCAAGCGCGCCTGGATTTGCTGCCGTCGCAAACCGTCGTGAGCGGCGCTCAGCATGGGAACTAGGATTTGGGATCGGCAGGGGCGTTCCTGGGCGTGGACGCTCCTGGGCTCTTCGCTTTCTCTGTTGCCGCAGTCAGCGGCATTCATTCTTCTTGCGCGCTTGTTGCCGGTAACGGATGTGGGATTGCTCGTCGCCTTAAGCGCCCTGACGAGCATCATGGGGCCGTTCGTGGGATTCGGCGCGGGCAATCTGTTCATCCGCAACGTTTCACGCAACCCGAACCAAACCAATGAGCAGTGGCGAAGGCTTGCAGGAACCGCGCTGTATTCCTCCCTGCTGATTTCACTTGTCGCCATTGCGGCTGCTCGGATGTTTATTGGAATCGCAGTCCCGATGACGGCGCTGATCGCCATCGTTGTTGGCGACCTCCTGTTCTCGCGATGGATCCAGTTGGTTGGGCAGGCCTACCAGGGCACCGAACAGTTCCGTCTCGTTACGGAAGTGAATCTCATCGCCAGTTGTACGAAGCTGGCCGCAGTCCTCATACTGCTCCTGCTTACTCCCGCCGCACGATCGATTTCGACATACTCCCTTTCTTACCTGTTAATTTCTTTCGCGGCGGCAATCACGGTTCACGCCGGAACTCGCAAGCGATTCGGCAGAATCCAGAGTATGCACTTCGGCCGGGTCAGCGATCTTAGAGAGGGACTATGGTTCGCCATCAGTCCGTGTACGCAGACCATCAACAACGATGCAGACAAGCTGATTCTTTCGAGATTCACCACGCTGGAGAACTGCGGCATTTATGGAATCGCTTACCGCGTCCTGACGCTGGTGTATCTTCCGGTCAGTGCTCTGCTCACGGTGACATACCCCGTTTTCTTTCGCAAAGGGCAGGAGGGCGTCCGCCACAGCACTAAGTTCGCGTTGAGACTGCTACCGCTCGCCCTGGGCTACACCATTGCGGCCGGCTTCCTTCTTCTCGCCGGCGCACAAATGGTCCCATGGGTACTCGGCCCGAAGTATGCCCCGAGCGTCGAGATACTTCGACAACTGGCGTTCCTCCCAATGCTCAAGGCAATTCAGTATCTGTTTGCAGACACGTTGACAGGTGCCGATCAGCAACGCACTCGTGTGGCGTTGCAAATGGCGGTTGCGATCTTGAATATTATAGGGAACATCGTCTTGGTTCCGCGTTACGGACTACAGGCTGCCGTGGGGATGACGCTTGTCTCGGACGCGGCTCTGGCGCTGATCTTTGCTGTGGCATCGTTCAGACTCGCGAGGCAGAGATCTCAGCCGCAATGCGGGGCACTCGCAATTTGATCTCTGCTGAGCATGTCTCAGTTGAAAGGGTGATCCACGACGTGAATACGCCCCTGCGGATTCTGATCACAAACGCTTGCATGGAACACTACACAGGTACCGAGGTAGTGGTTCGCGACCTTGCACTGGAGTTGCTCCGGCAAGGGCATTTGCCGATCGTCTACTCTCCCAAACTGGGCACGATAGCCTGCGAAGTGCAACGCGCCGGAGTGGCCGTTTTGTCCGATCTGCGCGACCTCACGGAACCTCCCGATGTGATTCATGGACATCATCACTTCCCCGTGATCCAGGCATTGCTCCAATTTCCAAAAACGCCGGCGCTCTACGTCTCACACGATGCGACATATCGATTGGACGAGCCGCCTGTGTTCCCAAGGATCATGCAGTACATAGCAGTGGACGAGCGCTGCCGGAAACGTGTGGAACAAGCAGTCGGCTTGCCCCCGGAACGGATACGGATTATTGCGAATGCGGTTGATCTCAACCGCTTCCGCAAGAGAAAGCCGCTGCCCGCACGCGCCCGCCGTGCGGTTGTATTCAGCAACTACGCCAATTCCCAAACTCATCTACCTGCGGTGCGAAAAGCGTGCCGGCAACTCGGCCTGCCCCTGGACGTAGTGGGATCAGGAGTGGGAAGCGCGACGGAAACTCCCGAAGACGTGCTGCCTCACTACGACATTGTGTTTGCGAAAGCGCGTTGCGCGCTAGAGGCAATGACCGTGGGGAATGCCGTTGTGCTTTGTGATTTCACCGGTGTCGGCCCAATCGTGACCACTGGCAACTTCGCCGAGTTGCGTCGTTGGAATTTCGGCGCGGGAGTTCTCGTGAACCCGTTGCGAGCCGAGCATCTGGTAATCCAGGTCAAAGCTTACGATCCGTCTGATTCCGCCAGGGTCTGCGAGCTTGCACGTAAAGATGCGGATCTTGTTTCGTCGGTCAGAGAATGGCTTTCGGTTTACGCTTCGGTCATCGACGAGTACCGTCGCCAAACGCCGCCCGTTGAAAACGAATACCGGGCGCTGGGTGTTTACTTGCAGAGATGGCACTACGAAGAACGAGTTAAGTGGGAGCGCCTGCAATTGGCCCGGCTCGAAGGTATTCCAGTGCTCGGGCCTCCTCTATCTCGATTTCTTCAAAGAGCCGCTAAGAACCGGAGCATAGGTCGTTCGAAATTAAGCTTCCAACGATAGGTCCCAAACTCTCTAGCCCGAAATGCGACAGGTCAGCTGGGTGAGTTTCGCCCGCCATATCCACCGTGGGCGTGATCGAGTATCGAAGTATTCCTTGAAACGCTCGGCCACGAAAACTGAGGCGCGCTCATTTCTTGGTAGAGGGTACTGCTCGAGAGCTGTTGTCCGGCATCATACCTGTTCAAACCTGTGGGGGAGAAGCTTGCAATCCTTCCCAACAGTTCCAGCCACCTTCTGACCGAGGAGATCAACATGAAAAGACTCACTGGGCTCCTGTTGGGATCGTCATTGCTGCTGGGATGTCTTGGTTTGGCTGCGGCCCAGGAAGCACCGCCGCCTCCGCCGAAGGTACTCACCATCATCCGCGAATTCGTGAAGCCGGGAAGAACGGGCTCGATGCATGAGAAGACCGAGAGCGCGTTCGTTACGGCGTTCGCCGGTGCAAAGTGGCCGCAGCACTACCTGGCTGTGGATTCCATGTCAGGACCTCCGCGTTCGCTGTTCCTGGTTGGGTACGATTCATTCGAGGCGTGGGAGAAGGACAACCTGGCCACGATGAAGAACTCCGTGCTCACAAGCGCTCTGGAGCGTGCCTCCCTTGCCGATAGCGATATGCTCGCTTCCGTCGATTCGGGCACGTTCATGTATCGCGAGGACTATAGCCTGCGCGCCGCCGCGGTTGACATTCCGCACATGCGATATTTCGAAATTTCTGTCTTTTACGTCAAGCCAGGACACCAGAAGGACTGGGACGATTTGGTAAAGATGTACATGACGGCTTACGAGAAAATCTCAGATACCCATTGGGCCACATTTGAGAAGGTATATGGCAACGGAGGCTCGGAGTACCTGGTTTTCAACCCGATGAAATCCCTTGCGGAAACCGATCGTGGCTTTGCCCAGAGCAAGCAATTCGAAGCTGCGCTGGGGCCTGAAGGAATGAAAAAACTCAGCGACTTGGCGGCCGCATCCATTGAGTCAAGCCAGACGAATCTGTTCATGTTCAATCCGCGGGAGAGCTACCCATCGGATGCTTGGGTGAAGGCCGACCCCGATTTCTGGAAGCCCAAGCCGGCTCCCCGAAAGTAAGAATCGAAACACTCGGTCGGTATGGAACTCTTTCGATTTGATCCTAGGTTGCATACCGACCATCCGAATCCCGAATCTGATTCGAATCGAGGTTGATCCCAGCACCGAATGAATAGATCAAGCGTCTCTCAGTTGAGCTTGCTTTGCCCAGTAGCCGCGACCAGGAGGCGTGATACCCAACCTTTTACAGCGTTTGTGAATGGCGACGTCAGAGACGCCGTACTTCTTCGCCAACTGCCTAATTGGCTCTGACCAGACTTCCATAGCTAAAGTGTCGCGATCCCCATTCGTGCTGCGATGTTTCAATGTTGTATTGACTCGATGTACCGGGTCAGGTTGTCGATGCGTTGGTGTACTTCAGCACCGTGGCTGCCGCTGAGTCGCAGGAACACAGGGCCCCAGACGGGCATGTCTTTTGAGCCGTGCGCGGGTGTATTCGCGTCGCCCTTGATGACCTGGTAAACATGGGCGCCTGGAAACTTCCCATTTGCTTTTGCCTTCAACGTTGTGAGATCCGGCGGCGTTGTCTTCAACGACGACGCGGCAGGGCCATCGCCTTTTCCGCTCGTACCGTGACAGGAACCGCAGTACGCCGTGTACATTTGCTTGCCGGATGCAGCCGAGGTTTGTGGAGCCGTAGTCTTATGCAGTTTTTGTTCCTGTGGAAATGCGGGAATCGAGGCCACCGCCAACACGAACACAAAGATGCTGATGCGAAGAGTCATGTCATTCTCCGTTCTGAATTCAACATCAAAAGAACCTGGGTCCCTGAGTACTGTACCGCTGGTACCGTACTTCGTGTGAGCTGGCCAATTCCCACAGCCTGATATGCGCTGTTGCCGGCGAGTATGGTTGGATTTCCCGCCGCGATGCCGGTTGCGTCCTGGTTGTATGTCTGTGTAATAGGACCGTCGTTCTGGCGGCTCCAAGTCAGGAATATTCCTGTTACTTATCCTGAACGCCACGCCATGAAGGTTCGTCGCGAAACCCCGGCGAAGCGCATGCCACACGTGCCAATTCGATTCCGGCTTTCTCATTCGCAAATGCGGTGTTATGTTACTGCTCGCGTTTACACGTCGTAGACACGAGAATGGCTACATACGAGATCACTTACACGTGATTGAGACCGAAACGCTTCAGCAAACCATCGTGGCGTCGGTCGTCAACCATCGCCCCACGCCCTCCGGCGCCGAGCACGTCTTTGTAAATAACATCCGGCACTGGTCGATGTTTGCGATCGTCTTCATTCACAGCTATGTCTTTGCGGCTGGATCCGCGCTGGAACTACCCTTTGGGACAGAGATGTTTGTACAAGCCGCCAAGTTCGGAACCATCGGCTTCTTCTTCATCTCAGGATTTCTTTTGGGTGAGCGCGTGGAGGCAAGAGGGCGCTTGGAGTACTTAAAGAGGCGTCTCCGCCGGCTGTGCATGCCCTGGATGTTCTGGATTGCGGCGTACTGCTGCTTGCTTGTTGTAGGTCATGCGGTACTCCAGGAAGCACTTCCTACCTTCGACGAAATTGCGTCGCTAGTCTTCCAGACTTTATTCAATACAGCATACTGGTTTGTTCCAAATATGCTTCTGGCCTCGGCGATGATGCTGGCGTTTGCGCGCTATCTAGAAGATTGGCGATTCGGAGGGGCGCTTCTCGGTGCCGCATTGTTCTACGCTGCGAACATCTATGGCCACTGGATACCAAGTCAACATTCGACAGCAGTATTTGGCTTTGTGGGTTATCTCTGGCTGGGTGCCTGGAGCTCCCGGAATTGGGAGAAGGTAAGAAGGTTTCTGTCGCAGTTTCCACCCTGGCTCCTGCTTTGCTTTGCGATACTTGCGTGGGCCTTGTGCCTGGCAGAAGCGCATCACTTGAGGTCATTGGGAAGCGTAGATCCGCTCAATGCGCTTCGCATCAGCAACCAGGCATTCTCAATCGTCGTTGTGATGCTCTTTTTGAAGCTGTCGAAACCCGCCTGGCCCAAGTTCATCAATGTTCGCAAACATACATTCGGCCTCTATCTAACCCACAGCTTGGTCTTGGTGTTAATCATGCGGGTGCTCAAGCAATACACCGGTTCGGGACCAGCGTCCTCAGCGCTGGGTCGATTCGCCTTAGGGACCCTTGCCTTCGCACTGACTTACGCGGGATCGGTAATACTTACCAAGTGGTTGGCCGCACATCCGAAACTGAGCTGGAGCGTTGGCGCGAAGGCGAACGACAGATAGGAAAGGAAGGTTGGCGCCTCATCGCCAGTTCTTCCCTGAGGCACAGAACTCGCAAGAGCACGCGCCATAGCTGATTCCAAGTTTACGAATGCTTCTCAAATCTGAAGTTCTGTGCAGAGATCGGGCCGTTTAGGCGTTGTCTCCCGCCGCCTAAAATGCAGGGGCCGGTTGGCGTGGCCGGCCTACGACGGC
Source organism: Bryobacteraceae bacterium (assembly GCA_035561355.1). Lineage (GTDB taxonomy): Bacteria > Acidobacteriota > Terriglobia > Bryobacterales > Bryobacteraceae > DATMXS01. The sequence goes on along the minus strand of DATMXS010000361.1, from coordinate 762 downwards.
AGCACGCCGATTTGTTTCAGCATTCCCATTAGGTCATAGAACAAGTTCTCCTCAATGATCTCACCATTCTTCCAGTGGGCGACCGTGCAGAAGTCCACTTTAAAGCTCTTGTTCGTCGGCTGAAGGACCTGGCCGTTCGCCGTCGTCATTGGACCCTTCATTGTTCCGGTGAATTCGGCGATCGTACAGGTCCAGTCGCCTTGGCCAAACATCACCTTGTAGGGATTGTTCACGAGGTGCTGGTCAGGAAAGGTCTTAAAGAAAGCGATTGATTCCCGCTCATGCGCGTCTATCCCGAGGGTCGGAGGTTGGTTTGGCCACCGGACCACGCAGTCTTTGGCATGGCGCTTCCTGAATGTCGTCATCTCCTGCGCGTTCCAGGAATCGTCCAGCGTTCTTATCAGATCGAGATTCTCTTCCGTGCTCATACAATCTCCTGATAAACAGATGAAAATCGTTGATTGTTGGTGAGGTGACGTTTCGCTTGAAGAGAGATTATCTGAGTAATTCCTTCTCTGCAGGGGCCGGACGGTTAGCTGCTCCGGCTCGCTATCCGACCTTCGCGGCCAGCATGGAAATCGATCCGCCATCGACGCCTTCGACTGGAAACGTGACGTCCTCCCTGTTTTGCCTGGTCGCGAGTACATAGAGGAGCGGCAGGTAGTGGTCAGGCGTTGGAATTGAGAGCGCCGCATCTTTTCCAAGCGACTCGTAGTCGATGAGCGGCTTGTACTCCCCGGCCAGGATCATCTCTCGCGCCAT
>DATMXS010000360.1:0-2295 GCA_035561355.1 Bryobacteraceae bacterium | reverse complement strand
GTATTGTTGTTTTCATAAGGTTCCTTGTTTCTAAAGTACATATGGTATTAGATGTCGGAGACGAGATCAGGAAAGAAATGGCAGCCAAAGCGGATCGTTGGGTTGAAAAGCGACATTGCCGTACGGCACGGACGCATGCTAACAACAGGTCGGGGGAATCGCGAATGAAAAGACCCACATCTGCCAACTTCAGGCAGATGTGGGGCACCCTCAGGGTTTTCGTAATGCGAGATATGGGCCACCCGCCGGCCATCACTTTCTGGAGGCGCCCAGTTTGGCAACTCTATCGATGGCTTTGTCTACTTCCACGCGGACGCCACTGACAGGGAACGGATTGCCCCTCGGATCAATGTATTCGGCCCCTTTCACGTTGGCGGCAAGGCGCTTAGCTTCGCGATATTCCCTGAGAGAATCTGCCCAATGTTTCTCCCTTTCGAGAATGGAAGCGAATTCGAAACGACCAACAGGATTTGAGGGATCACGTTCGAGAGCATCGAGCAATACTTCACGTTGTTGATCGAGCGTCGCTTTCCTCTTGTAGAGAGCATACAGAGCATAATCGTGTGCTGGATTTGAAGCATCCAGGGCGGCTGCGGTTTTGAGCTCTTTTACTGCACTTTCAAAGTCGCCTAGCGCGTCATAGGCCACCCCAGCTTGGTTATGCCAGAAGGCAGAATTTGGATTCTGCTGTATCTCCGCTCGCGCCTTCTGAAGTTCAGCGTTCCAATCTACTGAGGCGGTCCCGTGCTGCGCCGGAATGCCCGCCGAACAATTAGTTCCGGCAAACGCGAGAAGGGCTGCAAGTAGAGCAATTCCAATTCTCGTCATTACTCTCCTCCTATCAGGGCGCCGGTGGCAGACACCCGCACATGACATTGTCCTTGTTCACAGGATGCATACCTACTTTGTCGCTTAATTGAAACGTTGGGCCGGTGCTTGTCCCATGTTGCGAAGGCCAAATCTCAACTCCGGGACCATCAATTTCGTATTCCTTGGTGCGCTCCCGTGTTCTGTACTCCGTGCTAGCAGGACAGTCGCATGTGAATTGCGCCTGCTCCGTAACCGTAACGCGGTAGAACTTTCGGACCCGTGTGTGGGAGGCGACCCACTCACATATGCAGTGCGTCTTGTCGATGCCGAGGCCGGAATATTTCCATCCGGTTCTCACCCAGTTCACGCCGTCTACGATTGTCAAATATGGTTTTGGTCCGTTGGGACCCCATAGGCTCGGGATCTCTATCCAAGGAGAAGACTGCCAGCATTTCAATCCCGTGGGGTCTATGAAGTCGACTGGGTCGTTTTTGACGTAGGCGTAATAGTTGATTCCGCCGCCGAATCCTGCTGGGTCTTCGGAGATGAACCTTCCGACGTTGGGCTCGTAGTACCTGGCGCGATAGTAATAGAGACCCGTCTCCTTATCCCACTCGCGTCCAGTGAATCGGTACGGATTCACGATATTGCCAGACGGTGACATCGGCAGACCGAATGAGCTGTAGGTGTAGGCAGCTACAGCAGAGCCCAGGGAATCCGTCAGTGACGTTATCGTACCCAGAGCGTCCGCGTGGTAGTACGATGTGGCTCCGCTGCGGTCCATTGCCAGTGGTTCATCTACACCCAGGCCAAAGGTGTATCTGGCAAGTCGACCACCTTGGCTCGTGTACTCGGATGCTACATTTGCTCCCTCGTACACATACACAGTGGTGCCTGCCGCAGACGCCTTTCTGATGCGACGGGCGGGTGGCCCACGCTTCGTGCAAGAGTGTAGTCTGCACATCCTGACGTTGTAAATGAAACGAGGTGCCCCATCTTCGCTCGCCTCTGTTGGCGAGATAAGGTGGGACGGAGTGAAGACCGCGCGAAGCGCGTCCAAGAGTTTGTCTCGAAACCTCGAAACTCAAAATGAGACTCAGGATTGTGAAGTTCGAGTGGGAGTGAACCAAAGAGCCCAATTGCTCGAAGGGGAAGCATTTCCCAGGTTAGCGCCGAACTGCAAGGCGCGAACCTGGGGCACCCGGCGCCGGCGGCATTTTTCTTCGTCAAGCTGCGGGCTTTTCGGTTTCGTCTTCCTGCCGGTTTACCTGCTCTTGTTTCTCCATCTTCTCCAATTTCTTGATCTCCGCCTCGTGCTGGATGACCTTTGCACCAAAGCGATCTTTCGTCGCCTCCAGCTTGGTCTGCGCGAACAGCCCCATGTAGATGTTAGCTACGTACGGCAGTGAGAAGAAGGCGATCAGGTATCCGCGCCAGTCGTCATAGAGCAGCTTGTAGTGCGTGATGAAGAGGAAGAAGATCGTC
>DATMXS010000359.1:0-15146 GCA_035561355.1 Bryobacteraceae bacterium | reverse complement strand
ACGGCCGCGAGCGGCAACTGGTGCTGCAGGCCGAAGCTGAAGCTTGTCACCGACTGCTGCTTCGCTTTCACGGCGGGGAAGACGAATGAAGCATTCGTAGGTCCGAGAACGCCCGTGGACTGCGCGAACGTGTCAAGGTTGCCGTAAAAAGCCGTGGGCGTATAGGCGACCGGCGGGTTGTTCGCCGTGCCGCCGTTCAGCATCTGGCGCGCACGGTCGAGGAACACGCCAATACCACCGCGAAGGACGGTTTTGCCCTGCCCGAAGATGTCATAGGCGAAACCGAAACGCGGCGCGGCTGAAAGCAGTGGGACCGTGTAGAGACCCCACGGGTAGCCGTTCTTGCCGCCAACATTCATGCCGTTCGCGTAGTTGCCCGAATTTGGCACGTACTTCCCGATCAGCGACGCATTCACGATGGCGCCAGTGAGAGGGTCCTGCGCGACGCGCTTCCGATTGGCGTCGAACGCCGGAGTATAGAGGCGCGGGGCTTGCGCCCGGTCGTAGGTAGAGGGATCGAAAGCCGCGAACGAGTAATCGAGGCCGACCTGTGGCGCCAGATGGTAGAACCGCAGTCCGTAGTCGAGATTCAGTTTGCGCGTCACACGCCAGTTGTCCTGAACGTAAAACTCCAAATCAAAGTGGCGCGCGTCGAAGTTGATGCCCTTGGTGGACTCGGTATACGTGTTGAAATTGCCGAGCAGCGCGTTGGCGTATCCGTTCCCCGAGTCGAAGGGGTTGTTGCTGGCGGCGGCGAAGTTGAACGCGCCATTCCATTGCTTGCCCTGGACCTGGATCTTCTTCTTATAGTTCAGGTAAATGCCGGTCTTGACGCTATGGCTTCCCTTGACCCAGCTCAAGTTGTCCGTGAACGCCATGATGCGGTCGAGGTTGCCGTGCTGCATGTCGTTGATCGTGACGGCTGGGGCGTTGACCGGCGTGCCGCCGAAGGCGATGTTAGGAATGATCTTGGAGTCGATAACTTCCGATTCGCGGCTGGACGTCAGGTCGTTCGGGAACCACTGCGGGATATTGCCAATTACCGTCCGCATTACCTTCTCCGGCTCTTTGAAGGCCCATTCCCAGTTCGTGCTGCTGTGGCCGAACGTGAAGTCGTTCAAGAGGTTTGGCCGGATCGTATAGCTCATGTTGACGCCATAGCCCGTTCCCGGGTTCGGGTGCTGAATCGTCGTATATGCGAAATTCATCCGTTCAAACGGATACTCCGCCAGGTCGTAATCGTGGATCCATCGGAATGAGCCGTGCAGTTTCTCCGTGGGATACAGGTCGATACGAACCATGTCATTGCGCCTCGGGTGGGCGCCGCTTCCGGTGGTCCTGTAATTCTGGCGGTAAACAAGCGATGGATCGGGGTCGACGTAGTTCGGTTCCGGAAAGAACTTCAGGAATGACTGCCCCAAGGGGTTGATCCGGCTTACCGGGACGATGTTGTCCGGGAATGCCACGCGGGTGTTCGGGTCGATGATTTTCAGCAGCTTGCCATTCGTGTCGAAGCTTTTTGAAAAATCGCCGTTTCGCTCGGCCACCGTCGGCATGTTCCGGAATTGGTTGCCGGAATCCACGAACTGCCGCGTGTATTCCTGCGATGCGAAGAAGAAGATCTTGCTGCGATCGCTGTTGAACTTGCCCGGGATGTAAACCGGGCCGCCAACGCTGAACCCGGCGATGTTGTACCGGTACGGGGCCTTGGTTAAGCCGGTCCGGTTGCGGAAGAAGTCGTTCGCATTGAAGCCCTCGTGACGGTGGGTCCACCACCCGGATCCGTGGAACTCCTGGCCTCCGCCCTTGGTGATGACGCTGATCAGCCCGCCCGCGCTCCTGCCGTATTCGGCCTGGTAATTCGAGGTCAGCACCTTGACCTCGGCGATCGAGTCCATGTTGGGCTGATAGTGAATGGTCTCGTTGCTGCCCGTGTCGATGGCCGAGATGCCATCCACTGTCATGTTCTTCATGTCCGACCGGGCGCCGTTGATGAAGATTCCGCGCACGGCGTCCGGCGAGGTCGTGTTACGAGCCTGATTGCCGTTGTCGACAACGCCCGGCATAAGGGTCATCAGCGAAAGAAAGTCGCGGCCCTTGAGTGCCAATTCGTTAATCTGGGTCCCGCTGAGCAGACCTGACTTTTCGCCGCTCGCAAGTTGCAGCGGCGTGGCGGTATCCACGACTTCGACCGCCTGTCTCACCTCACCAATCGTCAAGGTGACGGCGCCCAAGTCACGAATCTCGCTGGCCGTGACCTGCATCTCGGTGCGGACATATTTCTGGAAGCCTGCTGCTTCAACCGACAGAGTATAGGTACCCGCCGCTACCGCCGGGAAATTGAATATTCCCGACTGGTTGGATGTGGCTTTGACGGTTGCTCCCGTTGAGCCGTTTACCAAGGTAATCTGAGCACCCGGCACAGCCGCTGCGGCCGGGTCGTTCACGGTCCCCTTGATCGAGCCGGATACGTTCTGGCACCGTGCAGACGACGGCGACAAAACGAATAGGACGAACGCGAATGAGAAAACTAGATTGAGTACTCGACGCACTGTATCTGTTCCTTTCTTTGAATGCACTCTTGAACTTCATCACTGCCCGGCGGCCGCGAGATTGCGGCGGCACGGCTGGCAGCTATCAATTTCCCGCTTCGGCGGCGAGGCTCAAGTCCAGCTTCACCTGACGAAGTAGGGACCGGATCTTCTCGAACGTACGCCAATCGAGCATCTGTTCGGGCGTCATCTTCAAGGCCGTGTCCAGCAGCGGCGGGAGCCTTGATGAGGATCCTCGACGTACCGGACATTGACGGTATGGAACTTTTCGGACGCTCTTCATGAGGCTGTTAGCGAAATCGGCGAGAAGCAAATCGATAGGTTCTGCCCGCCGCTGCTACGGGGGTGTGCCGCCCCGGACGGCGACGGAAGGGTTCGCACGATGCGAGGGAGATGCACAAGCTCATTTCGGGCCTTACTCCCTTCCATGAGCCGGGGTGAACGGGAAATTCCCCCTTATCGATCCAGCAGCCACCACCGCACGGCGTTCAGCGTCACCGATCATCGTTAACGATAATAGTAGATCTGCAAGTTCGATGCCCGGCAACCGATCGTTTAGACCAACCTGATCCCCGTCGAGAGGCAGGCACTTTCCCCCGCCAACGCCTCCGCGCGCTCAGAGGTAGGCCGCCGCGCTACAATCGCTTTGTCGTGCGGTGCCCACCGACTGCACCCGTTGGTTAAGCGCGGCGAACAATCTCAATGGAACACACCATGCATCGTCGCGAGTTTCTACGTAATCTGACCGCCGGGAGCCTCGCAACCGGGTTCGTTGCCCAAGCGGCGCCAGCCGGACCATCGCAGCTAACGGCGGCTGGTTGCTGCCTCACTAACTTGGGCTTCGAGGGCACGCTTCAGAAGATCTTCGACCTCGGATTCAGTGGAGTCGAAATTGCCACTTTCGCGGAGAAGACCGGTCCGGCGGGCGACACCTATCCCTTCGCCGTTGTGGACCAGCTTGGCGCCAGCGACAGGGCTCGCCTCAAGACGCTCGTCAAACGGTTCCGGCACGTATCCACCCACCTGCCGTACTACCCCGATTTCCGTCCCATCGCCGCCGATGTCGCGCTGCGCGAGAAGTCCCGCCGCGAACTCCTCCGATCCGTGGACGACAGTGGGTTTTGGCAGGCCAGTGTTGCCACCGTCCACCTCGCCAGCGAAAAGGGGCTCTCGTTCGGTGATGCACGAACCGATCTCATTGGCTTCTACCGGGAGCTTGGTGACCGCGCGGCCAGTCACGGTGTGAGGATCGGCATTGAAACCACGCGCCCTTACCGCGTGGGCGAATACCTCGACCTCATCGAGGCAGTAGATCGCGGAAACGTTGGCGGAACCGTCGATGTGGGCCATATCGGGTTCTTCCGCCATGACCTCGGTGTTGCCGATGCCGACCTCGGAAGCGCCAGAGGTATTCAGCGCTACAACGACTTGCTCATTGAGGTGGTCAAGGGCCTCGGGCCGAAATTGTTCCACTGCCACGTTCATGATGTCCGAGCGAGGGACTGGCAGGACCACCATGTGCCGGGGACTGGCATCATCGATTTTGTCCGCTTGTTTGAGCACCTCTCCATTGCCGGTTATGACAAACTCTTTGCTGCCGAAATCCTCTATTACGATGGCCCTCAGGTGGCAGGACTCCAACTCGCGCGCAAGGCGCTCCAGCAGATGATGAGCCGGGTTTAGGCCCGTGTTCGTCCTCCCAGCGTGCAGTTGAGTGGCGGCGGCGCGTGCTCTAGCCGCGGCGTTCCGGATGACAACACCATCGAGCGCCATCATCGTTAACGATAATAAGAAGGTTTTTGGAAGCCCAATGGGATAAGATCGATTCTCATGATCGAGACCTATGGGCAACTGGCCCCGCTCAAAACAGGTAGCTTGCGCTCTCTGGTAGTCGGGGCCTTACGGGACGCGATCTTCAGCGGAAGGTTTCAGCCTGGAGAGGCGTTGCGGGAAACGCAACTGGCGAAGGAGTTCCAGGTTAGTCAGGCGACTGTCCGCGAGGGCCTGCTGGAACTGGAGCACGTCGGCCTTGTTACGCGTATTCCCAATGTCAGCACCACGGTCACGAAACTCAGCAGGGAAGCGGTCCGGGAACGGCTGACCATTCGTTTGGTGCTCGAGCAATTGGCGGCGGTTGAGAGTGCCAGGAATTGCTCGGCGAAGGACTTTCTGGAACTCGAGCAACTGGCGCAAGGCATCCTCGGCGCCGTCAGCCGGAACGCGTATTTCGAGTCGGCGAAAGCCGACCTGGCGTTCCACCGCGCCATCTGGAGGCTTTCGGGAAACAGTACGCTCTACCGGACGCTGGATTCGTTGACTGCGCCGCTATTCGCTTTTGCCAGCCTGCGCCGTAGCAGCGGGCAAGCGGAACTGACGCGGATGATCGGCCCCCACGGGCCCCTGGTTTCAGCTCTGCGCAGCGGGAACCCCGATGAGATACGTCGCGTCGTCTCGCTTCACGTGCTAGCCGGGTATCGCGATTTCCCGGAAACCGATGCTGCAGATGCCGATGCGATCGCGAAGCAGTTCGGGGCCTCCGGCGCCTGACCTGCCGCTCTGGCCGAAACCGTATCTGGCCGGAGGCGTCCCGTCTACAACGTCTGGATGAGCCTTCGGACCAGATTCGTCGTGTATTCCGACCGCACGCGGGCCGGAGAGTTCGGATCGGCGGTAGGCAGAGCCTTCAACTGTTCCTTCAGGCTCGCGGCCTTCTTGCCCAGCGCCTCAATCGCATTCAGCGCATGCATCGCGACATAACTGCCGTTCTTTACCGGATCGGCAAGCTCGATCAGCAACGGCAGCACTTTTTCCAGGTCCTCCTCTTTGCCGTATCTGCCGAGTGCCTCGGCGGAGGCAATGCGGACGCTCGGTGATGCGTCCTCGAGAGCTTTGGAAAGGCCGGCATGGAGTGACGCAACTTCCTCCGCGCCGCGCATCAGAGCGCCCATCACGCCCCAATAACGCACGCCGCCGTCGGGATCCTGCATCGCTTTCGCCAGTTGCCCAGTGATGCCGGGCTTGAGCGAGCTTGCGAGTTCAGCTGCTGCAAGGACGCGCTCCACCGGGTACCGGTTCGGGTCGTGGCCCATCTCATACGGCGAACTGCCCTTTGCGCGTGCGTGCACGTCCGCTTCGGGCAGCAATCCGACGTCGCGTATTCTCAGCTCATGCTCCCGGTGAGCCTTCCGGAACCTCTCCAGTGTTGCCTTATGCTCCGCCGAGGTCGCCAGGTTCTTAACCTCGTCGCGGTCGTTTTCCAGATCGTACAGTTCTTCCGCCGGCTTGGTTTCCCAGAAGTGCGTCTGCGGTGGCGTCAGTTTGCCTTCCCGGTACAGGCGGTCCCAAACCGCAGTTGTGGGCGTTCCCCACATGAACGCGATGTACTGGCCGTAGATCTTGTGAGGGTTGTAGTTCCGCACGTAGACGTGCCGTTTGTCCCGTACCGTCCGCATCAGGTCGAACCGTTCGTCCATGCGGCCGCGAAAACCGAAACAATAGGTGCGCGGCGGAGCCTCGTGCCTTCCCATGAATGCCTGCCCCTGATAGAATTCCGGCGCTTTGAGACCGGCGAGGCTTAGCATCGTGGGAGCGAGATCCACAAATCCTACGAGGCGATTGTTCCTCCCTCCTGCGATGTAATCCTTCGGCGCGAGGTGGCGGAACTTCTCAGGAATAGCAGCGACGATGCAGACGTGCAGCCCGGAGTCATACGGGAACCGCTTGTTGCGCGGCATCCCCGAGCCATGGTCGCCGTAGAAGAACACGATGGTGTCTTCGGCGAGGCCGTCGGTCTCGAGTTCCTGCAGGCGGGCCGCCACCTGCGTGTCCATCGTTGTGATGTTGTCGTAGTATTGCGCCCAGTCGCGGCGCACTTCAGGGGTGTCGGGGTGGTACGCGGGGATGCGTGCCTTCGCAGGGTCGTGGATCAGGTTGCCGGATCTCATCCGGATCCGGCTCTCGTGCGTTATCTCGTGATTGAAAACCGAGAAGAACGGCTGACGGGCGCCCCGATTCCTCCAGTGTCCTTTTCGGCTGGAGTCGTCCCAGGTTCCTTCGGGCTTCGCCAGGTTATAGTCTTCCTTGTTGTTGTTCGAGCAGTAATAACCCGCTTCGCGCAGATATTCCGGGAACATCTTCCAGCCGGACGGCATGGACGTCATCGAGCGCATGTGCTCGGAGCCGGTCGACGGCGGGTAAACACCCGAGATGATTGTGGTCCGTGCCGGCGCGCACACTGGCGCGTTTGACCATGCGTTGTTATACAGGCAGCCGCGGCCCGCGAGCTTGTCGAGGTTGGGCGTGATGGAGTATTCGTCTCCGCACACGCGCAGGTGCGGACCCATATCCTCAGCGGTGAGCCAAAGGATGTTCGGGCGGGGTGGCTGTGCTGCGTGGATCAGAGGCGCCGCCGCCAGGACACCGGTTTTTCCCAGAAAGGCTCGGCGACTCGGCAAATGCGCTGTATCGGTTTTCATGGAAGAGTGAAGAATAACATAGTCGTCCATCTTTCAAACTGAAACGACCTCACGGCCATAGCGCTCCCGGGGCGAAGTGAACACGGCCCCGGACGGTTGGACCGTGCACACGAACGCTAGAACAGAGGCTCAGGGCAGGTTGGCGACGTCGGCGCAGGATGCCCCGGCCGTGTTCCTGGAGCACAATCGCGCGGTCACGAAGCGCTGGGCCGAATAACTGCGATTCCGGCGAGCCGACAAGACCGCCTTTCTGCTGTTCTCCTGGCTGCAAGCGCAGGCCGAAGCGATTGGGGACAGTGTGTAAGGTATCCTGGTGCTCGACGATATCGCCGGTCTTTCGCTGCGCTCGTATCGAGAGTTCGCGCACCCGTACCTGAAGCAAATCTGCGACGCTTTCCCGAGCGGCTGCGTGAAGATCTACCATAACGACGCGAACGTGAAGCCATTTCTTTCCGAACTGCCTGACACCGGTTTCGACGTCCTGAACTGGACGCACAAACTCGATATCCGTCAGGCACGCGCGGCCTCCGGCGGGCGCCTCTGCCTGATGGGCAATGTGCTCATGGCCGGAGGCGAAGGATCGGGGCTGATCCTTTCGGTCGGCGGCGGCGTCAGCCCCGGGATGCCGAAAGCGAACATTCTGGTGCTCACCGCCGCCGCGCTTGGCTGAGAGAGGAAATCATGGATCGTGAGTTCTACCTGGAGCTGGCCGCCTCCGGTTTTCGCGCGCCGATCGCAACCGACCTGGCGCTGAACGAGTTTGCCGAGCCCGAGCGCATTCTCGAAGACGGCCGCGAGCTGGGCAGGGTGCTCGAGGCGGCCGCCGCGCGATACGGCTCGCGGCTTGCCTTCCCGTTGATGGACCTGAAGCTGGAGAAAGCCGACCTGCTCGCCCAGATCGGTATGGACGCTGAACAGGCGGACGTTTTCCACTTCGACGAGGCGCCGTCCGATAAGGTTTTCGACCAGGTACGCTCCCGCTGCTCGGCGCCGTTCAGTCGCCGCAGCCAGGCCCAGATCGACTCCGTGGCCCACATCGCGGAGCACTCGGAGTTGCTGCCGGTGGGCATGGCGATCGGGCCGTTCTCGCTGGCGACGAAGCTGATGTCGGACCCGATCACCGCGGTGGCTATGGCGGGGATGGGGCTGGCCGGAAGCGAGGATCCCACGGTCCTGCTGGCTGAAAGGTGCCTCGCTCTCGCCGAGATAGCCGTCCGGCGTTCCGTGGCGGCCCAGATTCGCAGCGGCGCGAAAGCGATGCTGATCTGCGAGCCGGCTGCGAACCGCGTGTACCTTTCGCCGCGCCAGATTCAAGCCGGGTCCGACATCTTCGAGCGGTTCGTCATGCAGCCGAACCTGCGCCTGGCCGCGCTCCTCAGGGATTCCGCCACAGACCTGATCTTCCACGACTGTGGGGAGTTGACCACGGATATGGTCCGGCAGTTCGCGACCCGCCTTGATCCCGCGGTATTAAGCCTTGGTAGCTCACGGAAGCTGTGGGAGGACGCGGAAGTCGTGCCGAAGCGCGTCGTCCTGTATGGCAACCTGCCGACGAAGAACTTCTATTCGGACGATGTCCTGCCTGTAGGGGCCGTCGTTCTGATGGCGAAGCAGATCGTGGACGGCATGGCCAAGGCCGGGCATCCGCACATACTCGGGTCGGAGTGCGACGTGCTGCATATGGCTGAAGCGTCGGAGACGATCCGGCGCAAGCTGGATTCGGTATTCCTGTGATCCCGCGCATCACCGCGCTGGCGCTGGCGCGAATACGACGCGCTTGCGGAGTTGCTCGCCGAGCGTAAACGCCTGATGGAGGAGAACCGCCGTACCGGCGTGATTCTGGTCTACTGAGCCGCTCCGGGATTCATGTCCCTGCTGGTAGGGCTGCTGCGGCGAGGCAGGGGAAACCTCTTCTGCTGAGGCGCAGAGCCGGGCGCCCGGCCCCGGCCCTGCGTCTGAGAGGCCGCGCTACAGCGTCAGCACGGCCACAGATTCGATGTGGAACGTTTGCGGGAAGAGATCGATCAGCGTGAGTTTGTCGAGCCGGTAGCCGCCGCCAATGAGGGCGGCTAGATCGCGCGCGAGTGTCGCCGGGTCACAGGAGACGATGTGGATGCGGCGCGGCTTCACGCGGAGCAGGGAGCGGACCGCGGATTTCCCGAGTCCAGCGCGCGGCGGATCGGCCAGAACGAAGTCCGGAGGCGTGTCGAGCGCTTCAAGGTAGGCCTCGGTGGCGGCGCGGTGTACCCGGACTTTGAGACCGGCTTCACGAACGTTGTGCTCCAGGTCGCGCACCGCGCCGCTGCCGGATTCAACGGCAGCAACGTGTTTGAAGCGCCGCGCCAGGGGAAGGGTGAAGAGGCCGGCTCCTGAGTATAAGTCGAGCGCGGTCTCGCCTTCCGAGCCATCGAGCGCAAGATCCACCAGCGGACCCACCAGGTAGCGGTTCACCTGGAAGAACGACCCGCGGCTCACCCGATAGCGCTCCGTACCGACTGCGTAGTCAATCGCACCGGGGGCGTAGCCGGGCATCTGTTCGGCGCACCACTCGAAGAAGCGGCGCGCCACGGGCTGTTCAGTCTCCCGGACAAACAGTTGCACGGCGCTCTCGTCGGTGAACAGTTCGACGGAGCGGACGAAGCGGGGCCAGCGGCGGTCGCGGACCATCTCGCGCAGTGCCGCGAGCGTCTGATTGATTTTTTTCGATGAGATGGGGCAGCGGTCCACCGAGACAAGCGCGTGAGTGCCGAGCCCGAAGTAGCCGATGCGGCCGTCGTCCAGATGGAACTGCGTGCGGTTGCGGTACCCCCACGGTTCGCCGGAAACGACAGGGATGTCGGCCGGGGGTGCAAATTTGCCGATGCGCTGGAGCGTTTCGGCGAGAATCGCGCGTTTCTGCTCCAGTTGCAGCTGGTAAGCGGCATGCTGGTAATGGCAGCCGCCGCACCGATAGAAGAACGGGCACGCGGGATCGACACGCTGCGCGGCCGGCGTAACAATAGCTTTCATGGTCCCTTCCGCGAGGCCGGAACGTTCCCCGGCGATCGCGATCCGGGCCGTTTCACCCGGAAGTACGAAAGGTGCAAGAATGACGCGGCGATCCAGGCGCGCGAGTCCGGAACCACCGTAGACGAGCTTTTCGAACGTCACTTCCGCTTCGGGCGCCCCCTCGGCAGCCTGTTGCGGCATCGCGCGTCCAGCGGCGCTTGGATCGGATCCGGCGCCCATTGGGTTTGTTTCAGTGTCTGACATCACAGTACGATGAATGTTTCGCCCCCTCTAAGATGAAACCACGAGTCTTCTCCGGCATGCAGCCTTCGGGCAATCTCCACATCGGAAATTACCTGGGTGCGCTCAAGAATTGGGTACGGATCCAGTCCGATTACGAAGCCATTTTCTGCATTGTGGACCTGCACGCCGTCACGGTGTATCAGGACCCGAAGCAACTGCGGGCGAAGATCGTCGAGCTCGCCGCGCTTTACCTGGCGGCGGGGATTGACCCGAAGCAGACAGCCATCATGGTGCAGTCCGCCGTTCCGGCCCATGCCGAGCTTGCGTGGATGCTGACCTGCGTGACGCCTGTGGGCTGGCTCCAACGCATGACCCAATTCAAAGCCAAAGCTGCAGACCAGGAAACCGTGGGTGATGGCCTGCTGCAGTACCCCGTGTTGATGGCGGCGGACATTTTGCTCTATCAAGCTGCCGTGGTGCCCGTGGGAGACGACCAGTCGCAGCACATGGAACTGGCGCGCGACATCGCGCAGCGGTTCAACTCGCTCTACGGCGAGACGTTCGTGGTGCCGGAGACACGGCTCCCGATGGTTGGCGCGCGCATCATGGGCCTGGACGAGCCCGAAAAGAAGATGAGCAAGTCGGCCGTGGGCGCGAATCACGCGGTGGCGCTGCTCGATCCGCCTTCGACCATCAAAAAGAAAATCATGCGGGCCACCACCGATTCGGCGCCCGCGGTGGACTTCGAGATCATGAGTCCGGGAGTGCAGAACCTTCTCTCGATTCACCAGGCGTTCAGCGGTTGGAGCGACGATCAGATGCGCGCCCACTTCGGCGGCATGCGGTACGGCGACCTGAAGAAGCAAGTGGCGGAGATGGTGGTATCGCAACTCGAGCCGCTTCAGCAGCGCTATCGGGAGATCATTGGCGAGCCAGGGTATGTCGACCGCATCCTGCGTGAGGGCGCGGAGCGTGTCGCGCCGATCGCCAACGACACGGTTGCATTGGTTAAGCAGCGCATGGGCCTGTACACGGCCTGCTAGAGCGCGGGATGGGCTCGCGCAACGTATCCCCGACGGCGTACTGGCGGCTCCTCAGCGGCAACCACAATTTCCGGCGCCTCTGGTTCGCGCAGATCGTCAGCGAATTGGGCGACTGGATCTACGTCGTCGCGGTCTATTCGCGGCTGCTCGAACTGACCGGGCGAGCGGAATCGATCGCACTCGCGGCGGTGCTCCAAACTCTGCCGCAGATCTTTGCGGCGCCCATCTCAGGGATCCTGAACGACCGCTTGAGCCGGAAGCGCATCATGATCTCGGCCGATCTGGTGCGCGCGGTCATCGTCCTGCTTATGCTTGTCGCCACGCGTGCAGGGCACATCTGGCTCATCTACACGCTCATCGTTCTAGAGACGGCGATGTGGGCGTTTTTCGAGCCGGGCCGCAGCGCGGTGGTGCCGAACATCACTGGTAAGGACGACCTGGTCGTTGCGAACACGCTGTCCTCCGTGACGTGGTCGGTTAACTTCGCGCTGGGCTCCGGGTTGGGGGGATTCATCGGAGCGTACTTCGGATTGAACGCGGTGTTCATCATCAATTCGGGTTCGTTCCTGCTTTCGGCGTGGTTCCTGCGCGGGATGCGGTTTGAAGAATCGCACGTTCAACGGAAGCCGCTGCGCGCTCGCGATCTGATCGATTTCTCTCCGGTGACCGAGGGGTTGCGCTACGTGTTCAGCGACCGCCGGCTCATCTCTCTCGTAATGGCAAAGGGCGGCCTCGGATTCTTGGGCGCGAACTGGGTGATTCTCCCTATCTTCGGCGAACGCATCTTTCCGGTGATGGGGGGCGGGCTGGACGCGGCACGGGGCGCTGTGCTTGGCATGAGTGCGCTGATGTCCGCGCGCGGCGTCGGCGCCCTGATCGGGCCGTATGTCACGGCGCATTGGACTGGGCAGGACCAGCGCCGCCAGCGGCTCGGCATCCTCGCGGGCTTCGGACTAGGCGCGCTGGGGTACGTGGCGCTGGCGTTCGCGCCTGCCATGTGGGCGGCCGTGTTGGCTGTCGTCGTGGCGCACGCGGGCGGATCGATGGTGTGGGTTTTCTCGACGACGCTCCTGCAAGCGCACGCGGCGGACCGCTACCGAGGGAGGGTGTTCTCGGCGGACTTTGCCTTCCTCGTGCTGGGCATGTCCGCGACATCGTACGCTGCCGGGCAGTTGATCGATCACTCGATCGATGTCCGGGTTGTCGCGGCCGGTGTGGGGTGCCTCGCTGCACTGGCGGCCGCCGGTTGGGCGGCTCGAATCCGGGATTGGCCGGCTACGGACGAGGCGAAAACGTCAGCGTCGATTTGATCTCCGGCTTGCGATAGCGGAACGGCAGCCCGCGTGCGTAGTAATACGCCTCCCAGTGATCCTTGTAATGCGAGGAGAGGACGTGCGCAGAAACGCCGGTGACGAGCGTGAGCTCGGATGCGTCCCAATCCGCTGTATCCGCTGCGAGGCGCAGCGAAGGGCCGAGGCGGCGCGTGGTCTGCTTCACGGTGAGGCTCGATCCGCTTTGCGGTACCGGCCCGATGTTGAAATACTGACTGACCAGCGGGAGGCGCGAGCCGACGGGGTGCGCGAGCAGCAGTCGGTTGTAAGCCCCCCAGTTCCAGCGCGCGACTTTGCGGCCCTGGATGCGGAGACCTTCCTCGACCGCGTCATGGAGGCTGCGGCGCAGCAGGTCATCCCAATCCGGGAACCAGTCCGCAGGGCGCGTGCGCAGCAGGTCTTCCATGACGAGCGGCGCGGCCTGGGCGCTGGTGTTCGGCATCCGCCCTGCGCCGTACACGGCGCCGTTGCGCGACGCGCGCTCCCCAACAGACCTCCTCAGGTGCTGATACGTGAGCGTGGCGATAAACGGGGCCGCAGTACCTTTCTCGACCTGCCCGTTCCACTTCCGCAGGATCTCGACCGCTTCCGGAACGCCGGGGGCGCTGGTGCGGCGGCGGTCCCACGCGGAGACCACCGCGCGCGCGATGCGGAGCAGGAAGCCGGAGTAGACATCTTTTTGGATGGTGACCATGTCGGCCGCCCGCCAGCCGCCGCGGGACGAGAGTATGTCCCGAATTTGCCGGGCGCGATACGGTGACGCGAAATTGCCGCCGACGCGATACGGGAAATCCGCGGGAAACGGGTTCTGGTTCGCAGTGACGATGACGCCCGAAGGCGGGTTGTAAAGGCCGGGGAGTTGGTCGAAGGGGATGAAGCCGTCCCATTCGTTTTCGCCGGTAGAGCCGTCCACGGGCAAGTCGCCGTCATAGTTGCGGCGGATGGGGAGGCGGCCGGTGGCGCGGTACCCGATGTTGCCGTCCACGTCGGCATAGACGAAGTTCTGGCCGGGTCCGGGATAGCGCGCGAGTGCGGCGTTGAACTCCTGCCAGTTGCGTGCGCGGTTCAGGTCGAGAAAAGGAAATTGGAAGCCGCCCGGCTCGGCCGCGGCCCAGCGAAGAGCGACTTGCGTCCCGCGCTCGACGGCCACGGGACCATGGCGAGTAATCCATTGGGCGTATTCGATCGGCGCGGCGCCCTTCACGAGAATCGCGTCGCGCTCCAGGCGCGCCTGTTCGATTTGGCCGCGGAAAACGTAGCGTCCGCTGCCGGGGTCGAGCTTCTCGAGGTAGAGATCCTGGACGTCATAGCCGAGGTTGGTAACTCCCCAGGCGATGCGGTCATTGTGCCCGATGACAATACCGGGAACGCCGGGAAGCGCCGCGCCGGCAACATCGAGCCCGGGAGCGCGGAGGTGCGCGACGTGCCAGATCCCGGGCATGGAGTACTCCAGGTGAGGATCGTTCGCGAGAAGCGGCTTGCCCGTCGCCGTGAGCCGGCCCGCGATCGCCCACGCATTGGACCCCGGCATCACACCGCCGCCCAGCGCCGCGGGGAGTAGTTGGGCCACCTTGTGCGGATCGCCTGTAGCGACCATCGCGGCCTTCTCGAGATCGTCGGTCCAAGTGGTGGTCAGGTCTCGGTACATCAGGAGGCCGACGAGAACTGAATCGGCAACGCGCCAGGGACGCGGATCGTACCCGAGCAGGCTGAACTCGAGAGAGAACCGCCCGCGGTGCGTTTCGATGTAATGGTTCACGCCGCGCGCGTAGGCGGCCAGCACCGCGCGGTCGGCAGCCGGCAGGGTGGCCGCGTGTTCCTCGGCGACGCGCTCCATGCGGAGGCGGCGGCCCTGTCGATCGACTTCGATCATCGCGGGGCCGAAGATCTCCGCGAGGCGGCCGGCAGCGGCGCGGCGGAGACCGTCCATCTGCCACATGCGATCCTGCGCAGTCGCGAAACCTTGGAGGAAAAGAGCATCTTCGATGCTCCCTGCGGTGATATGAGGCACGCCGCGCTCATCACGGGCGACGGTTGCACGACCCGAAACCGGCGCCTCGAGCGTGCCGGACGTTTCGGGAAGCGCCCGCCAGGCGAACCAGTAGACAGCTCCGGCGGCTGCGAGCAGCAGAACCAGAACGAGCAGGTTCACCAGCCGGAGGATTCGCTTCAGCGTCACTTAACGAATTGTATTCTGATACCGGTGTGACGGTGGCGCGAGGTGAAACGCCGGGCCCTGCCTCGGGTCCTTGCGGTACGTTTGTAAGTGCCTGGGTGGGACTTCTATGGAAGAGAGTTTTTTGGGATACAGGATCTTGCTGCTTGTGTTCATCGTTGGCTCGAACGCCTTTTTTGCGGGAGCCGAGATGGCGCTGGTGTCTGCGCGGCAGTCGCGGTTGAAGGAACTGGCCGACGAGGGGAACGTCGGGGCTTCCGCAGCGCTGTCGCTCCTGGAACGCCCCGAACGGCTGCTCTCTACCGTGCAGGTGGGCGTGACGCTCGCGAGCCTCGGGG
>DATMXS010000358.1:0-3130 GCA_035561355.1 Bryobacteraceae bacterium | reverse complement strand
GATTCGACACCACTCACGGTGCCGAACCCGTTCATGTTGGCGAGCTTTCCGGTCGAGTCGTACGGTAGATTCGTGATACTCGGATTCGTCAGGCCGGAGAAGCGCAGTGTGCTGTTGATGCCATTGAACTGCGTATGGTTGAACGCATTGAACGCCTCTCCACGGAGCAGGATCCGGAGTTTCTCGGTCAGGCGAACTGCCTTTTGGAGCGATAGATCCCAGTTATTGACTCCTGGGCGCCTCAGGTTATTGCGGGAACAGCCCAGTCCGATAGTGCCAACCGGCGGCAGCGCAAAACCGGAGGCGTTCAGCCTGTTATACGGATCGCTGCTGGTGCCGCTCAATGGATCGGCGACGCAGAGCAACGTCGGCCCCCAGTTCGGTGTCCCGGTGAAGTTGATATTCGAAACGCCTGAAACGTTCATTCCCGCGCTGAACGGCCTCCCCGTCTGGAACGTCGTCAGCCCGGAGACCTGCCAGTCATTCAGGAGCGCACGCGTCACGGCGTTATCTCCAACGCGCGAGCCCAGTTTCGGCAGCGCGTAGACATAATTCGTGACGAAATTGTGCGCCACATCGAAGCCACAAGGACCGTAGAACGCCATGTGGTTGTACGGATCGTTCCGCATTGTTGCTTCCGAGTCGGAGGTATCCATGCACTTGCTCCAGGTATATGCGAGCCCGAGCATCAAGCCGGATACGAACCTGCGGTTCAGCGACACCTGGAGCGAATTGTAATTGGAATTGCCCGAAAACATCTTCATGCTAATGGCATCGAAGCCGGTGAACGGCCGCATGAACTGCGACAACAGCGCATTGGAGCCAAGGCGGGCGTTCGGCGAGCGCTGTTGGAGCGTCGGATCCTGGTTCTGCGGCTGGAACGCGGCGCCAAACGCTATCGAGTTCATGTCAACGTTCTGCAACTGATGGTTGGACACTGACCCGACGTAGGACACGTTCATGAGCACCGCGCTGGGTAGCCGGGATTCGATGCCGAAGCTGTAGTTGTAGGTCGTCGGCACGGAGGAACTGTCGCTGAACATCGTGAGCCCGGGAGCCCTGACGATATTGAGACCGGAAGCCAGGTTCTGCGCGAAACCATAGTTCACGGTATTCTGCACCGTGACGGGCGGGTTCCCGAGTACATTCATGAAGGGATCGGTCTGCACCCTGTTGTAAAACATGCCCGCTCCTCCGCGAAGAACCAAGCGCCCCTGCCCGGTCAGATCATACGCAAACCCAAGCCTGGGAGCGGGCAACAAACCGGGACTCCGGGTGATGTTCTGACTCACTCCGTCCTTCCCAAGGATGCGCAAGCCATTTTGAATGTCGCCCGTGCCCGGAGCGTACCCTCCAATGAACAGCTCGGCATACTGTTGGCCGGTAACAGGGTCCACGGCTACGCGACCTCCGGTCGACGAAAATCCGGGCCGCAACAGCCTGGGCGCTCGAGCCGGATCAAATGCGCCAAGGAAGAAGTTGGCGGTATCACCACCTCCGCCGTTGTGAACCGGCCCCAAATAGTAGAAGCGTGAACCGTATTCCAGCGTCAGGCGCTTCGTCGCCTTCCAAGTGTCTTGGGCGTAGAACTCGAACTGGTTGTACAAAGGCCATCCATTCGCATATGCGGAGGCCTGCTGGAAGCTGTTGAACACACCGACGGCGGCGTTCGCGAAGCCGAAGCCTGTGTCGATTGGATTGCTGGCGCTGTCGCCAAAGTTATATGTTCCAGCGTAATTGGCGCCCGAGGGTTGCACCTTCCAGTTGCGCATGTAATAGACACCACCCTTGAACAGGTGATCGCCCCAGGTCTTGCTGACGTTATCGACTACCTCTGTGACCTTATTCGCGTTGTAGAACGGGTTGTTTCCGGTGTTGAATGACGGGCTGTTCGAGATCTGCGTTCCGCCGAACGAGTAGCCCGAAATCAGGTCCTCGTAAGCCGGGAAGAGGGTCGGGAAGTTCACGCCTGTCTTGGCGCGGGTCATGGCACCCGAACCCTTTCTCATGCCGTAATACTGGGAATTGTTGCTTCTCGAGACGGTTATCTCGTTCACCGCCGTCGGGCTGATGGTAGTTGTCGCATTCAGGACGTAGTGCCTGCCCGGAACCTCGTACGCGATGTCGTAAAGCGGGATGTTGGTCATGCCCCATATGCCGTATGGATTCTTGAGCTTGTCGGCAGACCTGAGGATGTGCGCGTACGCGCGCCAGTTCGAGTTGATGTTGTAATCCACCCGCACCAGATCCTCTCGGCGAGGGTGACTCGACGATTCCTGGCTGACGTAGTTGTAATCGGGGTGTCTTGCATCGATCGCATTTGGTAGAGGCAACAGGTTGAGCAGCGCCGTTCCAGGCTTGTACAACTGGCTCGCCGGGATGATGTTCCCCGAATATGGCGCTCTGGAAGAAGGGTCCCGAATGATGACCGGCTTTCGGTCAGCATTGACGGAGGCCGAAAAGTCGCCATTCCGTTCGGCTTGCGTCGGCACGGTCACCCTTCGTTCTCCGCCCGGGACGAGTTGGCGATGCCACTCCTCACTCCAGAAGAAGAATAACTTGCTTCGGTCGGTGTTGAATTTTCCTGGAATCGTGACCGGCCCCCCGATGGTGAATCCTACGTCATTGTAGTGGTACCTGGCCTTAGGTAGACCAGTGCGGTTGTTCGTCCACGAGTTCGCATTTAGGCCCTTATCGCGGAAATACTCGAAACCAGACCCGTGGAATTGGGAACTGCCGCTCTTCGTCACCAGGCTGATCTGGGCGCCGCTGGAACGGCCGTACTGCGCCTGGTAATTGCTGGTGAGGATTGTGATTTCCCGTACCGTGTCCAGACTCAGGGTCGCCATCCAACCGTTGTTCGCCCCGGTATCTTGGTTCGTTCCTCCGTTCACGGTCATGTGCATCGTGTCGGCGCGGCTGCCGTTCACGTTCGCACTTGCGTACGCCTGCCCACTCTCCGTGAGGTTCGCGTTGCTGTACACGCCAGGTATGAGCCGCAGAAAGAACATGGGCGACTGCCCGTTGACCTGAATATCCTGGATCTGCTGTCCGATTACGCTGTCCCCGCGCTGGGCCGTATCAACTTGCACCTCCTGCCCCTGAGCAACTACTTCCACCGTTTGAATGA
>DATMXS010000357.1:0-9538 GCA_035561355.1 Bryobacteraceae bacterium | reverse complement strand
AGTGTACTTCACCTTCGGATTGTGCTTCGCCAGAACCTTTGTGATGGCCGCCGTCAACGTCGTCTTGCCGTGGTCAATGTGCCCGATCGTGCCGATGTTGATGTGCGGCTTTTTGCGTTCGTATTTTTCCTTCGCCATGCTATGAGCCTCGCTGGGCCTCGCGGGTTCGCGACCCCTGCCGAATCCAGATATTATTGGGCTGGAACTCGGAAACTGCGAACGCCGGCCACGAAGGGCCGGCGCTCCAAAAGCTGGTGGACGGGGGAGGATTCGAACCTCCGTAGCTCGCAAGGAGCGGCAGATTTACAGTCTGCTGCCATTAACCGCTCGGCCACCCGTCCACGACGTTGAACTTGGACGCACCGGAGGGCGCACCGCTCGCGCACCACGTCGCCAACAGCCCAAAACGCCGAAAGACTATCCTAGCGCATGCGTGCTCCGATCGTCCACAATGGCGCGGAACTCAGGCCTCGAAAAGTACGTGAAGGCAACGGCAAAGCGCTGTGGCTGGAACGCGGGTCACGGATTCGGGCCGCAATCGCTACCGCCTTTATCCGCGCCGCTGCTCCACGCCTCGAGCAGCCGGCTGTAGCTAGTCTCGAGATCTTCCGGGAGCACACGCGTCTCGCCCACGGTAGTCATGAAATTTGCGTCTGCGGGCCAGCGCGGCACGACGTGCATATGGATGTGCCCCGCGATGCCTGCCCCCGCGCATTCCCCGAGGTTCATGCCGATGTTCATACCCTGCGGCCGGTACACCGCAGTGAGGCACTGTTCCGCCCGGCGGGCGAGCGCGATCATTTCCGCGAGCGCTTCCGGTGCGGCGTCGCCCAGGGTAGCGACGTGCGCATACGGCGCGATCATCAAATGACCACTGGTGTACGGGTACAGGTTGAGCAAAACGAAGCAGTGTTCGCCGCGGTGAAGCACCAAATTTTCGCGGTCACGATTCTCGCGGGCCTTCACGCAGAAGATGCACGCATCTGATGGACTCGCTTTGCTGACGTACCGGTACCGCCACGGACTCCATACGTAATCCATGCCGGCCGCTCTTCTGCCTAAAAAACGGGAGGGAAACCCGCAGCCGGGGGCGGGGCGGCGGGCGGCGTGGGCGTACCCTCGGCAACAAACGGCTCAGCCGAGTTGTTGACGAGATCCTTGAGTTCCTTGCTCGGCTTGAAGAACGGGATACGCTTGGCGGGTACTTCTACACGCGTGCCGGTCTTCGGATTGCGGCCGATGCGGGGCTGGCGCTGCCGGGTCCGGAAACTACCGAACCCCCGAATTTCAATCTTTTCGCCATTGCGCAGGGCCCGGACGATGCTGTCGAAAATAGTCTCGACAATCACCTCGGAGTCCTTGCGGCTCATCTCCACAACCCGAGACACTTCCTCGATCAGTTCCGCCTTCGTCATAATCTCGCTCTCCTTAGCAGCAGCCGGATCCCGGGGAGGTCTGGTTATGATTGCGACCGGGTTTCCCCTTGCCCTTTCAAATTGATGACTTCTTCGATGGTCATGGTGGCGGCGGCGGCGCGGCGCTGGTATTCCTCCAGCCGGTTCCGCTCTTCGTCTTCGCCGAGCGCGCGGACACTCAGGCCGATCTTCTTTTCCGCCTCGCTCATCTTGATAATCTTGAACTCGTGTTCCGCGCCGATTTCGAGCGGCGGCTCCGTGCGCCGCTTGTCGAGGCCACCGGGGATTTCAGAGTTATGGCACAAACCTTCAACGCCCTCGGCGAGTTCGACGAACATGCCGAAATTGGCCGCACGGCAAACCTTGCCCTTGACCAAGTCGCCCACCTGATGCGCACGGAAGAAAGTCTCCCAGGCGTCTGGCTGAAGCTGCTTGATGCCGAGCGAAAGGCGCCGGTTTGACGCGTTGATGTGGAGCACCACCGCCTGCACCAGTTGGCCCTTTTTCAACGCCTCCGACGGGTGCTTCACTCGCTTCGTCCAGGAGATGTCCGAGACGTGCACGAGGCCGTCGATGCCTTCTTCGATCTCGATGAAGGCTCCGAAGTCCGTGAGCTTTCGCACGCGGCCCTCGACTACGGAACCAACGCTGTAGCGTTGCTCCACCGTGGTCCACGGATCCGGCTCGAGCTGTTTGATGCCGAGAGAAATCCGCCGGTCTTTCGGGATCACAGCCAGTACAACCGCTTCCACCTGGTCGCCCGGTTTGACGACCTTTGACGGATGCTTCATCCGCCGCGACCACGTCATCTCGGAGATGTGGATCAACGCCTCGATGCCGGGCTCGAGTTCGACAAAGGCGCCGTAATCGGTAACGCTTACGACCTTGCCGAGTACGCGGGCGCCGACCGGGAACCGCTCAGCCGCGGATTCCCAGGGGTCCGGCAGCAGCTCTTTGAGGCCGAGCGAGACACGCTCTTTCTCGCGGTCGAACTTCAGCACTTTTACCGAGACTTCATCGCCCACGCTGACCACTTCGCTCGGATGCGTCACGCGGCCATACGACATGTCGCTAACGTGCAGCAAGCCGTCGATGCCGCCGAGATCGACGAAGGCGCCGTAATCGGTCAGGTTCTTCACGACGCCCGTAACAATTGAGCCTTCGTGCAGTGCGTCGAGGGTGGTGTGCTTGCGCGAAGTCACCTCTTCCTCAACGGCCGACTTGCGGGACACAACCACGTTTCCGCGACGACGGTTGACCTTGACGATCTTGACGGGAATGTCCTGCCCGATCAGCGAATCCAGATTATGCAGGGGGCGCACATCAACCTGGGAACTCGGCATGAACGCTTTGACGCCGACATCGACCGAGAGCCCGCCCTTCACGCGGCCCAGCACACGGCCGGATACCAGCAGGTTTTCGCGAAAAGCGCGTTCGAGGGTATCCCACGCGCGCAGCCGGTTGGCCTTCTCGTGGGAGAGGAGGACGTACCCTTCAACCTCCGGGCCGTGGCGGTCGATCATGACGTCGATCGTGTCGCCGGGCTGGACGCTCACTGTGCCGTCGCGTTGCGTGAACTGTTCGACCGGGACCAGGCCTTCGCTCTTGTAGCCGAAGTCCACGATCACGTCCTTGTCGGTGACTTTCAGAACGTGGCCCTCGAGCACTTCACCTTCGGCCGGGGGCGCAAAATGACTGTAATCGTCGATCAGGTGCTCGTAATCTTCCTCAGGCTGGGCGGGAACAGCTGTGCCGGGCTCCAGCGGGGAAGGCCTCTCGGGAAGCTGAGGCTGGGGTTTTCCTGGAAAGTCATTCTGCTCTCTGGCCATGGCCGAACTCTCCGGTCGCAACCAATCTATCCACGGTTGCGCTGAGTGGCAGCCCGGAGCGAGCTGGCCGTGGTGAGCGATTTCGGTTTGGCATGCCTGTTTTCCCGGCCTCAACTCTCGCGGGGATCGATCTGTGACCGCCGCCCTGGGACCCCGCCACCAACAACTCGCGATAGATCAGTACTTTAGAAAATCTTAGCGGAGCCAGATCCGGATGTCAACCGCTTTCGGAAGAACGATTTACCCCGTTTCGGACACAAATCTCGCCGCCCATTGACCGGCCGCCGCGTGGTTCCCTAGAATAAGGACTGGCAGGCGGGAGTAACTCAATGGTAGAGTCACAGCCTTCCAAGCTGTTGGTTGCGGGTTCGATTCCCGTCTCCCGCTCCAGGTCCTCGACACGTGCGCTGGCGTAGCTCAGTTGGTAGAGCATCTGATTTGTAATCAGAGGGTCGTGGGTTCAACTCCCTCCGCCAGCTCCAATCCCTCCCGGCTGCACAACCGTGAGCACACATTTAGCGTGGCATCCTTAAGAGAGGTGCGTCGTTAAGGCACACCTGGAGAGGGGGCGCTCATGAGGGGGTTCGTGATCGTCGGGGTTATCCTGATCATCTTGGGCGCACTTGCGCTTGCGTATCAGGGAATTTGGTACACCGACCGCGAGAAGGTGATCGACGTCGGGCCTATCGAGGCTACGGCGGAACAGGAGAAGCGGTTCCCTTTGCCGCCGATTGTCGGCGGCGCTCTCATTGTGGGGGGAATCGTGATGGTCTTCGCAGGGATGCGGCGCTCGAGGCCGTCAACGTAGGCTGGCGAATATTGCGACTATAAGACGTCGAAAGCCCCGTGCTCACGCGCGGGGCTTCACTCAGAGGGGCTGGCGACGAACTGGGTTGTCGTCGCCGGGGATGCTATGTGATCTCAGTGTACAGCGTCGCACGCCATTTCAACCTCAAATTGTTTTCATGTGAACTGAAGCTAATGTTTGAGCTCTTCCGTCTGGACGGCGAGATCCTTCCGAGCGGGGAAAGACGCACACAGTTCTGAGGATTTAGGCTTAAAAAGAGGATGGAGCCGATGACCGGGATCGAACCGGTGACCTCGTCCTTACCAAGGACGCGCTCTACCTACTGAGCTACATCGGCCCGGGGAACACATCAGAAGAGCGGCACAGATCTGCTTTTGTGCCCTTTGCCGCCAACCGAAGAATGAGTATAACGCATCCTCGCGAGGGAGTGCACCAAACACCCGCTCTTTTGAAGTCACGTTTTCGATAGTCTGGTGAGAATGAGAATCGCCCTGCTGGCTCTTCTTGCCTCACTGCCCGTCGCCGCGCAGTCCGAGGCCGACCCGCGGATTGCTGCCGCCCGGAAGGCAGCCGCTCCATCGGACTGGATCCAGTTGTTCAACGGGAAGGACCTGAAAGACTGGTCGCCCAAGATCACGGGGTACGCGCTGAACGAAAACTTCGCGAACACCTTTCGTGTCGAGAGCGGCGCCATGAAAGTCGCGTACGACGGTTACGACACCTTTGCCAGCCGCTTCGGCCACATCTTCTACAAGACGCCTTTTTCGTATTACATCATTGCCGCCGAATACCGCTTCACTGGCGAGCAGTGCCCCGGCGGGCCGGGTTGGGCGGCGAGGAACAGCGGCATCATGATCCACTGCCAGCCGCCTGAGACGATCACGAAGGACCAGGACTTCCCGATCTCGATCGAGGTGCAGTTGCTCGGCGGGCTGGGAAAAGGCCCGCGGTCAACGGCAAACTTGTGCACGCCGGGCACGAACGTCGAGAGGGACGGAAAACTTTTCACACAGCACTGCCTGAATTCGTCGTCGAAGACCTTCGACGGCGACCAGTGGGTGCGCGTGGAAGTGGAGGTCCTCGGAGACGAAAGCGTGCGGCACGTAGTGGAGGGTGAGGGCGTGCTGGTGTATCAGAAGCCGCAGATCGGCGGCGGGAACGTAAGCAAGCACGATCCGGCCGCAAAGCAGGACGGCAAGGCGCTGACGGGCGGCTACATCTCGCTTCAGTCTGAAAGCCACCCGGTTGAGTTCAGGAAGGTTGAGTTGCTGAACCTTTCAGGCTGCATGGACAAGAAGGCAAAGAACTACAAGCCGTGGTACGTACATAACGACCCCGCAAGCTGCCAATAACAACGCTTACAGTGGCCAGCGGCGGCCGGGCATCGGAACTCCGCGGCGTTGGTTCTTCTGCGGCGGAGCAGCGTCGCCAGTACGGACGCGCTGCATGGAATTGGAGAAGTCGAGTTCCGATTCTTCGAAGCGGACAGGCCGGTCAAGGATCATCTCGATTGTCGATCCCTTAGCCAGCACCGCGTCCGGACCGCGGCTGAGCAGCACACCGAGCATTCCGGCGGCAGCCCCGCCGAGCGCGCCGATGCCGGCCCCCATCCCGTAATGACCTCCGGATGCGCCGCCCGCGATGACGCCGACGCTCGCGCCGGCCGCGGTGGCTTCACCGACGGTCCGGGCATCGCCCGACTTGTTTCCTTCGCTCTTTATTTTGCCTTCGGCTTTGTCCAGTTCCTCGGAGGCGCGGCCGTCCAGGCCTCCGATGCGCGCGCGGAAGTCGCGCGTCACTCCGTTCGGCAGTGTGAGCGAATCGAACCGCAGGAAGAGCTCTCCCCTGCCCTTCACGCGGCCCGGCCGCTTCACCTGGGTAATCGTACCCGCGACGTAGCTGCCCGGCGGCACCACTACGGTGCCGTTCAGCACGACGGGGAACACGGTCTCGAGGTAAACGCGGTCACCCTCGCCGGAGTGTTTGGTGCTGACGGAGTTGATGAGCGCCAGCGGGATGCGCGTGCCGGGTTCCACGACGAAGACGCCGGCCTGCGCGGGTTCGCCAACCTTGCGCCACCCGGGTTCGTCCGTGGGCGCGTTTTGGGCCGGCGGGTTCTGGGCCAGTGCCGCCGAGAAGGCAAGTGCGCAGATCAGGCTTGTACGCATACCTTTATATCCAGTCTATTAAACGCAGAGAGCGCCGGCGGGGTTGCGTGCCGGGCACCGCGCGCCGCTCATTGCTTACGCTTCGGCCCGTGGCGTGGACCGATCGACGCCACGGGTCCCAAGGGCGCGAGGCGCAGCGCGACGAGCTACAGCCTGAGCAGCCTTTCCGCGTTCTGGTGATAGACCTTCTTTAGGATTGGCTCGGGCAATCCGATGCCGTAGATCCGCCAGCGGCCTTGCGGCGGCACTTTCGCCGGGGCATAGTCGAAGTACTCGTCCTCGGTCTCGAGGAAGCGGTAATAGATCTCGTAGAGTTCGTCGCCAAAGACCTGCTGGGGCGTGTCGTACCCGCGCGGGATGGCGTCCGTGCCAAACAGGATGCGATCCTGGAACCGGTCAAAAAACTTGCGGGCAGCACGCGGCTGGCGGCCGAGTTCGCCTATTCTCGCGGCAATCTCCACCGAGATGTTCGGATAGCGATCCATCCACTCCGTCACCCAGCCGAGGTCCTCGGCGTTGCCGACGTGCAGGAACAGGAATTGCGTCTTCGGATGCCGGGCGACAACGCGCAGGCGCGCCTCGTGCAATTCGCGGTTGGAGGGGAAGTCTTTCCCGTGGAAGGACCAGTCCGGGTGAGCGTGCAGCTCTTCCCAGCGCTCGTTGAAGCGGTCGATCGGGAGGAAGAACGCTTCGGGGTCGGACGTGTGAATTCCGATCGGTAGGCGATGCGCTCCGGCGGCTTCCCACAGAGTGTCAAACCGGCGGTCGTCAATCTTGATTAACGGGCCGGTGGTGATGTTCTCGCGGAGATTCAAACCCAGCGTCTTGAGCACCTTGACGCCGCGTGCCCCCGCGCGAGCTGCGCGCTCGATCATATCCCCCTGGAGCTTCGGGTAATTGGGGTCGGCGGCCTTGTTCCACCAGGGCTCGGTAAACACGGCGAAGCGGCCGGGGTTCGCCTTCGGCCAGTACGCTATCACCTCATCCAGCGCATCTCCGTAGCTGCCGGTGAGGTTCACCAGCATCCGGATATTCTTACGGTCCATTACGGGGAGCAGCTCCTCCGGCTTGGCGGCCTGCCTGGCGCCCCGTTCCTTGCCGAGCGGTGAGGACCAGGACAGGTGAGTGTGGACGTCGATCACCGGAAAGCGCGCCCGGGGGACCTTCGTCTCAGGGACGTGCAGCATGCTCCGGGGCTGAAACTCGGGAAGCGGCAGGCTGGTCGAGACGGACGCGGAATCCTTCGGAGCCTCCTGCGCGCGGGCACCGCCGGCGAAGGCGGCGAGAGAGGCGAAACAGTTGCGGCGGGTCATAAAGAACTTCCAGGATACTCGAAACGCGCGCGAGGGCTGGATTTCAGCGGCCATTTCCTGGAGGTTGAGCTTCAAGGAATTGGCTTGCGGGTCCAGGTATGTTGTGATATCCATAGACATAAGCCACCTACCGCCCGGCTCTAGGAAGCGAGCCCCGCGAGACGCTTACATTGATTTTTCTTCATAGAAGGAGAGGTCTGCACGATGGAGACCGCCAACCGGAAACTGATCCGGCCTTCGCTCGTCGAAGTCAAGGACCAGGCCAGCAACAATAACACGAAGCGAACGGCGCCGGTCCAGAAGAAAGTCGTGCCGCCCGAAACCACGAACGCCGAGAACTTCTACTATGTCAAGCAGATGCAGGCTCGTACGCCTATGATCATCGTGCTTCAGGACGGCGAGGAGATCGAAGGCATCATCGAGTGGTACGACAAGACCTGTCTGAAGATTCACCGCGAGAACGGACCGAATCTTCTGATTTATAAACCCGCGATCAAGTACTTATACAAGGTCAGCGGCTGACAGTAACATCCAGCAGCAAGGTACTCGAGCAGCGCCTCCAGGTCATACTTATTAAGTGCCGGGCTCATTTCCGGGCCCGGCTCCTCAGGTTCAGGCGGTATTCCCTTCTCCGGCCGGCATCTTCATAGCGCCGAATTTCCTCCTCGGATTCCGGAAGCACAGCCGGCACAGAAATTCGCTTACCCTCCTTGTCGATCGCCACGAAGGTCAGGTAAGCCGAACACGTGTGCCTGCGCTCGCCGGTCAGCAGGTCCTCGACGAACACCTTCACCCCAACCTCCAGCGATGTGTGAAAAGCGCGGTTCACGGACGATCGCAGAATGATGAGCTGGCCGATGTGGATTGGCTGGAGGAAGCTCAGCGAGTCGACGGAAGCTGTGACGACCGCCTGGCGGGCGTGCCGCATGGCGGCCATTGCGCCGGCCATGTCCACCAGATGCATCACGCGCCCGCCCAGTAGATACCCGAGCGGGTTCGCGTCGGTGGGCAGGGCCATCTCTGAATACTCCGAGCACGATTCGCGAACGGGACGGGGGACGAGAGAGCGAGCAGCTTCCACCGCGATACTATACCAGAGAGGGTCGGCTCCGCGGCTTTTGCGGGGAGCCGTCACTCGGAGCAGGGCCGGCGAACTGCGCGCCCGCCGGCGAGGAAAGCAAGTGCTGCGGTTCAGTTACCGGCGGTGGGGGTGGTTCGCCGTTTCTGGTTCCGTCTTGCGTAGCTGATAGCTTTCAGCGTAGGCGCGGGCCTGCTTGAGGAGCAGTCCCGTCGGCTCGTTACCGTTCGCAAACTGGCCGGTCCCGGTGGAGTATTCAAGGACGCCGTGGTCCACCGTGGCGTGATTGCGCTCGTGAACGTACATGATCCTGAGCACGCTGTTCTGGTCGCTGGTGACGCTGAAGCGGACGGCATCCGGCCCGCCCTCGGCCGGGAAACGCGAACACTTGCCGGCGCTGCCGAGGTTGCACAACTCGCGCAGTGTATCCTGGTCGGGCATCCACTCCCGCATAGGATCCGCGTGGCAGAAGCCGGTGTAGGGGTCGCCTAACGGCAGTCTCGGGCGCTTGGTCCACGTCTTGTCGTCAAAGCGCTCGATGGGATAAAAGAACGGACACGCCATCGGGGGTAATGTAGCATGAGCGGGTCCGATTGACCCGGTTTAGAGCATTGGACTGCGTCTGGGAGGGGCTGAGCGGGGCGTTCAAGGGGTTAAGCCGACAATGAACAATCGTATAGACATCCTCAAAGGCATGCTCGAGGCGAAGCCTGAAGACAGCTTCGCGCGGTACGGGCTGGCGATGGAGTACATGAAGACGGGGCGGCACGCTGACGCCGTCGAGGAGTTCCGGGCGATTATCGCGCGTGACCCAGGGTACGCCTACGCGTATTACCACGGCGGGCAGGCGCTCGAGAAGATGGGGCGGCTCGACGAGGCGAAGGCGATTTACGGCCGAGGCCTCGAAGCGGCAAAGGATGCGCACGC
>DATMXS010000356.1:0-2998 GCA_035561355.1 Bryobacteraceae bacterium | reverse complement strand
CAGGCCGCGGGCCAGGCCATGCGCGCCGGCGGCTGGGGCTATGTGTTCGGTGACGAAGTTTGAGCGGAGGGCCGGCGGACAAGGAAGACATCCTCCGCGAGATCCTGCACACGGGGCGCCTAACCCTCACCATTGACGCGGTGATCGCGCTTTCGGGGGCGACGGCCGGCGCGCCCGGCATTATCACGATCGCTGGAACGGGCTCGATTGCGTTCGGCCGCAATGCCGCGGGCCAGGCCATGCGCGCCGGCGGCTGGGGCTATGTGTTCGGTGACGAAGGCGGCGCATTCGACATCGCACGGCAGGCGCTTCGAGCCATTCTCCGGCAGGAGGAGGGATGGGGACCGGCCACGACGCTGCGCGACCCGTTTCTGGCCTTGGGCGGCGCGACATCGGCCAACGACCTTCTGCACCGCTTTTACACGACGGACTTCCCGCGTGCGCGCGTCGCGACGTTTGCCCGGATGGTGGACGAAGCGGCCCAAAAGAACGACGCAGTGGCGCAGGGCATCCTGCGCAAGGCCGCATCGGACCTCGCGCTGCTGACGGGCGCCGTGCGGCGCAAGCTGTTCCGCGAGGCGGACCCGGTGCGCCTGGCATACATCGGAGGCGTGTTCCGCAGCGCGCTGCTTTTGGAGCACTTCCGATCGCTCGCGGGCCAGGAGGTGGCCCCGCCGTTGTACGCCCCCGCTGCGGGCGCCTTGATCGAGGCATACAGGGCAACGGGTCTCTCGCCAGCGCTCTCAGGCCTCCCCGAGT
Source organism: Bryobacteraceae bacterium (assembly GCA_035561355.1). Taxonomy (GTDB): domain Bacteria; phylum Acidobacteriota; class Terriglobia; order Bryobacterales; family Bryobacteraceae; genus DATMXS01. The sequence goes on along the minus strand of DATMXS010000356.1, from coordinate 2,239 downwards.
TCAAGACCTAGAAGAACCGGGTTCACCGCAGCGAACACGACGTTAGCAGAGAGGATAAATCCAGTAAGTAAGCGATATTCAGTATGCTTGCTCGCGAACTGACGCCTACTTACAACCCGGTCTGTTTTGCGGGTCTCTGTACTGCTTTTCTCCGCGTCTCTGCGTCTCCGCGTTGAACTGCTTCTCGCCCTGCGCCACACGGGAGTACGATGGGCTTGATGCTCAGGCACTGTCTGGCGACGCTGCTGCTCACGTTACCAGTTGCCGCCCAGAACCTCGATAAATTCGGCGAGCAACTCGGCCAACTCGGGGCGAAAACGCCCGCAACGGAGATCTCGCTTGTTGCCGATCCGGCCGATGCGCGCGTTCGCCCGCTCGAAACGCTGATTGTGCGCGTGCACGCGTGGGCAACTAAGGACAGCGATAAACTCAGGCTGCGCCGGACCGGCACGAAATTCCGCGTGGTGGAGCCCGGAGGCGGCTGGGTATCGAAGCCGTTCGCGTGGCAGGGCGCGGATGACGCGAAGTACTTCGAGGAATCGAGCAACTCCGCGTGGAACGTCTTCAATGAGGCCACGGGCCGTTTCGTCGTAAAGGACTCCGTGCTCTATACCGCGCCTGCAGCGCCAGGCAAGTACACGATCGAGGCGGAGCTCGAGACCAAGCGCGCGACCATCGAGATCCAGGTGGCCGCGGATGCAGCCTCGCGCGTGAAGGCGGAGACGGTCTCATTCCCGCCGTTGCAGGCATCCAGCGACCCCTATCGCCGCCTCGCGGAGCACTGGGCGCCCTTCCTGGCTCAGGAAACGTGGTTCCAGCCGAAATCGGACTACCCCGCCCGTTTCGATTACGATGGCGATTGGCAGGGCGACAATAACTGGGATTCGCTTGAAACCGGATCGTCGCAGGCGTACGTGCATTATGCGGTGATGGGGACCGGGACACACTTCTTCGTTATCTACAATGTGTTTCACCCCCGCGATTACTCGGACCGGTGCGTCGTAGGCACGTGCCATGAAAACGACAACGAGGGGCTGATCCTCACCGTTCACAAAGACGGCTCCGAGTTCGGGCGGCTTCAGGTGATGCAGACGCTGGCGCACAACAACGTCTACACGTTCACGGCGGACTCATCGGTCCGCGGAGGAGCGCACAGCATTTCGGGCGCTATCGAACTGCAGGAAGGCTCGCACCCCGCGGTGTTCATCGAATCCGGCGGACACGGGATCTACGGGAGCACGAGCGAACACTCGCGCTTCACCCTCGCGAGCGGCGAGTTCCAGGGCGGCACCGGCGTCACGATGGTCTATAAGGGGGTCGCTGAGAAACCGAAGCACGCCAATGACCGGCTTGTCGGCTACGACCTTCTGCCTATTTACGACGAGTGGTGGAGCAAGGCCGTAGACGCCAACTGGGGCCAGCGCACGTTCGATAGCTCCTTCGACTACCAACCTTTTGGCGGACGGCCTGCACTCGCCGCGGCCATCGGGAGCTGTTTCATGGGGCGCAAAGAGGCAGCGAACAAAGCAAAGCCGTTCTGGGGCTGGCACGACACGGGCACTCTGAAGAAGCGCATTTTGAACGTCGGGCAGTGGGCTCTCGATCCGGCGTATGCGGTAAGTAAGACACTCAAGTTCCCGCCGGGTCAGGCGTTCTCGCTGGATTACGTCTATAACCCTTTCCTGGGTGTCGGGACTCCCCAGGCAGTGCAACCCGCGCGAGCGACGCAAGCGCTGGAGAGTGCAGCGGGGCCGGGATTATCGGCGCCGGTTTCAGGCGAGGCCGAGATCAGCGTGCGCGTGGACGGCTCAGTGGAGCTTTTCATCAATGCAGCGGAGGTCCGGGCCGAAGTCACAGCCGGCGCGCCGCCCGTGCTGGAGCGCGCGGACTTCAAGGTGCCCATCCCCGCGGCGCCCCTTACGTCTTTCAAACTTACGAAGACAGCAGGCCGGGGTAGCGTCATCCTGGTGGAGCAGCCCACGGCTCAGAACAGTTTCGCGGCGCACGTCCGGGTAGAAGACCCGAAAGGCGGAGCGGACAGCTACCGCTTCCGTTTGAGCTGGACGCAGTAGCGAGCGCGACACGAAATCGTGCCCGCCTGTCGTTAGCTTTTCAACATGTCCGGTTTTATTAACACGTGATCTGTCCGGTTTTAGGCTGCAGCCCTCCGCGCCTTGGGTTTGGTTTTGCAGGCTGCATTCGTAGTCGTCGGCGCGGTGGAAAAGTGGGAATCTCGCGC
>DATMXS010000355.1:0-18928 GCA_035561355.1 Bryobacteraceae bacterium | reverse complement strand
AGCGTGGAGAAAACGCGTCCGCGGTAATCGTCACGCACAGTGCGGAGCAGTTGCGACATGTTCAGCACGGAGCTCACTGCCACGGCGGCACGGGAGAGAGCGATGAAAAGCAGCGCTAACCCATAGTTGTGCATCTGGCTGAAGACCACGTATGCCCCGCCGTGGACGACGTACGCGATGGCAATCGTGCGCTTGTAACCGGCAAACGACGCACGCTTGCCGTACCAGTGGCCGAAGATGCCGCCTGCAAGAAGGCCAATCCCCGCGCAGCCCCAGATCTCACCGATGCCGGCCGCGCCCCGATTGAACACCACCTCGCCGAACAAGGTGAACAGGATCTGCGCCGCCCCGCCGCCGGTGGCCCAGCCGATATTGATCACCCCTATCCCGAGAATCAAGGGCGTCGCGCGCATGTACCGCAGCCCCTCCGCGTACTCATGCCAGGGGCGCACCACCGCCGTTTCAGTGAGAGCGCGGCTGCGCGGACGGAACGAACCCGCGGGAGCGCGCAGGCGGCTGATGGAGAACGCAGAGAACAGGAACGACGCTGTATTCAACACGAATGCCCAGTCGTACCCGAACCGCATCACGCTCGCGCCGCCAAGCAGCGTCCCGATCGTCAACGTAGTCCACTGCGTGATCTGCGTGACCGAGTTCGCGGTGTGCAGTTCCTTTTCCGTTGCGATGGAGGGCAGGATGGAGGCGCGTCCGCTCGTGAAGAACGGCGACGCGAACATCAACATGCCGCTGAGCAGGAACATCAGCCACGGCTCGGGGTATCGGACGGTAAGGATGAACAGAGCGGCCACGACCGCGCGAACAAGGTCGCTCAGGATCATGATCCGCTTGCGGTCCATGCGGTCGAGCAGCACGCCGGCAACCGGGCCCGCGAGCACCGCGGGCAAACCGCGCGCCAGCATGATGCCCGTAACCACGAGCCCCGATTTTGTGGCGGCCATCGCGAGCGAGAATACGGCAATGGTGTTGAAGTGGTCGCCGACTTCGCTGACCACCTGCCCCATCCAGGCATAGCGGTAATTGCGGTTGTCTCGAAGGAGGCTGACGAATGCGTTCTTCACCGTCTCCGCTCCGTCACGGCAACTCCCAGGAGGACCAGAACGCCGCCCGCGGCGACCGAGAGCGTCACGCTTTCACCGAGCACCGGCAGGGCCATCAGGGTAGCAATCAAGGGCTGCGCGTATGAAAAGGCGGACACCCGCGAGGCTGGAATGTACATCAGCACCCAGTAGAAGATCAGATAACACACGACGGAAGGGAAGGCCGCCATGTAAAGAACGCTGGCCCAGCCCGTAAGCGTGACCGACGCATAGTTGAACGGCAGGGAGTGCCATAGCGTCACCGGCGCCATCATGATCGCGCCGCTTCCGTATGCAGCGGCCGTCACCGTGATGCTATCGACGTCACAGGTCACCCGTTTGCTGATGATTGTGAAGACCGCGAAGCACGCGGCGCCGCTGAGCGTCAGCATGTCTCCCGCCAGGGAAGCGTTCGCGGTCCTTGAAGGCGAAGCGTTCAGCACGGCCACCCCGCCGAGAGCGATCGCCATACCGGCGAGTTTGCCCGCCGTCAGCTTCTCCATGCGTCCGGCCGCGGCCAGCAGCAGCACCATCACCGGCGTGAGTCCTATCAGAAGGGCCGAATGCGCAACGCTGGTCCTGCTGAGCCCGAGCACAAAAAACGCCTGGTTGGCAGCGACGCCGGTCAGGCCGAGCAGCAGGAAACTGCCGAGCCCCGGCCGGCGCCGGCTCTTCTGGGGAGACGGCTTCGGATTGCTGCGCCGCCAAAGATATATCGGTAATGCGATCGCCGCTGCGAAGGTCGTTCGCAGTCCGGCCAGCAGCCCGGGCGGAAACTCGCGCAGCGCCAATTTGCCAACCACGAAGTTCGCCGACCAGAACAGCACCATGGCGGCAATGGCGCTGTACAGCAGCGCCGGTGCAGGCCTCTTCAACCAATGACCTCCTCGCGCACCTTGATCGAGCGCAGGTAGTCGCGATCGATCGTGTATCCGAAGCCCGGCTCGTCACGGAGGGTGATGGTCCCTTGCGGCGATACCTCGACGGCGGGTTCGATGACGTCGCGAGCCCAGTAGCGGCGGCTTGCGGATACATCGCCCGGCAGAATGAACCCCGGCAGCGTTGAGAGCGCGATGTTGTGCGCCCGGCCAATGCCGCTTTCGAGCATGCCGCCGCACCAGACCGGCACGCCCGCGGCGCGCGCCACGTCATGCACCTTCTTCGCTTCGGTGAAGCCACCCACGCGCCCCAACTTGATGTTGATGATCTTGCAGGCTCGCATGCCTATGGCCTGCTCGGCGTGATGCGCTGTGCGGATGCACTCGTCCAGGCAAACCGGAGTCTGAAGCTTCGCCTGAAGTTCGGCGTGATCGATGATGTCGTCGTGCGCGAGCGGCTGCTCCACCATCATCAGATAGAAGTCGTCCAGCTTTCGGAGGTGATCGATGTCAGCCAGGGTATACGCCGAGTTGGCGTCCGCCATTAGCTTGATCGATGGAAACGCGCGGCGGATTGCGCCCAGCACGTCCATGTCCCAGCCCGGCTTGATCTTCACCTTGATGCGCTGGTAGCCGGCGGCAACTTCGGTCTCGATCTTCTTGAGCAGTTCGGGAACGGAGTTCTGGATCCCGATCGAAACGCCGCAGGCGATCTCGCGCCGCGCGCCGCCGCCGATCACGCGCCACAGCGGAACGCCCGCAATCCGCGCCTCCAGATCCCAGAGCGCGGCTTCGAGACCGCCCGTGGCCATCCTATGGCCGCGGATGTGCGCGAACAGCGGAGCGGCTTCACGGGCCGACGCCAACTCGCGGCCGAGCACGCGAGGCGCGGCGTAATCACGTAAAATGAGCCACGCCGATTCCGTCCACTCCTCGTTGTAAAACGGGTTCTCGCCGGCGGTGACCTCGCCCCAGCCCGAAAAGCCGTCGCAGGCAGCCTCGACCAGGATGATCTGCCGCTCGGTGGTGCGGCCGAAGCTGGTCTCGAAAAAATGAACCAGCGGCAAGCGGATCTGGTGAAGAGTGATGCGGTCGATTTTCATTGTGCGTCTCCGAGGATCAGGTCCACCGCCGCAGTGAGATCCTCAAGGATGTGCGCCGGTTGCACGGTCCATTGTGAGATGTCGCGCGTCGCGAATCCCGTCAGCACGAGCAGGGGAACACAGCCGGCGGCGATCGCCGCGCCGATGTCGCTCTCGCGGTCGCCGACCATGTAGGAGCGCGCCAGATCCAGGTTCAACTCGCGCGCTGCTTGAACGAGCATCCCAGGAGCCGGCTTGCGGAAGGGCGAGTCCTGGCGATAAGCGTCGAGCTTCGCCTTCGCGTGATACGGGCAGTGGTAGATCCGGTCCGGACGCGCGTCGGGATCCTCTGCCTGGAGCAGTTCCGCCATCCGCCCGTGGATCGCCGAGAGCAACTCTTCGCTGATGTACCCGTGCCCGACTGCAGCCTGATTCGTCACCACAACCACGGGCCACGCTGCACGCACGAGCCGCGCCAAGGCACGCCCTGCGCCTGGAACGATGTGCACCTGGTCGAGCGTGCGAACGTAATCCGGGTGGTCCTCGATCAGCACGCCGTCGCGATCGAGAAAGACTGCCGGACGCGCCTCAGACATCGTCCGCCGGCCGGCCCAGCAGGTAAGTCCCCGGGCCCTCGAATCCGATGACGGTCAGCCCGCGCCCGAAGCATTCGACAAAGCGATCGCTTACGCCCTTCTGAATTGCGCGCGCCCGCGGCACGTCGCGGCGCCGGATCTCTTCGATGTCCGCGGGCACATCAATCCGGTCCTCGACAGGCGCTTGCACGCGGCAGTCACGCAAAAGATACCACTCGGCGACGCAACGGTCGGTGGGCATCCCGCCGTGCAGCGGGCTGGTGGTGGTGCCGTACTGGTTCAGCACGTAGCGCCGCACCACCGCGCCCAGACGCTCCAGATTGAAGTAGGCGTTTTTCAGTTCGAGCGGATCGAAGGTCCACTCCATAAGGTCAAACCCATCGGCGATGGCGCGTTCGCGCTGCGCGTATTTCAGAAGCCGCCCGACGCCGCGGTCACGGTACTCCGGGCATACGCCCAGCATGTGGCTGTGCAGGTACGGCTTCGGCCCGCACGGCGTCTTCTTCAGTCCCGGAATCGCGATGGTGAACGCGACCATGCGGCCCTGGTCATACGCGCCGAAGCTTTGCCCGCCGATCTTGCTGGCCACCACGAACAGGCGCACGGGCAGCAGTTCGACATCGCTAAAGCCCCAGATTTGCTGCTGGAGCCGGACCGCCGCGGCGAACTCCTCCACGGTGGTGAGCAGGCGCGCCTCGACGCTCATTGCTGCTTCGCCTCCTGCCACAGGGCTTCCATTTCAGCCAGCGTGGAATCGCGCGGCGTCTTCCCCTGCTCCTTGAGCTTCGCTTCGACGTAGGCGAACCGGTCGCGGAACTTCCGGTTCGTTCTACGCAACGCCTGCTCGGGATCAACCTTCAGAAAGCGCGCCACATTCACGATGGTGAACAGGATATCGCCGATCTCGCCTTCAATCTGCTTGCGGGACCCGTCCGTTCGCGCTTCAGCGAGTTCTTCGCGCTCCTCATCGAGCTTCTCGAGCACCTGCTCCAGGTTTTCCCAGTCGAAGCCCGCGCCCGCAGCCCGCGAGGAGAGCTGCGCCGCTTCCGCCAGCGACGGCAGGGCGCGCGGAACGCCATCGAGCAGGCCGCCTTCCCTGCCCTGGTCCTTCTTCTCCTCGGCCTTGATCTCGTCCCAGCGCTGCTTGACGTCTTCGGCCGTCTCTGCCGTGCCTTCGCCGAAGATGTGCGGATGCCGCCTCACTAGCTTCTCGTTGACTGCGTCGAGCGAGTCTTCCATACGGAAGTGCCCGGCTTCGTCGGCCATTTGGGCGAAGAATGCGGCTTCGAGCATCAGGTCGCCGATCTCTTCGCGCAGACCGCCCCAATCACGGGAGTCAACCGCGTCGAGGACCTCATAGGTCTCCTCGATCAGGTACGGCTTGATGGAGTCGAAGTCCTGTTTGCGGTCCCACGGACACCCGTCCGGGGCCCTCAAACGCACCATTATGTCTATGAGGCGTTGGAACTTTTCACCGGCGGAACGGTTTCTATCAGAGGTCATTTCAGGCGGGGAAATTCTAATGTAACACGCAGCATCGGCGTTCCCGCTCGCATAACCGTGCTATTCTGGACACAGATAGAAGCCAATCTGCCGCCACCCCTGTGTTTAGCCGGCTCGCTGATTCCCCTTCTTCCAACCATTTCGAATGAACAGTTTCTCTGAATTCTCTTTGTGTCCTGTGTTGCAGGGCAACCTTAAAAAGCACGGCTTTGTCCAACCGACGGACGTGCAGGGGCAGGCTATTCCGCCGGCCCTCATCGGCCGCGATATTGTTGCCACCGCCCAAACGGGCACCGGCAAAACGCTTGCCTTCCTTCTTCCGCTGCTCGAAGCGCTCTCGGGACGTCCCGGCCGTGGTATTCAGGCCCTGATTGTGACCCCGACGCGCGAGCTGGCGATGCAGATCGACGAGGCTTTCGCGCAGCTTGCAACGGGCACCGGCGTAAGGGCCGCGGTTGTCGTCGGCGGCATGAACGAGTCCAGGCAGCTCAAGGCGATTGCCGCAGGTGCGCAGATCGTCGTGGCGACGCCCGGCCGCCTCTGCGATTATTTGAACCGCCGCCTGGTAAACCTCTCGAAGGTGCGCTTCCTGGTTCTCGACGAGGCTGACCGGATGCTCGACATGGGCTTCCTCCCTTCGATCCGGACCATCCTCCAAACCATGCCGGCAGAGCGCCAAACGATGCTCTTCTCGGCCACCATCTGCAACTCCGTCGCGCACCTGATCGACGCCCACGTGCGGAATCCCGTTCGTGTCGCGATCGGCCCTTCGGCGAAGCCTGCCGAGCAGGTGGACCTGAACGTCTATGAGGTCGAACAGGACCGCAAGCTCGGTCTCCTGACCCGGCTTCTCGAACAGGAGCAGGGCTCCTTCCTCGTGTTCGCACGCACGAAGCACGGCACCGACCGCCTCGCGAAGAAACTCTCCCACGCCGGCGTGAAGACCGCCCGCATTCACGGCGATCGCTCACAGAGCCAGCGCAACCAGGCCCTCGCGGGCTTCAAGGAAGGCGAATACCGGGTTCTGGTCGCGACCGATGTGGCGGCACGCGGCATTCACGTTGACGGCATCGCGCATGTCATCAACTACGATCTGCCGCAGGCGCCCGAGGACTTCGTACACCGCATCGGCCGTACTGGCCGCGCCGGTGCCCGAGGCACCGCCTCCACATTCAGCACGCGCGCGGAGCGGTCTGAAATTCGCAATATCGAGCGCAGCCTCAAGGTCCGCCTCACCGTTCGCGACGTCGCCGCCGATGTGCCGCGCGAAGTGAAGCAGGTGGGCAACGTGATCGCGATGCCGCCGTCCACTCGTGCACGCCCCCGGGCCAATGCGATGCCGCGGCGGCGCAAGTTCGCCGGGCGCTAAGCCCCTGCGATTGGGCTCCGGGCGTTACTTTCGATTCTTGTAATCGGCGCCGCACCGCTGGTTCTGCTGTTGCGGTCCGGTGTCTCAGTAGAAGCATCAAGACTGGCGGCGTAACGGAGCCACGCCGCTTCCTCACTCAGCCTGTTCGCTTGGACCGGATCGGGGTACCTTCGCGGATCTCGTCGGTTGCACGGCGAACCACCAGATCGCCCGGCGCCAGCGGTCCGACCACTTCGATCAGATCACCGGACGCCGCGCCCGGGCGCACATCCACCCACTCAGCCCGGCCATCGCGCACGCGGACCACGAACGTCCGCTCGGTTGTCCTGACGACGCTCGCGCGAGGGACCATTAGTGCGGCGCCCGTACTCCGAACAGGCCAACTCACCTGCGGGTACATGCCAGGCGCGAGGGTTCGGTCGCTGTTCGGCACGTCCGCCTGGACCGCCGCTGTACGCGTCTTCTGATCTACGGAGTGCGCGAAACGCGCAATCGTCCCTGTGAACGTGCGACCCGGAAACGCGGGGACCCGGAACTTGACACGAGTGCCACGCGGGGGTCCGGCGGCGTATTGCTCCGGCACGGCCACCTCCAGGCGGAGCGGCGAGATCTTCTGAAGCGTGAAAAGGGCGGGGTCGGAATCTGCTTTGACGAGTGCGCCGGGGTCGGCAAAGCGCTCGGTAATGATCCCATCAAATGGGGCCGTGATCTTCAGGTACTCCTGCATCTGCTCCACAGCGCGTAGAGAGGCGTCGGCCGCGCGGCGGGCCTGCAACCTGGCCGCGGTGAGGGCGCGCGCCGCCTCCAACTGCTTTTCCGCCTGCGTCAATTCGTTGCCCGAGATCGCGCCGGGCGTTGCCGCTGCTTTCCGTAGCCGCTCGTACGTGCTCCCTGCCGCCGCCACCTGGGCCTCAGCTTGCACGCGCTCCGCCTCGGCGGCCTGCACGCGCGATTTCGCCTCCGCGATCCGCGCCTCGATCTCCGGGGCGCTCAACGATGCCAGCAACTGGCCGCGCCGCACCGCGCTCCCCATATCGACCAGGACCTTGTCAACGTATCCTGAAACCCGAGCGTGCAGCTGAACCTGCTCGTATGGCAACAGCTCTCCGGGCAGTTCCACGGTGCGGGCATCACGGCTCGCCGAAACCTCGGCAACCTCCGTCTGCTGCGCCAAAGCGGCTAAGGGCAAAATCGCGATGAGCTTAATCAGGAGCATAGTACCGGCTCGTCTTATCAAGCGGATTCAGGGAGTGTGAAGTCCTCGGGGCGCGGGCTTGCAGGATGGCATAGATGGAAGGCAGCACCGTCAGAGTGGCGAAAGTCGCGGCTGCGAGGCCGCCGATCACGGCACGGCCGAGCGGGGCCGCCTGTGAGCCGCCTTCGCCGAGGCCGATCGCCATCGGGATCATGCCGAGAATCATCGCGGACGCGGTCATCAGGATCGCGCGCAGACGGCTCACCGCGCCTTCGCGTGCGGCGTCGGCCGTGAGGGCGCCGGCCATCCGGCTTCGCTCCGCAAACGTGATCAGAAGAATTGCATTCGCCACCGAGATGCCGACCGCCATGATGCCGCCCATGAACGACTGCACGTTCAGCGTGGTCCCGGTCAGGGCCAGCATCAGCACGGTCCCGCACAGCGTTGCGGGAACGGTGAGGAGGATGGCCGCGGGCAGCCGGACGGATTGGAAGTTCGCCATCAGGAGCAGGAAGATCGTCGCGATTGCCAGCAGCAGACCGGTCCCGAGGCCGGAGACTGTTTCCTGGAGTGACGGGATTTGGCCGCGGTACTTTACGGTAACGCCCCTCGGTGGCGGCCCGGCCCCGGCGAGCGCGCGCTCGATCTGACTGGCGGCAGCGCCCAGTTTGATGCCGTGAATATTGGCGGTGAGGCTCACAACGCGCTGGCCGTTGTAGCGCTCGATGAGTCCAGGCATGGAGCCGAACTTCAGCGTCGCGAGTTCATCGAGGCGGGTGTCGGAGCGCCCATCGCGCATTACCGGAAGGGCACCCATGGCGTCCATGCTTTGCAGGCGGCTCTGTGGAATCTGAAGCTGCACCTGGAACGCATTCCCGGTTCTCGGATCGCGCCAGTAGTTCGGCTCCGTGAACCGGGAGGAAGACGTCGCGGGCACCACCGAGCGGGTAACGTCGGACATGGTCAGCCCGAACTGCCCGGCGCGTTCGCGATCGATTGTGATGTCGAGAGTCGGGTAATTCAGCGGCTGCGCGAACTGCAGGTCCCGCAGGAAAGGCAGCTTCGCAAGGCGGACGCGGAGTTTCTCGGCATAGGCCGCATCGTCCTGCAGGCTCACGCCCTGGACGGCGACCTCGATGGGTGTTGGCGAGCCAAAACCCATTACCTGGCTGACAATATCGGCCGCTTCAAAGGAGATCTGAGTGCCCGGCAAATCGCGGCGCAGCGCCGCCCGGAGGCGTTCCCGCAGGTCCTCGCCGCGAGGGGCGCCGGGTTGCAGCGCCACCTGAATCAGCGCTTCCTGCGGCCCGCTGGTGAAGAGGTGAATCAGGTTGACCGGGTAACTCGAAGGCTGAACACCGACGAAATCGCTTGTGATGGCGACGTTCGAGGGCCCCGCTTCACGCCGGATCACGTCGAGCGCACGCAGCGCGATGCGTTCGGTCTCCTCCACGCGTGTCCCCGTCGGCGCACGGAGCCGCACGCGGAGCAGCGGCGCGTTCGCATCCGGGAAGATTTCACTGCCCAGACGCGGCCCCAGGATCCACAGGAAACCGATGGAGACGACGAGGTACACCGCCGCGACCGGCCACCGGAACCGAAGCACCAGTCCGATATACCGCGCGTACAGCTCCCGCAGTCTGCCGAAGAAGCCCTCGCGCTCCTCGCCGCGATGGGTCTCCTTCATGAGCCAGGTCGAGAACACGGGCACGAGCGAACTCGACAGGAGGTAGGACGCGATCATCGCGAAACCCACCGCGAGCGCGAGCGGCACGAACAACTGGCGGCCCGTGCCGGCCATAAAGAAGGCGGGCACGAATACCGCGAGGATGGAGAGCATCGATAGCAGCCGTGCGACGGCGGTATGGCTGGCTGCCTCCACCACGGCTTTCGCGCGAGAGATGCCCGCGGTCATGCGCGAGTGAGTATGCTCGATGGAAACCGTCGCCTCATCTACCAGCACGCCGACGGCAAGCGCCAGTCCACCCAAGGTCATGATATTGATGGATTGGCCCGTGGCCCAGAGCGCGACGACGGCGGCGAGGAGCGCCGTCGGGATGCTGGCAACGACAATCAGGGCGCTGCGCCAGTCGCGCAGGAACAGCAGCACCATCAGGCCGGTGAGCACTGCCCCGAACAGCCCTTCACCCACCAGGTTACGAATCGCGCCCGAGACGTAGGCGGATTGGTCGAACTCGAGCGTCACGTCCACGTCATCCGGCACGGCTTTCCTGAACTCGGGCAGCGCCTCCCGCACACGCTGTACCACTGCGAGCGTGGAAGCGTCAGCACGCTTAGTTACGGGAATGTACACCGTGCGCTTGCCGTTTACGTGCGCGTAGGCGGTGATGAGGTCCGTGCTGTTCTCGATGGTGGCGATGTCGCGCAGGTAGACGGTGGCGCCGCTGACGGGACGGATCGGCGTATTCAGAAGTTCACTCAGGTCCGCGCCGAGAGTGGCGTTGGTGCGCGCGATGCGGTTGAGCTTGCCCGTGAACACGTTCCCCGAAGGCATCACCAGCGTGGCCCGGCTGACGGCCGAGATCGCCTCCTGCGGCGATATGCGATATTGGGCCAGCTTGTCGGGATCGGCAGTGATGACGATGGTGCGCTGGTTGCCGCCGAACGGCGGGGGCGCGGAGACGCCGGGCAGGGTCGCAAACAGCGGACGGACGCGGTTGAGCGCGAGATCCTGCATCTCGCCTTGCGTCCGTGCCGCGCTGCTGAACACCAGTTGCCCTACCGCAACGCTTCCCGCGTCGAAGCGCGTGATGAAGGGCGGCACGGTTCCGGGCGGCATGAACGCGCGTGAACGATTCACGTACCCGACCACCTCCGCCATCGCATTGCTCATGTCGGTGCCCGGGTGGAACACGAGCTTCATCAGGGCCGCGCCTTGGATGCTCTTACTCTCGACGTGGTCGATGCCGGTGATATAGAGGAAGTGATACTCGTAGTAGTAAGTCAGGAACCCTTCCATCTGTGCGGCATCCATGCCGCCATACGGCTGAGCCACGTAAATGGCGGGATCGCCGACTTGCGGGAAGATATCGACCGGCATTCGCCGGAGCGCGAGATAAGAGCCAAGCACAATCGCGAGCATCGCCACCACGACCGTTAATGGCCGGCTTAGCGCGGCTAAGACAAGGCGCATGGCATTCCCCTCACGGTCTTCTCACCGGCTGGCCTCCGCAAGGAAGGGCTCGATGTCACCGCGGACAGCCTCCAGCGCCAGGAGCGCACGCCAGGCGCCGAGACGCGCGAGTGCATCGTCGATTTCCGCCTGTGTGAGCAACCGTTGCGCTTCCGCGACGTCCACCACGCCCGCGAGCCCGGCCTCGTATCGCGCGGTTGCCTGACTCAGCACGGCGCGCGCGGAGGCAACCTGGGTGGGCGTGTTGGCCGCGACGCGCCGCGCGCCTTGAAGCCCGGCCAGCGCGGCATTCGCGCGTGCGCCCAGTTCGGTGGTCACCTGAGCGTGCCGGGCTCGCTCGGCGCCAAGCGTCGCAGACTGCGCGGCCTCTCGCGCGCGTGTGGCGGCGAAATCAAAGAAGGGGAACGTGACGCTCAGCCCGAGAGCGTAGTTCTGCGTGTTCGGCGCGAGCCCGTTCAGCCCGCCCAAATTCCGTCCGGTCGGCTCTGCGCCGGTGCCGCGTGCGTACGCCGACGCCTGAAAGGCGAATCGCGGAAAGTAAGTGCGCTGAAGCGCCTTGAGCTCCGCAGCGGCTTCGTCAGCGGCGGCGTTCTGCTCGCGCGCGAGGGGGTTGGCGTTCGGTGTGACTCCGGCGGCGGGGGCATTCGGAGTGTCCGTCAGCATGCGCCCCGCAGCCAGGCTGATCGCGGACGGCGATATCCCGGTGTACTGCGCGATGGAGGAGCGCGCCACTTCCACTGCCTGCTGCGCCTGGATCAACTGGGTACGGGCGGCGGCAAGTTCCGCCTCGGCGCGCGCGGCGTCGGCGCCGGGCCGTAACTGGGCGTTAACGGCCGCACTCGTCGTACGAAGCAGGGCCTTGGCGCGTGCAACGGCGGCGTCGGCCGCACGGACCGTTTCCTGTGCCGCGGCCATCGTGAGGAATGCATCGGCGGCGGCAACAGCCACCTCGAAGCGTGAGCGCTCCACACTGATTTCAGCACGCCGGTGTGCCGCTTGGGCGGCGGCAACGCGAGCGCTGCGGGCGCCAAAATCGAAGGGCTCCCAGGAGACGAGTGCGCCCACCGCGCTGCCCCACACGGTCTCGAGATTGTTCGTCCCCAGCACCGGGCCCGAAATCGATGGAATCGCCGATTGCGGCAGCAGCAGGCCTGTGACGTTGTTCCGGGTGGCGCGGTTGGCCTGAGCGATGCCGTCGATGCGCGGCAGGTATGCTGTCCGCGCGAGACTGATGCCGGCCGCCGCGGCCTGGGACTGCTGCTCGGAAACCCGGATGGAAGGGTAGCTTCGCAGGGCGGCCTCGACCGAGTCCCGGAGCGTCAGATTCGCCGCGCCGAGCCCCGGGGCAAGCAGCACGACCGCCAGGACCTCAAGTTTGCACATGCACGTCCCCTCATGAGTTCGCCGGCGCCTTGATCGTAGCCGCTCCCGTACGCCACCTACGAGTACGCGATGTGCAAGCGGATCGGCCGGGGTCCACTCCCCTCTACTGGCGATACTGCGAGTATAGGGGTGCTCCATGATTCCGGTCAATCGGTGGAACTTGTCTGGGAAGGTGAAGGTGCGCCGGGAGCGCAGCGAGTCCGAATCGCCGCCCTTTGGCTGGCGTCTCACGCGACAATAGGAATGCGATCATGCTCGGCTTGGGGCGACTGGATCGAAACGAGCGCGTTAGTCTTCCACAATTAAGGGACATCGCCGAGCACGCGTTCTCGCGGGCCGGCGGGGCGCCTCTGATCGGGGGCAATTATGTGCGTCTCTTAAAGGACGCGCGTGAGAACTACCCGGCTTGGCTGGACGCGATTGGCAGGGCGAAGCACCATATCCACTTCGAGAGCTACATCATCCATGAAGACGACGTCGGGCGCCAGTTCGCCGATGCCCTGATCGCCAAGGCGCGCGAAGGTGTATCCGTGCGGCTCATCTATGACTGGATGGGCGCTTTCGGCAAGACTTCACGCCGATTCTGGAAGACGCTGCGCTCCGGGGGAGTCGAGGTGCGGTGTTACAATCCGCCCCGGATCGACAGTCCGCTCGGCTGGCTCTCGCGCGACCACAGGAAGACGCTGGCGGTGGACAGTGAGGTGGGCTTCGTAACCGGGCTGTGCGTAGGACGCATGTGGGCGGGCGACCCCGCGCGCAAAATCGAACCATGGCGCGATACCGGAGTTGAAATCCGGGGCCGCGCGGTGGCGGATGTAGAGAGGGCATTCGCGCAGCTGTGGGCGATGATGGGCGAGCCCATTCCCGATGATGAAGCCGGGAGACCCGCTCCTGCCGGTGACATGACGGTACGTATCGTTGCCAGCGAGCCTGCAACGGCGGGCATGCTTCGCCTGGACCAACTGATCGCCGCCCTCGCGCGCAACAGGCTCTGGTTGACCGACGCTTACTACGCCGGCACCACAATGTATGTCCAGGCTTTGAGGGCTGCCGCGAAGGACGGCGTGGACGTGCGGCTGCTCGTGCCCAATGGCACCGATATCCCCCTCCTTCGGCCGCTGTCGCGATCGGGCTACCGGCCGCTCCTTGAAGCGGGAGTTCGGGTCCTCGAATGGAACGGCACGATGCTGCACGCCAAGACCGCCGTCGCGGACGGGCACTGGGCGCGTGTAGGCTCCACCAACCTGAACATCGCGAGCTGGTTCGGCAACTGCGAACTCGACGCGGTCGTCGAAGACGACGGTTTCGGCAAGCTCATGGAAGAGATGTACGTCGAAGACCTCATGAATGCCACTGAGGTAGTCCTCACTGAAAAGCGCAAGGTGCGGGCGCCCGGGGAGCCTCGCCATGGCCAGCCGGCATACAAGGGCGGCGGGGGCAGCGCGAGCCGTGCGGCAGCGGGAGCGGTTCGAATCGGGAACGTGATCGGAGCGGCCTTCACAAACCGCCGCGTATTGGGCCAGGTTGAATCGCGGCTGGCGACAATCGCGGGGCTGGTGCTTTGCGCATTGGCGGTTCTGTTCTTCTTCTTTCCGCCCGCGCTGGTCTATCCTGCAGTCTTAATCTGTGCCTGGGGCGGCCTCGCGCTTGTTTACAAGGGCTATCGACTACGCCGACAGCCAAAGGAGAGGACACCCAAGGAGATGCATCGTGACTTCAGCGCCAAGTCCGACACCCGCGTACCGCCAGCCGCCTGACGAGGTTATCGCATCGCTTGCCACCGACGCGCGCCGGGGACTGAGCGAAGCAGAAGCCCGAGCGCGCCTGGAACGCTACGGCCGAAACGAACTGGCGGCGGAGAAGCCCGTACCGGCGTGGCGGAAGTTTCTCGCCCAGTTCCAGGACACGCTTGTCATCCTGCTGCTCGCCGCGACGGCGATTTCGGCGGGGCTGTGGCTGTACGAGCGTGAATCGGCATTGCCGTACGAAGCAATCGCCATTTTCGCGGTAGTGCTTCTCAACGCCATCATGGGGTACGTGCAAACCTCCCGCGCCGAGCAGGCTGTGGCTGCGCTGCGGGCCATGTCGGCTGCGGCAGCAACCGCGCTCAGGGATGGTGAGCGCCGCCGCGTACCCGCCGCGGAGATCGTTCCTGGCGACATCATCCTGATTGAAGAAGGTGACACGATCCCAGCCGACGCCCGCATGATCGAATCCACGGCTCTGCAAACCGCTGAGGCCGCCCTGACCGGGGAGAGCCTTCCTGTGTCCAAGGACACCGCGACCATCGAAGGCGAAGCCGTGCTCGGCGACCGGGACAACATGCTCTTCAGCGGCACGGCGGCAACCTACGGCCGCGGCAAGGCAGTCGTGGTCGCGACCGGGATGCAGACGGAGATGGGACGCATCGCGGGCATGCTGGCGACGACCCGGGAAGAGGCTACTCCCCTCCAAAAGCAACTCGATCACGTTGGCAAGCTGCTCGGGTTCATAGTCATCATCATCGCGGTCGTGATGATCGCAACCATCATTCTGACGGAGCATGTGACGGGCTTCTCCGGGATCTTCGACGTTCTGATCCTCGGTGTTGCGCTGGCTGTCGCGGCGGTGCCGGAGGGTCTCCCGGCGGTAGTGACCGCTGTTCTCGCGCTCGGGGTACAGCGCATGGCGCGCAGAAAGGCGATCGTGCGACATCTGGCGGCTGTCGAAACGCTGGGGTCAGCGAACGTGATCGCGTCCGACAAGACCGGAACGCTCACCAAGAATGAAATGACCGTTCGCACGGTTGTCACGGCCAGCGGCCGCGTAAACCTGAGCGGAAGCGGCTATGAACCTGAAGGCGCCGTCAGCCAGGACGGCCGCGGGGAGGTTGACGGAGCGGTGCGGATTGAACTGGAGCGCGCGCTCACGGTGGCGGACCAGGCCAATAACGCTGAGCTTCAGGAACGCGACGGGCGCTGGTTCGTGCTGGGCGATCCGACGGAAGGCGCGCTGCTCGTGGCGGCTCGTAAGGCGGGGCTCGATCCAAAGCGGCTCGGCGCCCGGTTCACGCGAATGGGGGAGATCCCCTTTTCCTCCGAGCGCAAACTGATGAGCACGATCCATGACGATGTGGAAAAGTCGGAAACGACTCTTGTTTTCACGAAGGGCGCGCCGGACGTACTGCTCGCACGATGTTCCCATGAGCTCAGGGGTAAGGACGCGGCCCCGCTGAATGATGAGCGGCGGTCGGCAATTCTCAGGGTCACGGATGAGCTTGCGGGTGAGGCACTGCGCACCTTGGGCGTGGCGTACCGTCGTGTTTTGGACAGCGCGATTGACACCCGAAACATCCAGGAGAGCGCCGAACACGAGCTCGTTTTCGCGGGAGTGATCGGCATGATCGACCCTCCGCGTCAGGAAGCGAAGGAAGCCGTCGCACGTGCAAAACGCGCAGGCATTCGTCCCATCATGATCACGGGGGATCACCCAAAGACCGCCGCCGTGATCGCGATGGAACTCGGCATCGCCGAGAACGGACGAGCCGTCACGGGATCCGAACTCGGAAAGCTGAGCGAAGACGAACTGGCCCGCACGGTTCGAGACGTTTCCGTTTACGCGCGCGTCAACCCTGAGCACAAGCTCCGGATCGTGCAGGCGCTGCAACGCGAGGGCAATGTAGTAGCAATGACGGGCGACGGCGTCAATGACGCGCCGGCCCTGAAGACCGCAGATATCGGCGTCGCCATGGGAATCACGGGCACGGATGTTTCCAAGCAAGTCGCCGATATGGTCCTGGCGGACGACAATTTCGCTACCATCGTCGCCGCGGTTGAGGAAGGCCGATCGATTTTTTCGAATATCCGGAAGTTCCTGCGGTTCCTGCTTTCTTCCAATATCGGTGAAGTAATGACGATGTTCTTCGGCGTGCTGCTGGCCCACCCGATCGGGCTGAAGGCGGAAGGGAACGGGCTGGTTCTGCCGCTGCTCGCGACACAGATTCTGTGGATCAACCTGGTGACCGACGGCGCGCCGGCGCTGGCCCTCGGCGTCGATCCCGCCGAACACGAGGTCATGCTTCACCGGCCGCGCCCGAGAGCGGAGCGCGTCATCACGAGCCGCATGTGGTTCGGCATTGTCTTCGTCGGCGCGGTAATGGCGGCGGTAACACTTCTGGTGCTGGATGCCAGCCTGCCAGGCGGAATGATCGAAGGCTCCGGCAACATGCGTTACGCGCAGAGCATGACGTTCACTACGCTGATGCTGGCCCAACTCTTCAACGTGTTCAACGCACGCTCCGAGTCGCGCAGCGCGTTCTCGCGGCTGTTCTCGAACCGTTGGCTGTGGGCCGCCGTCGGGCTCTCGATCGTTCTGCAACTTGCCGTGATCTATCTGCCGTTCTTGCAGGCGGCATTTTCAACAGTGAGCCTGAGCCCGGCCGATTGGGCGCGGTGCACGCTAATGGCGAGCATGGTGCTGTGGATTCGCGAACTGGGCAAGCTGTTCTCCCGTTCGTTCGGACGGGAATCATGACGGAAACGCGATCGGCGGTCCCGTTCGTCTCCCCGAAATGCCACAATCGGAAGCAGCATGGGGATTGCTGCTTCCATTTACGATCGCGTTTTCGGCTGCCCGCACAGGCGCCTGACGCGTCCCATCACTCCGGTCAGCAAACCGGGCACGCCGAGCCAGGGCACCTACGTCGTGTGCCTGGACTGCGGCAGGCAGTTCACCTATGACTGGAGCGCGATGCGCATGGGCGAGCCGATTGCATCGTCGTCCGGTGAAAGCGTGCTGCCGGAGACTCCCAAGCCGGCCAACGCGAAGATCAAGTACGCGCTGCTTGGCTCGGCCATCCCGCTCGGGTTTCTGCTCGGCCGAACGCTGCTCGGGCGCGGTCTGCCGGCGCGTAAGCCGGGTCCGCCGAAGGGCAAAGTGGATTAGCCGTTCCGCCATTCCGCGCATCCAAAGCCCTTCCCGAAGCATCTGATCAGCATCCGGAGCGTGCGCCGTCCAGCGCTATCGCTCTCTTCATCGACAGATTCGGAGGATAGATGCGGAAGAACCTGACCTGGCCCTTGCTCGCCATCGCAGTTGTGGCGCCCCTCACCGGCGCCACATGGCAGATTGATTCATCGCATTCGAGCGCGCAATTTGCCGTACGCCACATGATGGTGTCCAACGTCAGGGGGGAGTTCAGCGGCGTCCGCGGCACCGTGGATTACGACCCGGCCAACCCGTCGCAATCAAAGATTGACGTCACCATCGACGCCACCACAGTCAACACGCGCGAGGCCAAGCGCGACGCGCACCTGAAGAACGCCGATTTCCTTGATGTTGAGAAGCACCCGACCATGACGTTCCGGTCCAAGCGCGTCGAGACCGCCGGCCCCGGCAAGCTGAAGGTAACCGGCGATCTCATGTTGCGAGGAACCACACGGGAGGTCGTACTGGACGTTGAAGGGCCGTCCACGCCTGTGACGATGCGCGGCACGCAGCGCACGGGAGCATCCGCGACGACAAAGATCAACCGCAGCGACTACGGCCTGACTTGGAACCGTGCCGTGGAGGCCGGCGGCGTCGTGGTGGGCGACGAGGTCACGATCACCATCGATGTGGAGTTGACCGCCGCGGCTCCGGGCGCCGCCACCACGGCCAACGCGAATTAGTCGCGCTCGCGAAGCCTTCGGCGCCGGTTCGCTAAAATAGCTATCTGATGAGCGAACCGGAAAATCCCAACACACAGCAAGAGGCCGAAGAGCAGTTCGAGATGCCGCTGCCGCCGGCGAGCTTCGAGTGGCTCGTCTATTCACTGGACCTCGGCGCGAGGATGGCCCTGGGCATCATTCACTTCGGTGAAGAGAAGGACGCACCGAAGCCCGACCTGAAGCGCGCACAGCACTCTATCGACATGCTCGCCATGCTTCAGGAGAAAACGCGGGGCAACCTGACGCTCGACGAGCAGCGGACAATCGAGAACAACCTGACCGAGTTGCGCTTCCGTTACGTCCAGGTCGCAGACGAACTGGCGAAACAGCAGTAATGGACGCGACGGCTTGCCTGACCATCACGGTCCTGGGTTCGGGGACCAGTGTGGGCGTGCCCACAATCGGATGCCAGTGCGCGGTATGCCGGTCGAGCGATCCCCACGATAACCGGCTGCGGCCTTCCATCCTGATCCGGCATTCCGGGCGCAACATCGTCATCGATACGACGCCCGACTTCCGCATCCAGGCCCTGCGTGCCCGTATGGATCGCCTGGACGCCGTCGTGTTCACGCACGCCCACGCCGATCACATCCTGGGCCTCGACGACGTCCGCCCGTTCAACTACCAGCGGAAATCGAAGATTCCTGTTTACGGCTCAGCCGCGACGGTCCGGACCTTGCACCGCATCTTCGATTACGTGTTCGTGGATCGCAAGCACGAGTCCTCGGTACCGAAACTCGAGACCCATGTCATCGAAGAACGCCCGTTCGAGATTGAGGGCCTGGAGTTCGTGCCGGTCCCGCTGAAGCACGGGACGGGCGACGTATACGGCTTCCGCTTCGGGAATGCCGCTTACCTGACGGACCACAGCGATATTCCGGCGGCTTCGCTTGAGTTGCTGCACGGTCTCGACGTGCTCTTTCTTGACGCTTTGCGCCGCATCCCGCACCCGACCCACACCACGCTTTCGCGCGCGCTTGAATA
>DATMXS010000354.1:0-4179 GCA_035561355.1 Bryobacteraceae bacterium | reverse complement strand
GGGCAGCGTCGCGCGGCTTCAGGCCGTGAATCCCGGTTTTCGCAGCGGGCAGTTGCTGACGTTCGAGGTTGAGCTGCCCACCGACTCTCATTACCGCACGCAGAAGGAGCAGGGCATTGTATTCGAGAAGTTCCTGCGCTCCCTTCACGAAACTCCGGGTCTCGAGAGCGCAGCAATCACGCGCGCCGTTCCGTTCGGCCCCGAACAGGAACGGACGTATTTTTCGATCGAGGGCCGCCCACCGCTGGCCAAAGGCGAGCGCCTGGGAGCGGAGTTCCGTCCAGCCAGCGCGAATTATCTGGCGACGATGGGCATCCCGCTCTTGCGCGGTCGCCATTTCACCGAACTCGATCGCGCGGAGTCCCAGCCGGTAGCAATCATCGATGCCAATCTCGCACGCAAGTTCTTCCCGAATGAAAGCCCGATCGGGCGCCGGATCCTTACGCGCGGCCGCGCGTTCGAGATCGTCGGCGTGGCGGGGCAGGTGAAGCACTCCGGGTTGAACAAAGCGGCGCAACCCACGCTCTATGTCCCATTCACTCAGTACCCGGTGCCGCGCATGGACTTCGTCGTGCGCAATGCCGGAGAACCCGCAGCCTTGACGCGCGCGGCGAAAGCCGGCATCTGGCGGGTGGATCGCGACCAGCCCCTCTACCGCGTGAAGACCATGCAGGAACTCATGGCCGATTCGAACACCGCGCCCCGGCTGACCCTTGTTCTGCTGGGTTCGTTTGCCGCCCTCGCGGTAGCTCTCGCTGCGCTCGGCATCTACGGCGTGATGTCCTATACGGTCAACCAGCGCAGGCAGGAATTGGGCATCCGGATCGCGCTCGGCGCGGCCACGGGGCAGGTGATGCGGATGGTAGTTCGCCAGGCGATGCTACTGGCCGGCGCGGGCGTGGTGATCGGTGTCCTGGCGTCGCTGGTGGTCACGCGCTATCTCTCGAGCCTTTTGTACGGCATCAGCGCCACGGATCCGCTCACGCTCGGCCTGGTCGCAGCCGTGCTCACGCTGGTCGCCCTCATCGCGAGCTACGTTCCAGCGCGGCGCGCCACCCGTGTCGCCCCGATCCAGGCTCTGAGATACGAATAATCGGCAGTGGGCAGGGCATCGCGGGCCGCGTACAATCATAAGGAGCGGCCCGAATGAACGAACGAGCTTTTTTTACAGAATCCGAGACGACCAAGCCGGCGCAGTTGACGTGTCCATACTGCCGGACGAGCGAGAGCTATCCTCTGCGCTGGATGTTGCGAAAGAAGAAGGACGAACTCCCTCCTGGCGCGGCATCAGAGGATCGAGCCCGCTTTCAAAAAGCGCTGAGCTATATGGTCCTGCTCGACGACAAGGTCGCCTGCAAGAACCTGCGGTGCAGAAAACGCTTCGACATATCGGGCGTGAAGACGATGGCGTTTCTCTCGGACGGGAACCCGGAAGGGCGCTAGCGGGCCCTGCCGGGAACAGTGCGGGCGGGCCGTGTGTTGCCGCGTGCGCGTTCCCGAAGGTACACTGGGCGTCGGAAGGTGTTCGGAGCCATAACTCCGTTTGCCGTACTGAAAGGCTCGCGACCTCGCGGGCCGCGCCGCCGAAACTTGGCGGCGCGTTGCGCGCGCGAGGCCCTGCCCCTTGGCGCCGGTGGGCGTTTGCAGCGGACTGCACTGGCCCGAATTCCCGGGGGCTGGAGCAAGCCGCCGCATGAATATTAGGAGGCAGGGTTGTCATTCTCATTGGGCGTTGCGCCGAAATTCCGGCCGGTCCTCGACACAGGATTCGTGCCTGCATCGCTTTGGAACCGTGCGTACCGCGCGCGAGTAGCCGAAAGCGGAAATCCCCAAAATGTCGTGATCGCGCTCGAGCGAACTGATGGGTCCGTCTCTACCTATCGCACGGCGGTGCTGCCGCACGAGGGCGCGAACGTCCCGCTCAACGAGCGTTATGTGGAGCGGATTGTGAAGATGCTGCTCTGGCAGAAGGGCGGCTATAAGGTCACCATCGCGGGACCGCTGGAACTTGCCGCTTACGTGTCGAAGGTCTATTCAGCGGAAGGCAAGCGTGCCTTCGATCACAAGTTCATGGGAGAGAGTGTCTATCACCGCCCCATGGAGATCTGCGGCGTTCCCTTCGAGGCCGCTCCGGTCGGGAAGGAAACCGATGCTCCGCTCGGCCGCCATCTCGACGGCTGCCGCATCGGCTTCGACCTCGGCGCGAGCGACCGCAAGTGCGCTGCCGTCATCGACGGCGAAGTGGTCTTCACGGAGGAAGTGCCCTGGGATCCGAGCGTCCAGCCCGATCCTCAATATCACTTCGACGGCATCAATGACTCCCTGAAGCGCGCTGCGGCGCACCTGCCGCGCGTGGACGCAATCGGCGGCAGTTCGGCCGGCGTCTACATCAACAACGAGGTTCGTGTAGCCTCGTTATTCCGGGCCGTCCCGAAAGAGCAGTTCGACACTCGTATTCGCCGCATTTTCTTCGAACTCCAGGAAGCCTGGGGCGGCATCCCCTTCGACGTCGTCAACGACGGCGAAGTGACGGCCCTCGCAGGCTCGATGGCAACCAACGATAGCGCCGTTCTGGGCATCGCCATGGGCAGCAGCCTGGCGGCAGGCTACGTGACGCCCGAAGGCACCATCACGAACTGGCTGAACGAGCTCGCGTTCGTTCCGGTGGATTACCGCGAAAACGGTCCAGTGGACGAGTGGTCGGGCGACGAGGGCGTCGGGGTGCAGTACTTCTCGCAGCAAGCGGTCGCACGGCTCCTGCCGCTCGCCGGCATCGACTTGCCGAAGGAGATGCCGTTCGCGAAGCGGCTCGTCGAGACGCAGAATCTCATGGCTGCCGGCGACGAGCGCGCGCGCAAGATCTACGAGACAATCGGCGTTTACTTCGCATACCAGATCGCGCATCTCGCGGATTTCTACGAGATCCGGAACCTTCTCGTGCTGGGCCGCGTGATGACTGGCGAGGGCGGCGACCTCATCCTCTCCGTAGCCAATGAGGTGCTCGCGGAGGAGTTTCCCGAGTTGGCCTGCAAAATCCGGGTGCGGACGCCGGGCGAGAAAGAGAAGCGGCACGGGCAGGCGGTCGCAGCTGCGAGCCTTCCGAGGCTGCACCGGTAAGGACATGATTAAACTCAATAGCCCCATCGCCGATGTGTTCGTCCCCGACGGCCTGGAACCCGCCGCCGCGCTCGAGAGAACCACCCATCTCTGCATCTCAGCGCACCAGGACGATATCGAAATCATGGCGTATCACGGCGTGGCCGAGTGCTTCGGCCGGGCCGACCGGTGGTTCACTGGCGTCGTGGTCACCAACGGGGCGGGCAGCCCCCGCTCCGGCATCTACGGGCAGTACACGGATGACCAGATGCAGGAAGTCCGTGTCCGCGAGCAGCGCAAGGCCGCCTACGTGGGCGAGTATTCCTGCCAGATTCAGTTGCGCTATCCCAGCGCCGCCGTCAAGGATCCTGCCAGGGCCGACCTTCGCGAGGACCTCACTGCGATCCTGCGGGCTGCCAAGCCGAAAGTCATATACCTGCACAACCTCGCCGACAAGCACGATACCCACGTCGGAACGGCTCTGCGCACAATTTCGGCTCTTCGTTCGCTGCTCCCCGAGTACCGGCCGGAGAAGGTGTATGGTTGCGAAGTCTGGCGCGGCCTCGACTGGCTCGTCGATGACCAGAAGACGTCGCTGCCCGTTTCCGCGTACGTCAACATCGGAAACGCGCTGGTCAGCGTCTTCGATTCGCAGGTGGGCGGCGGCAAACGGTATGACCTCGCGACCACCGGTCGGCGCGTCGCAAACGCCACTTACTTCGCTTCGCATGGTGTGGACGAAGAGTCCGCCCTCACTTACGCGATGGATCTCACGCCGCTCATCGACGATCCGAAGTTGCCGCCCGAAAAGTACGTTCTCGGCTTTGTGGAGCAGCTCCGGTCCGACATCGAGAACCGCCTGAAGAAACTCGGCTGATTATAGCGATTCACCGCAGAGACGCAGGGAAGAGCGATCGAATTGAAAAGTAATTCACGGGGCAGGAGGCTGTGGTCGATATGCCCTCCCGTCGAAGAATGCTACTTGCCCTCTCGCTCTTCCCGTTCCCCAAAAGACTCTTGTCCGTGGTTTTCTCCGCATCTCTGCGTCTCTGCGTTGAACTCGGTTTCGACGGTCCGCCGGGA
>DATMXS010000353.1:0-9999 GCA_035561355.1 Bryobacteraceae bacterium | reverse complement strand
AGATTCGCCTTTTATTCGCCTTACGAGCTACACTGTGATCGTGTCGCTAAAGCTCTACCTCATCACCTACGACCTGCTCCTGCCGGAGCGTTACGAGTCGCTGGCCATCCGGCTCGGCTCGCTCGGGGCAAGGCAATTACTTGATCGCGCATGGGCCGTACGAAGCGCGCGGACGGCGGCAGAGTTGAAGGACGAGCTTCGCGGATTCGTTGACGATCGGGACCGCATCGTCGTCACGGAAGTTGGCGCGGAGTGGGCGAGCCGTAGGGCAAGAACGAACCTGGGGGAACTGTAGAGCGCCCGGCAAAAAGTCAGCCAACAGACCGCACACGTTGAGAAATACAGCGAACCCGATACGGAAGGCCGGAATCTACTCTGGAGAAGGATGGAACTGAAGCCGATCAATGCCGCTGGAAACTGGTTGGAATCTTCGCTCGACGATGCTCTCGAACAATGCTGCGCGAGCACTCTCGGTGCGCCGTGCGTCTTTGCGCTCGCTTGAGGAAACAGCCCGTGTCCGTTTGGCGCGGGGAGCCCGATACGAACCTGACCTGCGGGATATTGTCGACCGCCTGAACGCTCTCCGGGACGATGTTGGTGACATTGTTCATGAGAAGCAGTTCGATCAGCAAGTGCCGATGGCCCAAGAAGTGCGGAATGGACCATGCCAGGCATGTGCCGAATTGACCTTAGCCAGCATCCTGCGCGCCACTCACGCTCTCGCCGACTACATCGACCTTGTGCTGCAATCTCACAAAGCACCACGACGAGAACAGGCCCACGGACAATCGAAGTCAGCGGCAGCTTGATGGACGAGGGTGTTGCTCACACCCGGTCCCCGCGCCACGGGCGCATTCGGGGCCGCCACCGGGGCACGTTCGCCCTGAACGTTTCGTACTCGTGCCCAAACGTTCTGCGTAGCGCCGGCTCCTCATGTGCCACCACGAACACGTGACACGCCAGCCAGACGAACACGCCATACGCGAGTACCCGAGGGCTACCAAACACCAGGCCCTGGCCGATGATCATCGATACGAGCGCCAGGTATATCGGGTTCCGCACGTGACGGTAGAGGCCAGTGACCACGAGGCGGCGCGTCGGGAAAACGGGCGCGGGCGTGCCTAGGCCCTGCAACGCGAACCGGGCATAGGACTCGAGCAGGATGCACACGCCTGCACCGGCCAAGAGCGCGCCGATGACGCGAAACACGGCGAGGCCCAGGAGCGGCGTTTGTACGCGCCAGCGAGAGATCCAGAAGGGCACGAGGACGGCAACGGTGGCAGGGGCAATGAGGAAGAGAACAGTCCCGAGAATGGCGAGCGCTCGCCTTCGTGGTTCCCGCATGCTTTACTGCCGTGCGCGGCTGGTGGCGCATCACGGCGTCACTCACTTCCTGGATTGTCGATGACAACCAGCCAGGATCCGTCGGGCTGACGGCGCAGCACTTCGGAACTCTTGCCTGTCATCTTCACTGTGCCGCCGTCCGGCTCGAGCCCTGAAATCGTCCAGCGGCCGTGTGTGAGCGCGATGCCGTCGTCCGAACTGTAGATCCCGGTGGTCTCAATGTCCAGGGCCGGACTGCTCGCAAGCATCTCGCGGAGCGCCGCGCGAATCGCGGCGGTTCCCTTCGCGATCTGGTCCGGCGCTCCAACAAAAACGGCGTCAGGCTCATAAAGCGCGACGAGCGCCTCCAAGTCGCCTGAGTTGAAGGCCTCTGCGAAGGCTGCGTGCATTTCCTCGGGTGTGCGTGCTGGCATTGTCAGCCCCTTAACTGATCTAGATCGAAGTTATGAGGAGGGCAGGGTAGTTGTCAACCCGGAACAGCGCGCCCGGACCGCTCGCGCTACGCTTCGCGATATACTCCGGAACTGCGGAGCCGCCGGGGTTACATCAACAACCCGCCCGCCGATCCGTGCCAGCAGAACCCGAGGAGCCGATACGATGAGCCTCTTGCCTTCCCGTAGGGATTTCGTCAGGACCGCCGCGGGCGTCGCATCCGCCGCGCTTGCCGCCCCGCTCGCGGGCGCCGCCCCCAAGAACGCCTTGCCGCGCTGGCGGGGATTCAACCTGCTTTATCTCTTCCAGGCGCGCGTCCAGAAAGGCCCGGTCGAGATTCCCGAGGATGATTTCGTCATGATCCGCGACCTCGGGTTCGACTTCGTGCGCATCCCGATGGACTACTGGTTCTGGCTCGATTCGGATTGGCGCGCGGCAGGCAAGCCTGCCGCGGCGGACGCGCTCAAGATCAAAGAAAGCGCAATCGCCTCGATCGACCGAATCGTCGAACTGGGCCGCAAGCACGGGCTGCACGTCAGCTTGAACTTCCACCGCGCGCCCGGGTATTGCATCAACGGCAGCGAACTCGAGCCGTTCGTGCTGTGGCGCGACAAGGACGCCGAGGACGCCTTCGCGTTCCACTGGGAGTTCTTCGCGAAGCGCTACCGTGATATCGAACGCGGGGAACTCAGTTTCAATCTGTTGAACGAAGCGCCGGCGCCGCGCGCGGGCTACATGACGCGCGAGGATTACCGACGCGTGATGACGCGCGCCGCCGACAGGATTCGCGAGATCACGCCGGACCGAATTGTGATCATCGACGGCCTCAGCGTCGGCAATCAGGTTGTCTACGAGATGATGCCCACAGGCGTCGGGCAGAGCGTTCACGCGTACTCGCCCGCCGAAGTGAGCCACTACCGCGCGGGCTGGGTGGACAAGCGCGCGGACTTCCCGCATCCGGGGTGGCCCACGGTGAAACGCGACGGGAGCGGGCTGGTTAGCCGCGATACGCTGGAAGCGCATTACGAGCCGTGGGGATGGCTGGTTCGCCAAGGTGTCGGCGTGCATTGCGGTGAGGCGGGCGCGTTCAACAAGACTCCCCACGACACCTTCCTCAAGTGGACGTGCGACGTGCTCGACATCCTTAAGTTCCACAACATCGGTTGGGCGCTGTGGAACTTCCGCGGCTCTTTCGGCGTGGTCGATTCAGGCCGGGAAGATGTCGCTTACGAAGACTGGCACGGCCACAAGCTCGATCGGAAGCTGCTGACCTTGTTGCAGTACCACTAAGCAGCATCGGCAAGCCGCAGGCCGGGCCGGCCGCCCGGCTGAACCGGCTAGCGAGCCGGTTCGCGGTCCGCCCCACGCTCAGCGATGATTGCGACTCCCCACGGCTCCAGTGCGAGCGGCTTACCTGCTGCGGCGGCGGCCTTTGTGAGAAGGTCGGAGCCGGCGCCATAGGGGTACTTAACTGACTGGGGCTTCGCCGTGAAGTTCAGGTAGTAGTGCAACAGGGTGCCCTGCGCGTTGCGGCCGTGGCGAACCTTAACGCCTTCCGGGAGCTCCTGGTCGGGGCCGGAGAGACGCGCGCGCTTCAGTGTGTCCATCAGCACCGCGCGTTGCAGTTCCGCGGAGACCACCGTCCCCTCGTAGGTCAGCGTACCGTTGCCGTACTTGTTGCGCGTGATGGCCGGGAACTTCCAGTACGGATGGTCATAGGATGCGACGACTTCGGCGGTCTCCGGAATGAGGAATTCGGCCCAGACCGAACCGTAGTTGCGATCTCCGAGCGCGTACGGGTCCGGCGTGAGCTTCAGGTTTTCCGGCAGGCTCGTAAACTCCTGGTAGCGAAACCCCGTGGCGGCCCGCAGCGGTCCCGGGGCCATCTCCCACCGCACCGTCGAATGCTCGTTCGCGAAACCGCTCTTGAACGTCATCACCACGTGGCCGCCGGATTTCACGTAATCCGCCAGCCGCTTCAACACCGCATCCGAAGCGCTGTACAGCGGCGGCACGACAACTACCTTGTACGCCGAGAGATCCTCCTGGGTAGCCGGAACGAAGTCCGGTTCGACGTTGAGCTGGTACAGCGTGTCATACATTTGCCCCAGGACGGACATGTAGTCCGAGCGGTCGCTGTACGGCATGAAGCGGATGGCCTGATAGGAATCGCCGCTGTAGAGGATCGCCACCTGATTGCTCTTCTTGAGATTCGCGAGCCGCGGTCCGAGCGCCTTCAACTCCGCGCCGATCTTCGAAACTTCACCGTATGCGCGATTCGGCTCCAGGTCGTGCGAAAGTACTCCGCGCCAGTAGGTCTCCTGACCGTAGTGGATCGAATGCCAGTGCCAGTAGGCAACCATGTTCGCGCCCGCCGCCAGGTGCGCATAGGCGCTCAACCGGAGTTGGCCCGGGTAGGGCGGATACTGTGCGCGTGAGTCCCACCCGATCGTCTGCGCATTCGTCTCAGTCACGAGGTAACTCTTGCCCTTGAGCGAACGCGACAGGTCGCCGGACAGCCAGATTTCCCGCGCGGTCAGCCTGTCCTGCGTCGCGTGATATGGGTTGACCGCTACAACGTCCAGGTCGCGCGCGATGGCCCACTGATCGAGGTTCGTCCGGATGCCACCCACGAAATTGTGCGTCACGAACTGGTCGGGCCGCTTGTACTCGCGAACGATCTTCGCCTGCCACGCCAGGAACTCCGTTACGATGTCCTGCTGGAAGCGCTCCCACTCGAGTTTGTAGCCAGGATTCAGGATGCCGTCGCGCGAGGGGAAGTCCTCCCACTTATCCACGAGTTGGCCCCAGTAGGCGAAGCCCCAAAGTTTGTTCAGCGCCTGTGGCGTCTCATACTTCGCCTTCAGGCGTGCCATGAACTGCGCCTGCACATTCGGCAGTGGCAGGCCGTTCGGACCGGTCTCGTTGTCCACCTGAAAACCGATGATAGCCGGGTGGTCCTTGAAGTGACCCACCACGGCGCGGATAACGCGCTCTGCGTGCTTGCGGTACTCCGGGTGGGTCAAATCCATGTTCTGCCGCGGACCGTACGCGCCCGGTGGAATAGAGTTGGGGTAACTCTGCGAATACGGATCGGAGAGGGGGGGCGCTTGCCCGAAGTGCGTCACGAGAATGTCGGGATGCTTCTTGTACAGCCACGTTGGAATGGAGTAAGTCGGCGTCCCGAGGATCACCTTGATGCCGGCTTTGTGGAGCCGGTCGAGGATGCGCTCCATCCAGGCGAACTGGAATTCGCCGTCGCGCGGCTCCCAGGAAGACCAGGTGGACTCGCCTAGGCGGATCACTGTGATGCCGGCCTTCTGCATCAGGTCGACGTCCTTCTCGAGGCGCTCGTACGGCATGTACTCGTGGTAGTAGGAGGCGCCATAGAGGACGGTATCGAGCTGGGGCGCTTGGGCGAAGAGCGCGGCGCACCAGAGCGCTCCGAGGACAACGGTTCGTGCGGTCATGCGTGGTTAGTGTACACCGGCCGGGACGCAAGCGGATGCTCGTTGCGGCATCGGTTTGTTATGGGATACTTGGGCGCATGCGCGCGGGGCTCGCGTGTTCGGTCGCATTGGCGCTGGTTCAGTCCGCGGGAACGGGCTCGTTCGAACGCGGTGTGGCCGCCTTTCGCGCGAGCGACTGGCAAGGGGCGGAGACGGCATTCCGGGAAGCCGCCGCCGAGGACCCGCGCTCGGCCCGAGCCTGGAAGTTCCTCGGGATGACCTATGCGGCGCAGGAGCGCTACGAAGCTTCCCTCGAGCCGTTCCGCCGCGCCTGCCGGCTCAACCCCAAAGAAGAGAACGCCTGCTATTACCTCGGGCAGGCTTTCTACAACCTCAACCGGTACGAGGACGCCCGGGCAGCTTACGACACGGCGCTCCGCAGCGGCGGCGATCGCGGGCGCATCCTGCACGGCCTTGCCCTGTCGCTCGAAGCCCTCGCCCGAACTGACGAAGCGGAGGCCCGCTTCCGGGAAGCGGTCCGCTCGGGGAACCGTGATGCAGTGGAGGGATATGCCCGTTTTCTGCACCATCACGGACGCGGGGCCGAAGGTGTGGCGCTTCTGCGGAAGGGCGGCGCCGGTGCGGCGGCCGCACGGCTCCAACAGGCGCTCGCCGCGATGCCGAAAGCCCGTTCACCCTCATCGCGACCCGTGCGGTTCGAGCCGAAGACGCTCGATATGGTCGTCCGGAACGGCGCGACCGGGAACAAGCATCAGCCCGAGACGATGCTCTCCGGCGTTGCGGCATTCGACTACGATGGCGATGAGTGGCCGGACATCTTCGTCGCGAACGGGGCGGAGATTCCCTCGCTCAAGAAATCCGGCCCCGAGTTTCACAACCGGCTCTTCCGGAATAACCGCGACGGAACGTTCTCCGACGTGACCGCCGCTGCCGGCGTCGCGGGCGCAGGGTACTCGATGGGCGTGGCCGCAGCCGATTTCGACAACGACGGCTGGGAGGACCTGTTCGTAACCGGAGTTGCCCGAAACACGCTGTATCGCAATCTCGGGAATGGCGCGTTCGAAGATGTGTCAGCCGAAGCGGGCCTTCTCGCGAACGGCGGATGGACGATCGCCGCCGCCTGGTTCGACTATAACGCCGACGGCCTGCTGGACTTGTTCGTGGTCCGCTACGTGGTGTGGGACCCGGCACGCGAGCCATATTGCGGCGACCCGCGGCCCGGCTACCGCGCTTATTGCCATCCACGACTCTACACACCTCTGTCGAACGCCCTGTACCGCAACCTGGGCGGCGGCGTGTTCCGAGATGTATCCGAAGAGGCCGGCATCGCCGCGTACACGGGCAAGGGAATGGGCGTTGTGATCGGCGATTACGATGGCGATGGGCGGCCGGACGTGTTCGTCGCGAACGACACCGTACCCAACTTCCTCTTCCGCAATGAAGGCAACGGCACGTTTACGGACCGCGCACTGAAGGCGGGCACTGCGCTCGACGAAAACGGCGTGGCGCTCTCCTCAATGGGGGCCGAGTTCCGCGACTTCGACAATGACGGCCGCGAAGACCTGTTCATTACCGCGCTGACGAACGAGCGTTTCATGCTGCTGCGGAACCTGGGCGCGGGGGCGTTTGCGGACGTGACCGGCCCAAGCCGCATCTCCGCTGGAAGCCTGCCTTGGAGCGGCTGGAGCACGGGCGGGTTCGACCTGAATAACGACGGCTTCAAGGATTACTTCGTCGCCGCCGGCAACGTGATGGACAACGCCGAACTCACCTCCAGCCGCACATCACGCCAGCCCAACCTTGTCTTTCTGAACCGCGGCGACGGGACCTTCGATACCCAGCTTCTGGACGGCGCCGCCTTCCACCGTGGAGCGGCGTTCGCTGACTTCGACCGCGACGGCCGCATCGACGCCGTCGTCACGCGCCTGAACGAGTCGCCGCTAGTGCTCTGGAACAGAACGCCGGACGCCGCGCACTGGATTGCACTGACGCTTACGGGAACGTCGAGCAACCGGGACGCGATCGGGGCGCGAATCCGGATCGAAACCGCCGCCGGCGCGCAGTGGAACCGCGTCACGACCTCGAACGGCTTCGCCTCGTCGAGTTCGCGGTTGGTGCACTTCGGCCTCGGCTCTGCAGTGCGGCTCGACCGCATCGAAATCGAGTGGCCTTCCGCGAAGCGCCAGGTGCTCACGGACGTTGCCGCAGACCAGGTGATCAGAGTCCGGGAACCTTGAATGTCGGACTGCTCACTGGCGCCCCCAGGTAATGCCGCAACGTGACGCCGAGGTCCGCAGGAGCGGCGAAACGATCCCACCGGCGCAGCACTCCACCCGAAGCGGCGCGCAGCACCAATTCGAAGGCATCACGTTCGCCGGATAGCAGGCGCACGTTGCCAAGGCTCCAATCGAAACTCACGTTCCCGGGCGCGTTCGCTAAGGCGAGTTCGGCGGTCAACGCCGTATCGCCGTACTGCGCCAGAGCGGTCTGGAGGAATACGAGTTGGCTGCGCGTCTGCGGATCGCGCGCATCGCCGCGAAGGATCAGCTTGTGCTTCCCTACTCCCGGCGAAGGCCGCGTCTTGAGAGCATCCTGCGACTCGAAGTGCTCCAGTGCGCCGATGTCTGGGCGCGCGCCTTGCGGCGCCTTGGTTCCGTAGGCGTCCGAAGCAGCCGCCGGACCGGGCACCGGAACTGCGGCATCGATCAGGGGCGAGCCTGCCGCCGGGCGCAGCAACTCGTCGAGCCGCGGCGGCGCGAAGACCTCGTTGCCGCCGGCAGCCTTGGCGTATACCTCCAGCCCGGAAAACTTCGTTCCGCCGTATGCCCACGCAGGCGCCGCGTTTCCGGCGTACCAGTAAACATTGCCCTGAAAACCGAGGCTGCGGTTCGAATGAATCATGGAAGGTACGGTGGACGCGATGACGTTGTTCGCGAAGAGGTTGGGCCGCTTGCCGCTGAACTCCGCCTGATCCATTTGAAGCACCGGCGCGTCGATGGGAGGGGTCCAGATGAAGGTGTTGTTGTGGATGAGCACGCCGTCGAGCGATCCACCGTCCCACGTCGAAATGTACAGATCGCCCTGCCGCCGAGCCAGCTTGGGGCTGCGCCCGTTCGCAACGCACACGTTATACCGGATCACGCTATTGGTCGTGACCTCCTTTGATGCCGCGAACACGGAAGCGCAGTAGCCTTGGGCGTCATGCCCATAGTTCTGTTGGACGATGTTGTCGTCATTGCCCCAGTCGATGTCGTAGACGCCGCCGTCAACGCCGGGCGAATCGATCCAAAAGCCCTCGGTGAGTTGCACGGTGCAGTTCCGGCACCGCCACGTCCAGATCCCGTTCGGCGTACCGACTGTCTGGGTGGGCTGGAGGCCCGTCAGCCATGCGGCGCTCTTCTCGATGAGGCCGTTTTCCACGTTGAAGAGTACGATGCCGTCCCCGAAGACGTCGTGTACAACCGAGTTCCGGATCGTCACGTTGCGCGCCCGGTTCTCGCGCGAACCGCCCTGCACGATGATGCCGGCCCACTGCGTGGTGTTGTACGCCGTCACGCCGTCTATGAGGATGTCCTCCAACACAAGTTCGGCCGGCGCGAGCACGCATACCAGGCCTGAGCCTTTGGCCTTTACCGTGCCCGTCACGTCCCGCACAACAAGGTTCCGCAGCCGGAGGTGCTTCAAGGTTCCCTTCGTGCCGGTGATCAGGACACCGTACGGATCACCGCCTACAAGTTCGAGGCCCTCGATCTCCCAGTGGTGTTGATCGCTTAGCCTCAGGGCCGCCTTGGCCGAGCCGCCATTCACAACCGGCAGCGGGCCCGTGCCGTATGCACCCAGGCGAATGGGCTGCCCTTCACTTCCCGAGCCTCGCGGCGCCAGTGCGCCCGAGCACACGGTTCCGCGTTTCAACAGCAGGGAATCGCCCGGCGCC
Source organism: Bryobacteraceae bacterium (assembly GCA_035561355.1). Classification (GTDB taxonomy): domain Bacteria; phylum Acidobacteriota; class Terriglobia; order Bryobacterales; family Bryobacteraceae; genus DATMXS01. Next base: position 819 of record DATMXS010000353.1, on the reverse strand, counting down.
AGCGTCGTCGCGGAGGCTTTTGCAAGGGTTCTCCATGCGCTCGCCGGGGCCGTTCCCGCCGCGGCGTCCGAGCCTGAAGCACAATCAACGTGATACGTCAGACCGCCGTAGACTGGCGCGGTGAGAGCGAGCACTACAAGGCATGTGCGCAGCATTCTCCATACTCTAGCCGAACGCAGACCGGGTAGACTAGTTTCTCGCTAAAGGACCACCGTGAACACTCGCAGAGATTTCCTCTTAACGGCCGCGTTGGCGTCCGCAGCCCCCGGACGCACACGTGCCGCGGAGGCTGACACGGCGCTTGAACTCTGGTACCGGCAACCCGCTCCGGATTGGAACGAGGCCCTGCCCATAGGGAACGGGCGACTCGGCGCGATGGTGTTCGGCGGGATTGAAAGCGAGCACCTACAGCTCAACGACAACACGCTCTACTCGGAGGAGCCAGGACGCCGCGATTTGGATCTGGACGTCACGAAGGGCTTCGACAACGTCGTGCGGATGCTGCGCAGCCGGCAGTACACGGAAGCGGGCGAGTTCATCACGAAAAACTGGGGCGGCCGCGGGCAGCCGTGCTACCAGCCGCTCGGCGACCTGTACATCGAATTTCCAGGGCACACGGGCGCATCCGAGTACCGCCGCGAGCTCGACCTTGCGACAGCGGTGAGTCACGTGCGATATGTGTCCGGCGGTGTCGGGTACACACGCGAAATCTTCGCCAGCTACCCGGATCAGGTGATCGTCATCCGGCTTGGCGCCAGTCAGCCGGGCAGGCTGACCTTTCGCGCCCTGCTCCGCTCGATTCACCCCACCGCGAAAGCC
>DATMXS010000352.1:0-29542 GCA_035561355.1 Bryobacteraceae bacterium | reverse complement strand
TGGAGACGAACAGGTCCAGCCGGCTGTCGTTGTTGTAATCCACCCAGGCGGCCGAGACCGACCACATCTTCCGGCCGTCAAGGACTCCGCCACTCGTTCCGGCTTTTTCGGTCACCTCGCTGAAGGTGCCGTTGTGGTTGTTGCGGAAGAGCTGGTTCCGTGTGACGTTCACGACGTAGAGGTCCGGCCACCCATCATTGTCGTAGTCTCCGACGGCGGCGCCCATACCGTAACCCTCGCCGGCAACGTGCGCCTGTTCCGTCACATCGGTAAACGTGCCGTCTCGATTATTCCGATACAGGCGGTTCCAATAGGCCGGGACTTCTTTCTTCAGAGAAGGAATCGCCGCACCATTCACGAGATAGACATCGAGGTACCCATCGTTGTCGTAGTCCAGCAGCGCAACACCGGCGACCATGGTCTCCGGCTGGTTCTTGTTAGGGGTGGGGGAACTATCGCAAGTGAAGGTCAACCCGGCTCGCGCGGCAGTTTCTTCGAACCCGATCGGGCCTGCGGCGGGTCCCGCCAGCAAGACGCTTGCGACCGCTACAATGGAGCGCAGAAGGTTCATGCTCCGCAGTCCTCATCTTAGCAGCGGGCGCGGGAGGATCGTCTGAAACGCGCGGCAGCGGCCGTCCTGGGCGCGGCCATGCTGGTGCTTGCCGTCGCGGCGAACCGGTCCGGCTTCACGGACGTCGCCTCGCGGTCGAAGATCGCCTACAAGACCAACAACAGCTTTTTCGGACGCAAGTATTTTCCCCAGCCGATGTGCGGCGGCGTTGCGGTCTTTGATTTCGACAAGGACGGCAGGCTGGACATCTTCTTCACCAACGGGGCCCAGTTCCCGGATATGAAGAAGGTCGATTCCTCTTACTACAACTGCCTGCTCCGCCAGACCGCCGCGGGCGGGTTCGAGGACGTGACGGCTCGCGCGGGCTTGGCCGGAGAAGGCCTCGACTTCAACTTCGGGGTCGCGGTGGGCGACTACGATAACGACGGCTATGAGGATCTCTTCCTGTCCTCCGCCGTCCGCAACACTCTGTACCACAACAACGGGAACGGAACCTTTACGGACGTGACCGCGGCTTCGGCGATCGGGACCAAGCCGGATAACACGCTCAGCGTGGCCGGCGCGTGGTTCGACTACGATAATGACGGCCTGCTTGACCTCGTCGTCTCCGATTACACGGTCTGGAGCCCCAAACTCGATCACCGCTGCACCATGGCGAGCAAGGACTATTATTGCGATCCGCGGCGGTATCCCAGCGTTCCGCCCCGCCTGTATCGGAACCTTGGCAAGGGCAGGTTCACCGATGTCACCGTGAAGACAGGGCTGGCCAAGGCGCCCGCGAAAGGGATGGGCATCTCGATCGCCGACTTCAACGACGATGGGTGGCAGGACATCTTCATCGCCAACGACACCGAGCCGAACTCGATTCTCATGAACCGCGGCAACGGGACCTTCGAGGAGAAGGGCATGGAACTGGGCGTGGCCTACGACGAGAATGCGCAGGTGGGTTCTTCGATGGGCTGCGATGCGAAGGACTTCGACAACGACGGCCGGGTGGACATCTTCTACAACAACCTCATGGGCCAGATCTGGGCGCTGCTGCGCAACCGCGGCGACATGTTCCAGTACTACTCGACGGCGTCGCAGGTGCGCAAACTCAGCTTGCCCTTCTCCGGCTGGAGCAATGGTTTCATCGATTACAACAATGACGGATGGAAGGACATCTACTCCTCCAACGGGGATGTAGACCAGGTGAATGAGAAGTCGCCCCAGCACGACACCATGTTCCAGAACGTCGATGGGAAGACCTTTGTGGACGTCTCCGGGCAAATGGGGGAGGACTTCCTCCGGCGCGGTTACCAGCGCGGCTCGGCCTTCGGCGACCTGAACGAGGACGGGTCAATCGACATCATTGTGACGTCGCTGAACGAGCCGCCGCGCATTCTCATGAATTCGGCCGGAAGCCGCAATCACTGGTTGATGCTGAGCCTGACCGGCCACAAGAGCGCCCGCGACGCGATCGCCGCCAAGGTGAAGCTGACGACGGCGTCAGGGCGTACGTTGTATAACCACGTGGCGGTAAGCGTGGGCTTCATGTCATCCAGCGACAAGCGCGTCCACTTCGGGCTCGGGGAAGAGACGAACATTCGTTCCATCGAGATCCGCTGGCCCAGCGGCGTCCGGCAAACGCTCCGGGATGTCGCAGCGGATCAGGTCCTGAAAGTTGACGAACCGTAGATGCGCACAGCACGACCATTTGTGAGCACTTCAGTCCACGCGCTTGGCACGAAACTCGCGCAATCCCATGACGGTGACGATCACCTCTGTGGCTTTGCCTTCCTCACCGCGCACGAAGGTGAAGACGATCGGGGCGCCGGGCGACTGAAAGACCGTTTGGGACTGAGCTTCGAGAGGCAACTTGGTGTTCTTGTCCTGCCCTATTAACCGCTCGCCTTCCCGCGTGATCGTCAGGTATCGGCCTGTCTGCTGGATCACCGTTTCCGGCGCGTCGAACTCATAGCGGCCAACCCAGGAATCGAGCGCCGCCGCGGAGAGCTGCACGGGAGCTTTCTGTTGGGGCTTCTCGATGTAATCGGCTAGGTAGAGTTCGACAATGCGATGGGCCAGATCGCTGGCCGTGGGCAGGGGGCCGGGCGGCCGCATACCCGTGTTTGACAGCACCACTACCGCGAAATCGCGCTCCGGGTAGCGTGCGATCCAGGTGTTGAATCCGGTGATGTCGCCTCCATGGCCGATTTCGCGGAGGCCACCGTGTTTACCGATGATGAACCCCATTCCGTAGACCGTCCGGCGGCCGTCTGTCAGTAGCCCCGGGGAGAAGGCGAGTTCGAGTGTCTTTCTCTTCAGCACCTTCGACTTCGCCAGCCCCTCGTCCCAGCGCACCATATCCTCGACGGTCGAATAGAGGCCGCCGGCCGCAAACGCACCGGCGGCGTCCTGCGCCTGGACGGGCTCGTATGCTCCGTCCTTGCCGAGGAGGTAGCCCGTAGCGCGTCCGGGAAGTTCGGAACTGCGGTCCCAGCCGGTGTGCTTCATGCCGAGCGGCTGGAAGATGTTTTCGCGCAGGCATTCTTCCCATCTCTTGCCCGACGCCTTCTCGATGATCAGCCCGAGAAGCTGGTAGCCGCTGTTGCTGTAACTGATCCGCGAACCCGGCGTGAACTCGAGCGGCCGCTTCTTTGCTTCTTCAATCGAGATAAAGTCGGGCACTCCGGCTGTGTGGGTCAGAAGATGCGCGATGCGCACGTTGGCGCCGGCCGTGAAGTCGGGCAAGTACTTGGACACGGGGTCTTCGATGTTCAGCTTGCCTCGCTCGTGGAGTTGCAGGGTGGCGACCGCGGTGAAGGATTTAGTGACCGAAGCGAGCCGGAATATGGCGCCCGGGGTAATGGGGACGTTCTTCTCGACATCCGCCATGCCGTAGCCTTTCATGAGGACGACGCGGCCATCCTGCACGATTGCGACGGCCGCACCGGGAAGCTTGCCGCCGGCCACGGGGGCGAAGAGGGCATCGACTTTCGCAGCGAGGGCGGCCGAAGGTTGGACGGAGGAGGCCGGAGGCGCGGCGAAAAAGAGCGCGGCAAAAAACAACGGCGTGATCGAGGGCATCATGCAAGAGTACGAGTCTGAGGGATGGCGAGTTCCCGGGAAACCAGGAGCGGAGAGAGGAACACAGAGCTAGGGACAGATCGCGGAGGCTCCGTTCAGAACCTCCGCGATGTTCTGGGCGATGGCAGCGTAGGCCGTGGCCTTTACGGCGCTACAGAGCCGTAGATGTCCTGATCGAGGCCGCCTGCGTGTGGGCAGGTGTCACTGGTCCACGCGTTTAGGGTCGAGTCGAAGGTGCGGCACTGAAGGACGTCGGCGCCGTCTGCGTCGTCGGTCGTCCCTTCGCGCGGATCGGTTCCCGGTACGGTGTTGCGCCAGTCCGTCCAAGTCGCGTAAGCGAAATCGCCGAGAGAGGTGATCCACAGGTAATCGCCGGCGAACGGAACGGTCCGGTTGTCGAACTGCTCGTAGTTCGGGTTGCTCGTGAAGGTGGAGACCCGGGTCTTTGCAATCCAGGTGGTGCCTGCGTTCGTCGATCTCGCCGTCCAGGCGTTGAGCGAGGGGACAGTTACACCGGATGCGGTGTTGCCAGCGGGGCGCGCGGGCGAGTAGGCCGGATCCAGGCGGCTGTCCCACCACACCACGTGCAGCACGCCGCCATCGGCCGAAATGTCCGGGAAGATCTGATGGCCCGTGGCTTGGTTGTCGATCAAGGCCGGCTCGGTCACACTTCCCGTCGCGCCATCAAGGCGAATGAAGTACGCCGCCGACTGGCTCCCTGTTCCGAGTCCGGCTGAGCCGTACGTCGTGCCCGACGAAACCTCAGTCCCCGGTTTAGTCGCGGCATAGACGATGTACACCCACTCGTGATCCGCGTCGTACTGATCGGCCGTGGACCGCGGCGAAGAATCCTCCCGAAAGAACGTGTACCCGGCGGCGCAATGGTTCGAGAAATCGCCGCAGTCACGGCTCACGCCCGCTTCGACACCGGCGTCGCTCTCGCGTTCCGGATCGTCCAGGTACTTCGCCGGGATGGGGATAGGCTCCGGATCGGACACATCCCGCGGCGCGTAGTTGAGGAAGCTCACAACTTCACGCGGGCGGGAGAAGGTGGCGCCGCAATCGGTGGACTTCGCCACCGAGATGGTGTTTTCCAGCCCGTTCACGAAGGCGAACGTGCGGTACGTGACGTACACGTTGCCGTTCCCGGTGACTGCGATATCGGGGTCCTGCACGGACTGCACGCTCTCGGTAAGCTTCTGCGGGTTTGACCACGTCGCGCCGTGATCGGTGGAGCGTGCGAAGTAGACGGCATTTGCGCCGTTACCGTTGAATCGGCTCCACGCGAAATAGACGTTCGCATCGCAGCGGCCGAGCGTGCGGTCGGCTTCGATGGCGGTCTTGTCGTGAAACACGCCGAGCAGGTTTGGCGCCGAACTGCCCCGCGCAACAATCGATGCGCCGCGGTAACGCTTGCCATCGTTGAGCGGGTTTCCGGCCTCGCCGGCTGGATTGTCGAACCTCGCTACCCAGACGTCGCCGAAGGTCTTAACCGTGCCCGAGGGATCGCCGGAGCTCTCGGCTCCGAAGAACGCACGGCCGTGCGCATCCCACGCGATTACGGGATCGCCGGCAGAGGCGGTCCGGACCTTCGCGAGCGCGGCGTAGGGCGACTGGTCGCCCGGATAGCCCGGCACAAGCGAACTAACGAAGCTCGCCCCCGAGTTTTCCGAGCGGTAATAGCCCAGCCAGATAGGGCCGGACGGGACGAACGGGCCGGTGTCCGGCGACCCTGCGTAAGTGCCGCAGTAGTCATTCGAACTCGCCAGGAGCACGGAAGTGCTTCGCGGGTTGACGGCCACGGCGGGTTCGTTCTGCCGCCCGCGCGCTTTGGAGCATTCGCGCAGAACATCGTCCGTATATGGGTTCCCTGTCGCGATGGTGTACGCGCTCACGTATCCCGCTGCGGGGAAGTCGTTGGTTACGCGCACATCAGAGGCAGAGAGGGAAAGTGCACAACAGATCCAGAATGCAGAAACGGCTTTGCGCATCATGGAAGCCCCCCTGTGCAGAGTGTAGCAAGTGTTCCTGATGCGCCCAGTCGATCGAGATATGGAGGTCCTTTGGCCGGATAAGAGTTCGACTAGTGACGCGTACCGGCGAACGCGCCGGGGCGCGACGCGTTCGCGTTCGACGTTATTCGGACTTCAGCAATTCTTCCCAGGTGACGCGGCGCCCGGTGTCGATTGCCATGCGGCCGAGCAGCGAAGAAAGCGTGCTCTCGGCGGCGTCCTTGGCGTTGTTCTCGGGTTTGTTCTCGGCGATGCGGGTGAGGAAGCGTTCGATCGCGTCGATTGTGATCTCGCGCTTGGATTCCACTTTCAGCGGGTTCTGGTTGGGCCGCGACCAGCGGTAGTAGCGGCGGTGCGTCTCCAGGGTGCCTTCCGACCCGAAGAACTGCTCGTCCACGAGGCCCCACGCCTGCGCGAGCTGGCACGCGTGCAGGAACCCGTGCAGGCCCTGGCCGTAATCGTAAGTGACATTCAGGTGATCCATCGTGTCACCGTACGTGCGCATCTTGCGGCCCCCGTCTCCCACCGCCGAAAGCGGATGCCGGCCCGAGTACCAGTTCATAACGTCAACGCCGTGGCAATCCTGTTCGACGATCATATCGCCGGATTTCGCGCGCCACGGATACCATACACGCGCCTCGCGCTCGGGCGGGATCGGCGCCTGCTGCGACTTGGGACGCACGCCGCCCACCATCCAATGGCTCCGCATCAGCACGATGTCTCCGAGTTGGCCGGAACGAATAATCTGCTCGGCTGCGAGATACTCCGGGCTGTAACGCTGCTGGAACCCGAACTGAATGTGCTTCGACGGGTCGGCTGCCGCAGCCGCTTTCATCAACTGCGTCACTCCGGCCACACTCGCGCCGGCGGCCTTCTCGCAGTAGATGTGTTTCTTCGCCGCTACGGCCGCTGCAAAGTGCTCAGGATGCAGATACACCGGAGTTGTAATGACGACGGCGTCAATGCCGGGCTCCGCGAGGAGGTCCTGATACCGGGAGAACGACTTTGCATTGTTGGCCGACGGGATCTCGGTCTTGGCGCGGTCGATCTGGTCAGGATAGAGGTCACACAGCGCAACCACGCGGGCACGCGAGTCCTGGGCGAAAAACGCGCCATCGTAACGGCCCCGGTTTCCCGTACCGATGATTCCCACCGTTATGGCTGAGTTAGCCTGCGATCCGAAAGCAACGGCCGGGGCAACAGCCGCGAGGCCGGAAAGAGCGTCACGTCGTGTCATGGGGAAAGTCTAGCAGCAGCAGAAGCAGTAGGCATGTATGTGAAGTGACCCCTGCGGTGAGACACAAAGTAAAGGGGGTAATCGCAGCTGGCCTGGAAATCCGCCGCCCTCCTAGCCTCCTGCATGGCTGCCTTCTTCTCCTGTAACATACAACCGAACTTTAGGAGCCACGCGTCAAATGAAAGCTTGCACCTGCGGTAGCTATACTGGCCGGCGCATTCTCCGCCGGGCGGCCATATTAATCATTCCCATCGCGGCCGTGCTGAGCGGAGCCGAGCCGGCGCCTTCGCGATCCGCTTTGCCAGAAGACGTGCTGGTGCTGGCGCGGACCAAGCAAAAGGTCGGCGCTCAACTCGCACAACTCACGAATTACGTGTGCCTGCAAACGGCGGAGCGGTGGGGCCGGAAATCCTCGGATACTCCGTTTGCACTAATGGACACGCTCCGCTTCGAGGTCGCCCAGATCGGCAACGCCGAGATGTACGCCTGGCCAGGAGCCGAATCCTTTCGGGAGCAAACCCCCGCCGAACTCGCCGGCTCCGGGTTCGCCTCCTCGGGGAGTTTTGGAGCGCACCTCAGCGCGGCCTTCCTGAGTGGCGGCACCGTCACGACGTTCGCAGGCGCCGGTGAACTGAACGGCCGCCGCGCGCTCCGCTACGATTACAGCGTTCCGTCCTTCCTGAGTGTAATCGCCCTTCGCGTGGGCCGGGCAACTGGTGTCGCTTCCCGAAAGGGCTCTTTCTGGGTTGATCCTCAGACATTTGACGTAATGCGCCTGCGGATTGAGGCGGAGGACATCGCCGCCAACATTCCACTCGCGGCAGTCGTGACGAATATCGATTACGCGCGCGTACGCATTGGCGCGCGAGACCTGTGGCTGCCCCAGAGTGCCGATGAAACGATGACCGAGACATCCGGGCAGCAGTTCCAAAACCGCGTCGAACACAGCCATTGCCGGGTGTACGCCGCCGAATCGGTGTTGAGTTTTGGCGAGGGCGCAAGCGCATCAGGGCCGCCCGTAGCGGCGCGCATCAAAGAGATCCGCCTTCCCGCGGGGCTCACGCTGCCGGTCCAGCTCGAGACCGAAGTCGATTCGGCGAAAGCCGCCGTCGGCGACCTGCTTGCGGCGACGATTACCACCGACATCGTCGCCAATTCTTCCCTGCGGATTTCCAAGGGAACCACGGTCCACGGCCGGTTGAGGATGGTGCGACGCGAGATGGAACCTGTGGCGCACTACATCATCGGCCTGGAGTTCAGCCAAATCGAACTGGGCGACAAACGCGCTGCGTTTTACGCTCGGCTTCAACAGCCGCCGGTGCTGCCTGGACTGCGAGAGTACTTCACCCGGACATCCAGGAAGTCCTCCCAATCCGGTGGCGGCCCCGTACAGGCCTATACGAACGAAACCGTAACGACCGAGCAGTACCGCGTGGCAGACCTTCCCGGCATCAGCGTCTTTATTATGAACGGGACCGAGTTCCGCTTGCCGAAAGGCCTGCGAATGGTCTGGAAAACCGAGGAGACGAAATAGCGCCAAGGCGGGAGCGAAGAGGAGTCGATTGATCTATCGGTTCCTCCTCTCTCCGCCTCGTTGCTATCTTCTACTCGTAGAAGTTTCTGTCCCAGGCGTGCTGCTTCACGGTCTCCAGGGTCTTCGCGTCGAGGGGACCTTTATCCGACGCCGCGCAGTTTGCCTTCGCGTTTCTGACCGAGCGCATCCCCGGAATCACAGTCGTGACCGCCGGGTGAGAGAGGCAGTAGCGGAGGGCCGTTTCAGCCAGGTCCGCATCCCCCAGATCCCGGCGCAGAGCCGCAACGCGCTCCACAATCTGCTTCTTCCGGTCTCCCCGGAAATAGTGGGCGCGGAAGTCCGTCGGCTCGAATTGGGTTTGTTCGGTAATCCTGCCGGTCAGCCCGCCTTCGTCGAGCGGCACACGCGCGAGCACGCCGACATTCAGCTCACGGCAGAGCGGGAGCAGGTTGCGCTCGGGCGCCTGGTCGAAGATGTTGTAGATTACCTGCACGGCGTCGATGAGGCCCGTGCGGATGACGTCCAAACCGGAGTCCGGATCGTGTTCTGTGAGTGAGATACCGAAGGCTTTGATCTTCCCTGCCTGCTTCAACTCCTGGGCCGCCTCTCTCCACTCTTCACGCGCGGTCCAATCGGAGGTCCAGACGTGTAGCTGTTGCAGGTCAATGGCTTCGAGCCCGAGGTTCCTGAGGCTCGTTTCGGTCGATTCGATGATGTACTTCTTGGGAAATACGTCCTGGATCGGCGTGCCGGGGGCCGCCGGCCAGATGCCGTTCTTGGGCGGCACCTTGGTCGCCACGTAGATGTGGCGTCCGGACTCACGGACGATCTTTCCGACGAGTTGCTCGCTATGGCCTTCGCCGTAGGCGAGTGCGGTGTCAATGAAGTTGAGGCCGCAATCGATCGCGGTGCGCAGCGCGCTGAGAGACTCGTCGTCCGAGCCGCCCAGCCACTGCTTGCCGCCGATCCCCCAGGCCCCATAGCCGATGTCACTAATTTCGAAGTTGGTCCTGCCGAGTTTGCGATAGCGCATCCAGCCGTCATTATAGGCGCGTATGATAGGCCAATGAATCTCGGCAAGACGCTGCGGCTCCGGCGCATCTTTTCGAGCGGCCGCGCCCTCGTCGCGGACGGCAACGCGCTTTCATGCGACGCGCCCAACCGGATTCGGCTGCTCGCCCGCGAGGGCGCCGACGCCGTGGTGCTCACACCGGGCCAGTTACAGCAGGTCTCGGAAGACTTGGACACCCTGGCAGTCATCCTGCGTCTTGATGCCGGCCCCGGCCGCCCGCGGCTCCTGAGCGTTGAAGCGGCTCTCGACATGGGCGCCGAAGCGGTCCTTGCGGAACTCAGCGCCGATTCCCGGGATTCGCTGGCCAACTTCGCCGCCTCAGCCGAGGATGCCCGCCGCCGGGGAATGCCGCTGGTCGCCCACATCCTCGATGAAGACTGGCGCGAAGGCGCTTCGCTCGCCGCGGGCTTCGGGGCGGATCTCATCGAAACGGCACTGGGCGCCGAGGCCGCCGACCTGCGCGAGTTCGTACACGCCACCGGGGCGCAAGTGCTTGTGCGGGTTGAGGATTACAGACCGCCCAACCAGGCGTTCGCGGAGCGGCTCTACGATGCCCTGCAAAACGCGGCACGCGGTTTCGTGCTCGCTCACCGCGATCTGGCGGGTGGAGCGCTGCTCGATACGCTCCATTCGCTGGTCCACCAGGGGATCACCGCCGCCCAGGCGGCTACGATGCTAAAAGCCGCGCACGCAGAGCGTGGAAACTCGCGGTGACCGCAAGGAATCTCAATAACAGATGATTCGCCTGATCGGTTTGGTACTGCTTGCCTCAGCCGCCCTGTGGGCCGCCACGGTACGGCTATACCTCAAGGACGGCAACTACCACTTGGTGCGCGAATACAGCGTACAGGGCGACCGCGTGCGCTACTACTCCACTGAACGCGGGGAATGGGAAGAGATCCCGCTCAGTTTGGTGGACGTGAAGCGGACCGAGTCGGAGAGCCGCGCCGAGGCCGAACAGCAGCGCAAAGACGCTGCCGAGATGTCCGCCGAAGAGGCGGTTGAGCGCGCCGAACGCGACGAGCGCGAGCGGGTGCCGCAGGAAGCCGGCGTATATATGGCCGATGGGAAGGAGATCCGCACCCTCAAGCAAGCGGAATCGAAGATCGCTAATAATAAGCGTCGTTCCGTGCTGAAGGTGCTCACGCCCATCCCGGTCGTCACCGGCAAGTCCACGGTGGAGCTCGACGGCGAACGATCCGCGACAGTACTCGACGCCAAACGGCCCGAGTTCTACGTCCGCCTATCCGCCGAGGAGCGCTTCGGTATCGTGAAAGTCACGTCAAAGAAGGGCGCCCGGGTGGTCCAGAAATGGACCGTGATCCCGGTTTCAAACGAACTGATTGAGGAACAACTCGACGTCGAGGTCTTTCGCAAGCAACTCGCCGACGGCCTTTATAAAATGTGGCCCATGAAGCCGCTCGATCCTGGCGAGTACGCGGTCGTCCAATACACGCAGGGGAAGGGCAACGTCCAGGTTTGGGATTTTTCTGTCCGGTAGCAGGACCCATCGATTAAGAATCTTCAACAACTTACGCGAGGCAACCGGATCGTCCGTACCAGTACGGAACGGTTCAAACGCCTTTCTGGTTCCATTGACTGGTTAGTGAAAAGCCGCATAACATTGATCGTGGTTCAACAGAGCCACAACTCGTTTTTGAGCGGTGCGGCTGATTATGAAGACTCTTGGTCGATTTGTTGCGGTGTTCGCCTTGGCGGCGGGCGCAATTTCGCAAGCCGCCCCCGTTGTGAACTCGACGGGAACCGGCGGGGCGGGATTGCCGGATCCCTATTACCAGTTGATCGCGTTGCCCGGGGTCTACCCTGAGGCGCTGCCGGCAAATTACGGCGACAGTACCGTCGAGGCGGCGTATCGCCTTAACGCAGGCGGGCTGCCTAATAGCCCGTGGCAGGCTTATCCGGAACCCGTGCACTGGATTGCGCCGCAGACCTGGTACGGCGAGAACCACTCCGATCCCTGGGGCACTTATATCTTTCGCACTACGTTTGACCTGACAGGCTTCGCGCTGGACACAGTGAGCCTCGGCGGACTGTGGTCTTCGGACAACTGCGGTTTCGACATCCGCGTAAACGGCCTCTCAACCGGTAGTTGGGGCATGGTTTCTCCGGCTTGCCTCAGCTCTCAGCACCAGTTCACCATCGGCCCGTCTGTTGCCGTCCAGACGATGATCCAAGGAGTCGCCCAGTTTTCGCCGACGAATCCGTTCATCACCGGCATAAACACCATCGACTTCATCGTTCGAAACGAAAATTGCAGCGGCTGCCCGCGGAACCCGACCGGCATTGCGGTGTACTTCAACGACGTTCGCGGCGAGCTACTTTATTCGACCCCCGAACCGGGTACATTCGGGCTGCTGGCCACTGCGCTCTTCGGCTTGGCTGCTCTGCGCCGACGTAAGACTTAGATCCTTCCCCGGAATCGACATCACGAGCCGCCGGCAAGTTCGGCGGCTCCTTTCTTTTCTGGCGCACCCGCGAGCGTACACTTAGACAAATGAGGCTTCGCGCGGCGCAAGGCAAGCTGAAGATCGAGCACAGCATCATCGACGGCGTTCGCGCCATGCTCGAACGACTGCTGGCGGAGAATCCCGGCACTGTGCGCGCGGTGATTCCCGGCGTCATCAAACCAGTGCGGGACGCGCGCGGCAAGCTGAAGGTCCGCGTCACGGTGCCTACCTCGAACGGTTGGAAGGCGATCGCGCTGAGCGCAGGGGCGCGCCAGGAACTCTTTATTAGCACAACGCTGGGCCACGACGAGCTTGGAGCCGCGCTGGAGCGCGCCGCGGCGGACCGTTAGCGCCGGCTTACTGTTGCGCAGCCCGCCAGTCGATCACAATTACCGAGACCGGCTGGCCGTTTCCCCGCACCGACATTCCTCGCCATCCGTTCTGCGCTGATGGGGTCTCCGTTACAAGCACGTCACTTGCACGGCCCGCGTCCCACGCGTAGATGGTAGGATTCCAGCCATTCTGGGGCCCGGCCGGCTCCCGATTCCCGCGCGCACGGGGGCTGGAAGCGAATACGCGCAGCTCTCCGTTCCCCAGCTCTGCCGGATACGCGCTGATCCGTACGGGGACGCCAGGCAATTCACCAGTCAGTGCTCCGCTCGAGACGCGCTGACCATTAATGGAAAGACGTGCTCCGGGATCGAGGCGGCCTACCCAGATGAGACGTCCGGCCGCGGGAACTGCACGGACGGACGCTACGGGCTCCTCGGCTGCCTGGGGCTGAGGCTGCGGCGGCGGGCCTGCAGACGGAACGCCGGCCGGGATCCCGTTACTGCCGAGCGCTGGCGCGGACTGTACGTCAGGCGGCTGGGGCAGGGCTGCTGCGCGTGCCTGCGTTTGCTCCGGCTGCGCGGTGGGGCGGAATGGGCGCAACGGCGGTCGCGCTTCCTGATCGGTCTCGTCGGTGCGGATGCGCCTTTCAGCTGAGGGTATCTGCGTAGTCCCGCTCGCCAGTTTGAGTCCGTTCACCTCCGCCGGTTGTTTCGGCGGCTCACTGACCTTAGGGGCCGGCGCAACGGGCGGCGCTGAATTCGCGGGCGCCGCCGGGCCTACGCCGGGTCCGAACAGCCGAACCGATTCTTCCGCGGGAACCGGGCCTTCCACCCGCAGGCGGATCTCGACATCCTGGCTGGTCCGTGCATACGTCAGACCGCCGGCCCGCAGCCGTGCCGCGTCAAAAGGAACCGTGATGTTCTGTCCGCCGTCCCGAATGGTCACGAAGCCGCGGCGCGCCATTTTGAGAGGCGGGGAGTTGCGATCCCATGTGATCTGAAGCTGGCCGTTCGCTTCGGCGACCCGAAGGGCAAGATGCGGCGCAACGGCGGGAACAGTCCGGGAGTGCAGACCGCTCCAGATCGCGATAGCGGCCAATGCAACCGCGGCCGCCACGGCAGCCCATCCGACCCAGCGCGAGCCAGTGCGGGATCCGGCAGGCTCGGGCGGGCTTCTCCACTCAGGCACGACCGGCGGCGCGGGCCACCCCGGCTCAGGCGGCAATTCCTGCCGACCTGTGGCGGGAGCAGCGGGAAGTGGGTCCGCGACGGCAGCCGAAACGGTGACGCGCTCCGGCTCGGGCACGCTGTCCTGTTCCATAACCGGAACAGCCGTGGGCGCACTGGGCTCGAAGACATGGGTGCGCGCTCGGCGGGATCCCACTCCGCCCGGGCTGCTGGCCGCCCCTGGCCGCATCAGGAAAGCGCCGTGTGGAACGGCTTCCATCGCGCCGTCGTCTCCTCGCACGAAGAAACCGGCCTCAGCCGAACCGAAGGGTTCGGGACGCACCACCAGCGCCACTCGCCGCGGTTCCGGAAAGAGCCTCTCATGCACGGCTGCGTCTTCGGCGGAAAACTGCAACGCCGACCGCGTATGCGAGTGATACCAACCCACCGCTTCAAGGTTCGAAGCGCCGGCTGCCAGAGCATCGCGGAATCTAGCCTCGTCGCCGGCAGTCAATGTGAAGGACGGCCCCAGCGTGTAGGAACACTCCACGGGGCGGGACGCGATCACTTGAACCTCTCCGTCGCGAACCGAACCCAGCAGCACGCCGCCGACTTCGACGCCGCCGCGGGGGAAGCGGCACAAGCCCTCAACGGCGGCGGCGCGTATCTCGTCCAGAACGCGCTGCGAGTACGCTATCCGCACCTTCCCGCTCGCAGAAATCCAAGTCCCGCGATCGGGTGCTGTAAGGTTACTCATGCTTTCCCGGCTTTTCCCCTCTCCTTTACTGTAACGCGCCTGCGGAGTAAGGTTAAAATACATTCAGGCGTTCAACAACAAAGGCGTGAGTCCCGGATCACGGGCTTGCTCGGGGGGAAGGATGCGTCAGGAATCTGCGTTCCTGTGCCTGGCCGCCATCGCTCTCGCAGTGTGTGTGCCTTCGGCTGCAGCCGATCCGGTGCCGCTGCGCGTGGTAGTGGTGGAAGGCGAAGGGGCGATCAACAACATCCGCGAGAAAACAGCGAAAGCGCCCGTGGTTCGCGTGGAGGACGACGACGCGCGTCCGGTTCGCGGCGCGACAGTCACCTTTACGGTGCCGGAAATGGGGCCGGGCGGCTTCTTCGCGACCGCCGGCACCACCTTCATCACCACGACTGATGAACAGGGGATCGCGATCGCCAGGGGTCTCCAGCCGAACAACGTTGCCGGCCGCTTCCAAATTCGCGTCAGCGCCGCGCTGGCAGGTGAGACCGCGTCGGCCGTCGTCAACCAGATCAACGCCGCGCCGGCAGAGGCGCGCGGCGGTCTCGGCAAGAAACTGCTCATTGTAGGCCTGGTGGCTGGCGGCGCGGTGGGTGCAGCCTTCGCCTTCAAAGGCGGGGGCTCAAACGGATCGCCAGCAGCGCCACCTCCGGGTGGCGGCACAACCTTGACGCCCGGCAGTCCCGTTTTCGGTCCCCCTCGGTGAGGCTTGCATGAGATACCTGAGTTTGTTTCTGATTGCCGCCGCACTTGCCGGCGGCTTCGAACGCCCTAGAGGCGAGGAACGCGACGGTAGTGCGACGAAACGGCGTATGGACGGACCCCGGCTGGGACTGGTGTTCGACACAGCCTCGCGCAGCCTTCGACCCGCCTTCGGGCTGCCCGGAGCCGTTCGGATCGGCGACTCGTTGACCGACGGCACAGAGATCGCGAACGCGGAGGTTTCGCCAAAGCACGACTCTGCCCTTGCCGTGGACGCCGCCGGCGCGGTGTTCCTGGTAACCGGCGGCGGACCCGCCGTGGCGCTCGACGTGCCAGCCTCACCCTCGCGGACCCTCTACAGCCCCGGCGCGAGCCTTGCCGCTCTGGCTTATCCAGACACCCGCCAAATCCGCAAGCTCCGGTTTGAGAACGGCGCGGCCGTGGATGCGGGCACGCTGGAGGCTCCCGATGCTGCGACGGCGCTCGCGATCTCGGATCGGGGAGCGGTGCTTGCCGCTACTGGAGAGGGCACGGTGTACTTATCGGACGAGACCGGCACACGTACGGTCGGAACTGTGCGGAAAGCCTCGGCCGCCGTGTTCCTTTCAGACACGGAAGCCGCGATCGCGGACGAGGGAAGCGACACAGTTTTCCTGGTGCGCGGTGACGCGCTGCTGCCGATCGCCGGCGACGCCCAGGGCGTTGCCGGGCCTGCCGCCCTCGCGGGAGTGGACGGCAACCGCCGCGTCCTGGTGGCGAACCGGCGTAGCGGCACGGTGCTGAGCATTGGCCTGGACGACGGCGTCACCGAACTGACCGAGTGCAACTGCCGTCCGGAAACACTGCGGCGCACGCTAGAGCCTTCGGTGTTCTGGTTGAATGGTACGCTGCTCTTCGATGCGAAAGCGCAGGGGCGTGTGTGGTTCGCGCCTGCCCGCGAGGGAGGCGAAAATTGAGAAGCTCGCTCCTGCTCGCGTTGGCACTTTTGGCCACTCAAGCAGTCGGGGAGGCTAAGGTCAGGATCACCACTACCACCTTGCCGGCGGGCACGGTGGGCACGGCGTATTCCGCGACGTTAACCGCGGCGGACGCGAATGGAACCGTGCGGTGGTCCATCAACCAGGGCGCACTTCCGGACGGCTTGGCGCTCAACACCGCCGGCACAATCTCCGGCACTCCCACAAGCGTGGGAATCGGCGTTTTCAGGGTTGTGGCCCGGGACGATAAAGATTCGGACACGCAGAACCTGTCGATGCTGATACAGCCACGAGTGGAGCCGCTGGTGATCGCGACGACTTCGCTGCCGGCCGGTGCAGTCGGCTCCGCCTATAGTGCAACGTTGGTGGCGACAGGCGGAGTGTTGCCGTACACGTGGTCCGCGGCCGGGCTCCCTGCGGGGCTGTCTCTGACTGGCTCCACAATTGGCGGCACACCCACTGCTGCCGGCTCGTACGACGTCGTTGTGAGTGTCAGAGACGCCTCCGGCACGACAGAGCAATCGACGCTGCGGCTCGCAATCGCGGCTCCGCCCCTGTCGATCACCACGTCTTCCCTGCCCCGCGGCACCGCCGGATCAGCCTATTCCGCGCCGCTTGCCGCAACCGGCGGCACTCCGCCATACACGTGGTCCGCAACCGGTCTTCCGGCGGGATTGTCCGTCAACGGGCCGACCATCACCGGCACGACTTCGGAAACGGGCTCGTTCCCGATCGCCATTACCGTCGGGGATAACGCGGGCGTCTCCGCGACTACGACCCTCACTCTCGACATCGCCGCTGCGCTTACGATCACGACCGAATCCCTACCCTCAGGCACCACCGGCCAACCGTATTCGACGCAACTTGCGGCAACCGGCGGCGCCGCGCCCTATGTCTGGTCCGTCGCATCCGGCACGCTCCCGCAAGGGCTGAGCCTCAATGCTGAGAACGGCGTTATCTCCGGCACCCCCGGAGCGGCGGGCGCGAGCGATGTCCGCATCCGCGTGACGGATCGTGATGGCCGGCAGTCCGAACGCTCATTCAGCATCAACGTCGTCGCAGCGCTCCGGATTACGACCACGTCGCTGCCGGGCGGCGCCGCCGGCGCCGGTTACTCCGTCCGGCTCGAGGGCGCGGGAGGGACTCCACCCTACGCTTGGTCCATCGCGTCGGGCTCGCTTCCCGCCGGCCTCGTGCTGGATGGGTCGGGTACCATCTCCGGCACGCCGGAGACTCCGGGCAACCGCACCTTCACCGTAGAACTGAAGGACGCAGCCGGCCGGACCGCCAACGCCGTATTCACGATTGGTATCAGCGCCACGCTCTCGATCACGAGCCCGTCACCGCTTCCGGCCGCGGTCGCCGGAACCGACTACTCGTATTCGTTCTCGGCGCTCGCGGGCCTGCCTCCGTATTCGTGGTCCACTGCCGGTGGCTCGCTCCCTTCCGGCCTGTCGCTGGACGCCTCCACGGGTGTGCTGAGCGGCAGGCCCGCAACGGCCGGATCATTCTCGTTCACGGTCCGCGTGACCGATAACGGTGGTTCCGCCGTAACGAAGGACTTCAGTCTGACCGTTTCGGGCGGGCTCGCCATCCAGACGGCCTCGGGGCTTCCGGCCGCCGGCGTCAGTGTGCCGTACAGCTTCGCGCTTTCGGCCGCAGGCGGAACCGCTCCTTATCAATGGTCGGTTACGAACGGCGCTCTGCCCGCCGGACTGGCGCTGAACACAAGCGGCGCAATCTCGGGCACGGCATCCAGCGCGGGCACTTTCCGGTTCACGGTGCAAGTGCGCGATGCAGCGGGCGCGACGGCATCAAGAGAGCTCACGCTCGCAGTGACCCAATCCGCGCAGATCACCAGCACCGCCACGCTGCCCTCCGCCACGGCGGGGGTGGCGTATTCTCACGTCCTGCAGGCCGCCGGTGGGGCCGCGCCGTACCGTTGGTCCATCCTGGGCGGCTCTCTGCCAGCCGGCCTCTCACTCGATGCCGCGACCGGCACGTTAAGTGGTACTCCGTCAGCCACCGGCGATTTCAGTTTCACAGTCCGGATGACCGACGCCAACAACACTACCGATTCGCAGGTGTTCACGCTCATTGTCGCCGTGGAGGGCACGCCGGCCGTGCGTTTCTCGGGCGTTCCCGAGACCGCGCGCTCACTCGAGCAGTTCGCTGTCTCACTCACGCTGGATCGCGCCTTTCCGATTGCGCTGAGCGGCACCCTTGCGCTTTCGTTCGCCCCGGACTCCTCTGCGCCCGCGGACGATCCCGCCATCCAGTTCTCTACGGGTGGCCGAACAGTAACTTTCACTGTTCCGGCGAACTCGGCTCAGGTCGCTCTGCCGTCCGGTTTGATGCTCCAGACCGGAAGCGTCGCCGGCACGATCACTCTTACTGCCGCAG
This sequence comes from Bryobacteraceae bacterium, assembly GCA_035561355.1. Classification (GTDB taxonomy): domain Bacteria; phylum Acidobacteriota; class Terriglobia; order Bryobacterales; family Bryobacteraceae; genus DATMXS01. The sequence continues at coordinate 11,238 of DATMXS010000352.1, read as the reverse complement.
TCGGTGCTGGCACCAACATGGCGCAGGGCGGGACATCGACTCTTCGCATTCTGCGCGCCGCTCCCGTTATTCGCCGTGTGACCCTGGTCCGCACAGCGACGGGATTCGAGGTCTGGATCACCGGGCTTTCGAACAGCCGCGATCTCGGCGCTGCGACATTCAGCTTCCAACAGGGCTCCTCCGCCCTCACCACCACCAATGTTCAGGTGGATTTCTCGGGCGCCGCCCGCGACTGGTATCAGGGTGCGGGCTCACGCGTGTTCGGAAGCCAGTTCACCATCGTGCAGCCGTTTACGTTGAACGGCATTCAGGAGGCAGTGGCAGGCGTCACCGTGACGCTCACCAACGCACAGGGCGCGTCGCAGCCTGTATCAGCGCAGTTCTAGGTGGCCATTGTCCTTTCTTATGAGACGGGACGGGGCTACCCGCGTTAAGCTACGCATTTGGCTGAAATGGTGACGACTGTCGAAAAGCCGACCTCTGCCGATATGCTGAGCTGCGCGGCGGGACCCGACATCCCCTTCATCGAGAAGACCATTCCCGAGGTGCTGGCCGAAACGGCTTCGCGGCTTCCGAACGCGAACGCGGTCGTTTCACGGCACCAAGGTCTGCGACTGTCCTGGCGGGAGTTGCAGGAACGATGCGATGAGACCGCGCGCGGTCTGTGGGGAATGGGCATACGCCCGAATGACCGCGTCGGCATGTGGTCCACCAGCTGCGTTGAGTGGATCTACCTCCAGGTGGCGCTCGCAAAGATCGGCGCCGTGCTGGTCAACCTGAACCCCGCTTACCGCGCCGTGGAGTTGCGGTACGTCCTGCAACGCTCGCGCATGAAGGCCTTGTTTCTGCGGGAGCGAGATCGCAGGGCGGACTATTCGGCCATCATCGAGGAGGCGCGCCGAGGACAGGAGATCGCCCTGGAGCACACTGTGCTGCTGGACGATCCCCAGTGGAATGAGATGCTGGCCGCAGGCGTGGAACCGGAGTACGTTCCCACGACGCCCGAGGACGTCGTCAACATCCAGTACACTTCCGGAACCACCGGGCGCCCCAAGGGCGTGCTGCTGACGCATCGCAACCTGCTGAACGACGGCAATCTCATTGGGAAGCGCCTGAAAGCCGCGGAAGACGATCGCATCTGCGCTCCGGTGCCGCTGTACCACTGCTTCGGCTGTGTGATCGGCGTGATGGTCTGCATGACCTCCGGCGCAGCGCTCGTGATGCCTGCCCCGCAGTTTGATGCGCTGGCTACGCTTCAGGCCGTTCACGAGGAACGCTGCACCGCACTCTACGGCGTTCCCACGATGTTCATCGCCGAGTTCGAGCACCCGCGCTTTCACGAATTCGACATGTCGTCGATCCGGAAAGGGGTGATGTCCGGCGCCCCGTGCCCGATCGAGTTGATGAAGCGGGTGGTGAACGAGATGCACTGCCGTGAGCTGACCATCTGCTACGGGCAGACGGAATCGTCACCGGTGATCACGATGTCTGCTACGGACGATTCGCTTGAGACGCGCGTTACTACGATTGGCCGCCCTCTCGGCAACACCGAAGTGAAAATCGTCGATCCGCTGACCGGCGTGACCGTTCCCGTCGGCTTCCAGGGCGAGTTATGCACGCGCGGCTTCCTGGTGATGAAGGGCTACGACGGCGACCCGGAAGCGACCGCCAAGGTAATCGACGAAGAGGGCTGGCTACATACGGGGGATCTCGCGATGATGCGCGAGGACGGCTATTTCCGCATCACAGGCCGGGCCAAGGACATGATCAGCCGCGGTGGCGAGAAGATTTATCCGCGTGAAGTTGAGGAATTCCTCCACACCCACCCCAAGATCGCCGATGTGCACGTGGTCGGCATCCCCGATGCGCGGCTCGGCGAAATCGTTGCTGCGTGGATCAAGTTGAAGACCGGCTGCACGGCAACAACGGAAGAGATTCGCGATTTCTGCCGCGGCGAGATCGCCTACTTCAAGACGCCGCAGCACATCCGGTTTGTCGATTCGTTCCCGATCACCGCGAACGGCAAAGTACAAAAATATCTGATGCGCGACCACGAGATTCGAACCCTCGGCCTCGAGCACATCGCCAGCGCTGCGACGGCATAAGTTCAAGCCGTGAGCGTCGCGGCGCCTAACCGGCCGGTGTGGCGGTCCATCCGGCGGCGGAGTTGCTTGCGTGCACGATAAAGGCGGCTCTTCGCTGCTTCGAGCGAAAGGCCAAACTGCCGCGCGACATCCTGAATGGGTTGGCGCTCCACTTCCGCGGCCACCAGAACGCCCCGGAGCGAGGCAGGCACCCGGTGCATCTCATCGACGACGAGGGCGACGACTTGGGACGCCCCGAGGTCTTCTTCGGGAGTCCGCCGTGTATCCGCGACCTGGATCTGCAATCCGTCGGATTCCGTGAGCACCATATCCATCGAGATGTTGTTGCCGTCCCGGCGGCGGCTGCGGAGGGCCATCAGGCACTCGTTCGTGACGATCCTCGTCATCCAGGTGGAGAACTTCGCGTCCTCGCGGAAATTCTTCATGTTCTGCCACGCTTTCATGAACGCCGTCTGCACGTGATCTTCGGCGTCGATGGGATCCTTCACAACCGATGTAGCCACCTTGACGCACATGGGGCGCGTCCGGATCACGAGTTCCGCAAAAGCCTCGGCATCGCCATTGCCCGCAGCGGACACCAGATCATGTTCGAGCCAGTCGCAATACATTTATTTACCCCTCTCAGGCAAGCCTAACGGGGGCGCGTGATGCGCATCCTAATGCTTTGAAACCAACTTTGGTGTAACTGAAAAACAGCGGTTTAGTTTCGCTCTGGCTGATGTGACTTGCGGGAAATCGTCACCCGGCCTGGCGAAGAGCTTGCAAGCCGCTTGCGCAAACAGCGGCGTAGTCAGGGCGATCCGCAGAGCTACGGTGGTAGAAGCGGGACAGGATCCGCCCGCGGTGCACTAAGAACACACCGGGCATCTGCCAGGGATCGCTTTCCGGCGCCGCGACACCGTGCCCCTCCAACAACGCGGCCTGGATACCGCGCCCCCACAGGGCCGGTCCGACGATCTGAGCCGAGGTGCCACGCCGCAAGCCGAAAGCTCGATAGAGCCGACCACCGGAGTCGCGGACCAGCGCCACATTACGTATCTTGTAGCGCTCGAGGATGCGCCTCATACCCTGATCGGAGCTGCGATGCACGATCACCGTACAGATACCCGCCGCCTCCAAGCGCGGCCTCGCCGCTGCAAGATCCGAAATCGCCTCGCGGCAGAAGCAGCAACCGGCGTGGCGGACGAAGACGAGCAGCGCCGGCCCGCGATCGGAAAGGTCGGCCAGCGATTCGCCTTCCGGCGTTCGGACGATTGCCAATGCCGCACGCCCTGGTTGCGCGGCCGCAGCCCGGACGATTTCTTCCGCTTCAACCGCACGGCGGCGACCGGCGACCGGCCAGGCCCATCCAACTGCTGCCGCGATCGCCGCGGCGGAAGCGATTGCGGCCGGTTTGGCTGTGCTTCCGCCCAAGATCGCGCCGGCGACTATCACCTGGCTCCCGGCCGCTGCAGCCAGAACAGCTGTTATCCAGCGCTTCACGGTATTCCCTCCTGGCGGTCCCCTATTTCGATGGCGGCAGAAGGACGGCGTCGATCACGTGAATCACGCCGTTGGACGTTTCAATATCCGTCTTTATGACTTTCGAGTCGTTGATCATCACAGCGCCGTTCGCCGAGCTGATCCGAAGTTCACCGCCTGAAGCGGTCTTGGCCGAATTCAGGTTTACGACCTGGCTTGCGGTCACTTTACCGGGCACGACGTGGTACGTCAGCACCTCCTGAAGCTTGCTCTTGTTCTCGGGCTTCAGAAGTTCCTCGACCGTGCCTGGGGGTAGCTTCTTGAATGCTGCATCGGTAGGTGCGAAGACCGTATACGGCCCCTCGCCCTTGAGCGTGTCAACGAGTCCGGCGGCTTTGACCGCGGCCACGAGAGTCTGGAATTGGCCGGCGCCGGCGGCCGTATCCACGATGTCCTTGTGTGCCCCAGAGCCTGCAAAGGCTACCGTGGAAACGGCGAGCATTGCCGGTGCAACCATAGAGAGAGCAGTCGAAATTCGCATTGATATCCCCTCCTGATCTGAATTGCAGCGTGCGGTCCCGGGCGCGGCGGACTGGGAGGATTTCGCCCGCCGCCACCCCGGTAACCGCTTCTGGCTGCACCGATAAGATGGCGGCGCCGGAGCGGATTTGTCAGAAAAATACTATCGCGGCGGGACGGACACAACGACGGCGCGGGCGCCCTTGCGGCTCGAGCCGCGGTAACTGTGCGGCGCGGACGAGTCGAAGTAAATGGCGTCTCCTTCGCTCAGTTCCACGACCTCGTCCTCACCGAACCGGATCTCGAGTTCGCCCTCGACGATGTACAGGAACTCCGCGCCCTCGTGGAAGTGACCGATCTCGGCGCGTGACTTCCGGTGAGGAAAATCCGCCAGGTAGCTTTCGAAGGACTTGTTCTGCGCTCCGTAGGCGAGCGCTTCAAAGAAGTAGGCGGGCTCGGGCGAATCGGGGCGGTCCGGCAGGCGCACGCGCTCACCGGCGCGCGCGATTGCAACCACTTTGCGGGGACGCTTCTCGAAGAAGTGCTCGATGCCGACATCGAACACCATTGCTATGCGCGCCAGAGTGGGAAGAGTTGGGACCAGTTGTCCGGTCTCGAGTTGCGAGAGCATCGAGGGCGAAAGGCCCGTGTGGTTGCCGAGTTCCTTCAGGCCCAGCTTCTTGCGGAGTCGCAGCCGGCGAAGCTTCGAGCCGAGCTCGTAAGAAGACAAGATGCGGGAGATGGTTTCGGCGCTGGTCTCGGCGGCCACTTGAAACGATTTTAGCGCTGCTGAAGCGCAGCGCGCAGCGCGTCTTCTAGCCGGGCGCAGCGAAAGGGAAATCTGGATGCGAGCAGCCGCCGCGGCTCCACGCGCTGGCTCGCAAGCAGTACTTCCTTGGCCATGTCTCCGAACGCCAGCTTGAGCGCTATCGCGGGAACCGGCACCACGGCGGGCCGCCCCAGTGCGTGCCCCAGCGCGTGGGCGAACTCCGCGTTCCTGACAGGATTCGGCGAGACGGCATTCACGGCGCCATCCAGCCCTTCGTTTGCGATCGCGTGAACAATCACCGCTGCCGCGTCTTCCAGTGCGATCCAACTCACATACTGGCGGCCGCTGCCGACGGGTCCACCCAGCCCCAGCCGAAACGCCGGCAACATTTTTGCGAGCGCTCCGCCTCGAGCGCTGAGGACAACGCCGAAACGGAGCCGCACGGTGCGAATCCCTGCTTCGGCAGCGGCGCCGGTGGCTGCCTCCCACTGCTTGCAGACACACGCCAGGAATCCTTTTCCCGGGCTCGAGTGCTCGGTCTGCAACTCGTCGCCGCAATCTCCGTAATAGCCGATTGCCGATGCGGAAACGAAGACCGCCGGCTTGTCCGGGAGCGTGGCCGCCGCTCGTGCCAGTGCCGACGTCCCGTTGACCCGGCTGTCCAGAATGCGCCGCTTCCGTTCCGCGGTCCAACGGCCGGCCGCGACGTTTTCTCCGGCGAGGTGAACGATGGCTTGGGCGCCGCTAATTGCCCCCGCGCCGAGCACACCGCGTTCGGGATCCCACGCAGGCCCTCGCGGGAGCGCAACAGGCTCGTGTCCGGACGCCTCCAGCATCGGGAGCAGCGCGGCCCCGATGAACCCGCGAGCACCCGTGACGACAACTTTCAATCTGTCTTCCTCCAGAGAGACGCGATGCGCTCAGCCCTGTAGTCGAAGATGCGCTGAAGATCGCGTCGTACCCAGTACCGCTCGACTAGACGCCCCAATGCCCCGAGCGGCAGTTCATATCGTACGGTGTCCCTCATCAGCGTACCGCCGGGCGCGGGCTCGAAGCGATGTTCGTGCTCCCACAGCTTGTACGGCCCGCTGACTTGAACGTCCTTGAACCCTTCAGGCGGGTTCCACTCAGAGATCAGCGTACGCCACCGCAGGGGTACTCCGTGGAGGCTAATTCGGTATTCGATCCGCGCTCCGCGCCGCATCTCGATCGGGTGCGGAGTAACCATGCGGAAGCCCAGCCACTTCGGCGTGATCGCCGCCAGGTTCCGCGCCTCGGAGAAGAAGTCGAACACCTGGCCCGGAGGAGCGGGGATGAACTGCATGCGTTCGAGAACGGGCATAACACACCTTCGCTGTCGCTTACAGCGGCAGGCGTAGCCGCGCTTCGCAACCCCGCGCGTCCCCGCGGTTCTCGAGCGTCAGCGTTCCGCCGTGCGCTTCCGCGATCTGCCGGCTCAACACTAATCCGATGCCGGAACCGCCCGGTTTCGTCGTGAAGAATGGGACAAAGAGGTTAGCCGTGCTCGACAGCCCCGGCCCCTCGTCCTGGACGATGACCTCAACATGGGAATCCTGACTGCGCCACGCCAGGCACACGCCCCCGCCTGTCTCGAGCGCGGCGTCCACGGCATTGCGAAGCAGATTGATCAGGAGCTGCTCGATCTGATCCGGGTCCGCCTGTATGCTCACTTCGGGCCCGGCGTGCAGTTGAACCAGGACGCGCCGCTCCAGATCCACCACGCGCCGCACAGCCGCCGCCAGGTTCATCTCCTGGAACTTCGGCTGCGGCAGCCGCGCCAGCTTCGAGTAAGCTTGCATAAAGCGCGTGAGCGCCTCCGCGCGGGAGCTGATCACGGCCAGCCCGCGCTGCAGGTCCTCACGCGACTCCTCGTCGATCTCGCCCTTCGCAATCTGCTCCAGGCTGCCCGCGATGGAGCGAATCGGCGCCAGCGAGTTGTTCAGCTCATGGCCAAGCACCCGGAGCAGCCGCTGCCACGCTTGCCGCTCCTCTTCCCTCAGCGCGCGGCTCAAGTCGGCGATCACGACCAGCGAATGCGGCATTCCACCTTCGCGGAAGGACGTGCGGCTGATGCCCCATCGCCCCAGCCCGCCCGGAAACACCATCTGCGCCGTTCGCGGCACTTCTCCCTCCAGGCACTCTGCGAGCCCGAGTTCGGTTGCGCTCCGTCCCAGGATGCGGTCGGCGGACTGCGCCAGCAGACGCTCGCCCGCGCGGTTCACAAGCCGCAGGTGCTGCTGCTCGTCGAAGGTGAAGATGGAGACGTCGATCTCCGCCATCACGGTCCGCAGCAGGAGCGTCGCTTCCACAGCCCCGAGCCGCTGCTGTCTCAGCACCTCGCCGAGCATGTTGACCTCGGCAATCACCTCGCCCAGTGCATCGTCCGTCCGGTCGCCGCGCGCCCGGATCGAGTAATCGCCCTCCCGCAACGCGGACAGCAGGTTGGAGAGCGTCTGGAGCGGGCGCACCACCCAGCCCTCCGTGGCCAGGGCGAAGCCCCACCACACGCCCGCGATCAGCACCGTGAGCGTCCATTGGACCTTCGGCGCGTAATCGCCGAACCACAGGATAATGAGCGCAACGAGCGAGCCGGGCAGTCCTGCTATCAGCGCCATCAGCAGGATGCGTTGCTCGTGGCGGAGCGGCTGGCGTTTGCGGCGCGGCATTTGTATGAGCGGACGGAGCGCCTGACGAGGCCGCTATAGCCCGTACCGCTGGATTCTACGGTAAAGCGCGCTGCGGCTCAAGCCGAGCGCGGAAGCGGCCTGGCTTACGTTCCCGTGGTACCGCTGGAGCGCCTTCTTGATGAGGAACGCCTCCACGTCTTCGATGCTCATGTCCTCGATCCGCGGGGCAGTCTCGCGGCCGGCGCGCAGCGCAAGGTCGCTCGCCTTCACCAGGTTGCCCTGGGCCATCAGGACCGCGCGTTCCACCGCATGGTCCAGCTCCCGCACGTTCCCCGGCCACGGGTGTTCGAGCAGCACCTGCATTGCCGAACTCTCGAATGCGGTGAGGTTCTTCCTGTATCGCGCGGCGTACTGGCGTAGAAAGTGCATCGCGAGCAGCGGGATGTCCTCACGGCGATCGCGCACCGGAGGCAGCCGGATTTCGATCGTGTTCAGCCGGAATAGCAGGTCCTCGCGGAAGTGGCCCTCATGGACCTCCTTGTTCAAGTCCGCGTTCGTCGCCGAAAGGATCCTGACATCCACCCGATGCGTCTTCGATGAGCCGACGCGCTCGAACTCGCCGGTCTCCAGCACGCGGAGCAGCTTGGCCTGCTGGCCCGCCGTGATGTTCGAAATCTCATCGAGAAACAGCGTGCCGCCGTCGGCAAGCTCGAACCGGCCCACGCGATCCGAGCGCGCGTCCGTAAACGCACCCTTCACGTGCCCGAACAACTCGCTCTCGAACACGCCTTCCGGAAGCCCGCCGGTGTTCACCGTGATCAGCGGCCTGGACGCGCGCGCCGAAACGGCGTGCAGCGCCTGCGTGATGACGCCCTTGCCAGTGCCGTTCTCGCCGGTGATCAGGACGTTCGCGTCCGACGGCCCGATGCGCTCGATCATCTCGAGCACCGGCCGCATCGCGGGCGATTCCGCAATCAGGACCGGCCGCCCCTCAGCCCGCAGCAGCTTGTTCTCCGCCTCCAGCCGCGCGCCATGCCGCAGCGCGTGGCCGAGTTCGATCTGGGTCTTCACGATGCTCAACAGGCGAGGGTTCTCCCACGGCTTCTGGATGAAGTCCCGGGCGCCGCGCCGCATCGCCTCCACAGCGAGTTCGACATTGCCCCACGCCGTCATCACAATCACCGGCAGCGTCGCGTCGATGGTCTGGATGCGGCACAGCAGATCGAGTCCCTCCTGCCCGGAGGTCGTGTCCCGCGCGTAATTCATATCCATCAGAACTGCATCGAAATCCCGCTCCTCCACAGCCGCAAGAATCGCGGCAGGCGAAGCGGCCGATTCCGTCTCATACCCTTCGCCCTTCAAAAGCAGGCGAAGCGCAATCAGCACGTCCGGCTGGTCATCGGCGACGAGGACTCTCGATCTTTTGTTGGACACGGGTATCTCAGCTATTCATAGCGCAATAGAGCCATTGGATCCACATAGGCCGCATCTATTCCGCCCGTAAAGCTGAAATCGGATCCACCTTCGCCGCGCGCCGGGCCGGCAGCCATGCGGCCACTATGGCGACAGCCGCAAGGAGCGCGGACGCGAACGCGAAGGAAGCGAAGTCTGATGGCGCGACTCCGAACAACTGGCTTCGTATGGCGCGCGCCAGCACCAAAGCGAGGCCGATGCCGATCGCCAAGCCCGACCCGGCCAGGAGCAGCGCCTTCCGCAGCACCATCGAAACGATGTCGCGCCCGGAAGCGCCGACGGCGATGCGAACACCGAACTCGCGCGTCCGGCGAGCGACGGCTGCGCCGATAACGGCGTACAGCCCTACCGATGCGAGCGCCAATGCCAGAAAACCGAGCCCACTTACCAGAACCGAGGCCATGCGTTCCTGGGAGAATGCGGTGTCCAGGTGCATGCGCACGGTTCGCGGATCGCGCAGGGTCACGTTTCGATCCAGCATGCCGATGCGGCGGCGTATCTCGGGCACAAGGTCGAGCGGGCGCCCGTGCGCCCGGACGTACAGCGTCAGCTCGCCCGTAGTGCCGTACGCGTGGCGGTAGAAGCAGGGGCGCGGATCGTCGCGGTAGCTCTTCATGCGGCCATCGCGGACAACGCCGATGACCTCTGCGAGCTCGGTCTTCCGAATCCGGAACGTCTTGCCGATAACGTCTTCATCCGGCCAGAACCGGCGCGCGAACACTTCGTTCACGAGCACCTTGACGGTGCCGGGCTGGGCGTCCCTATCCGTGAAGTCCCGGCCCGCGATGAGCGGAACACCGATGACTTGAAGGTGCCCGGGCGAGATCGCGTTGAAATCCACCTGCAGGGGAGCCGAATCGCCGGCCGAAACGTCTGTTCCGCCACGCCTCCCTCCGAGCGGGACGACCATCGCGAGACTCGCCGCTTCAACGCCCGGCACTTCGCGCACCTCGGCGAGCACGCGTTGGTGCAGAGCGCGAGCCTGATCCGGAGTGTAGTTCGCACCGCCGGCATCGAAGCCGGCCAGGAGCACCCTGTCCGGAGTGGGCGTCAGATCCACGCGCTGGGCGCTGTGGAGCGTGCGAACAAACAGAGCCGCCCCGGCGAGGAGCACGACCGAAAGCGCCATCTGTACGAGGACGAACGCATCTGACGTACGGAGCCTTCCGCCAGCCGCGGAACCGCGCAGCGGCCCGACAATGCTCTCCTTGAGCGCCTGCCGAAGGGGCGCGAGACCGACCAGGATACCCACCGCGATTGTGAGGCCGGCTCCAAACGCGGCCACGCGCCAATCGAACGCCGCCTGCACCGCGAGCGGGATCGAGAACATGTTCGGATACGCGGTGAGAATCGCATCGCCGATCCACTGGGCCAGCAGCACGCCGAAAGCACCTGAAATGACGGAAAGGAGAAGCGCTTCGGTGAGGAACTGGCGCGCGAGCCTGCCACGCCCCGCCCCCAGGGCCATTCGAACGCCGATTTCGCGCCTGCGGGCCGCCGCCCGCATCAACAGGAGGGTCGCGGTGTTTGCGCAGGCAATGATGAGGACCAGCACGACGACCGCCGCGAGCGTAGCAAGGTACAGAGCGATGTTGTTCCTGTACGACGGCCAGAACCGGGCTTGCGACACCGGCATCAGCACTGCATCGAAGTGCTTTTCATCGCGGAGGCGATCGAGTTGGCCATCCAGGACTCGCAGTTCGGCCCGTGCCTGTTCCAGCGAAACACCGTCGCGGAGCCTTCCCGCTGCGAGCAGCCAGTGCATGCCGCGCAGCGCGAGCGGATCGAACGTGAACACGGGAGCGATGAGGCGGATGTTGGCGATGGGCGTCCAGAACTCCGGCGCGGGGCCCCAATCCATGACGACGCCGCTGAATCCTTCGGCCGCGACACCGATGATGTGGAAGTCGCGCGCGCCGAGTCGCAGCGTGCGGCCGATAGCCGCCCCCGCGCCGCCGTACCTCCGCGAGGCGAACTTCGAGCCGATCACCACGACCTGCGCGCGTTCGTCTTCCGGCCCGAAGAAACGGCCGGCCATGGGACGGATCCTCATCGTATCGAAGTAGTTGGCCGTAACGACTTCTCCGGAAATGTTCTCGGCTGCGTCTCTCCCCGGGGTGTAGCTCGGGATGCGGCAATAAGCGGCAAGGCTTGCGAAGGAGCGCGCGTGGTCGCGGTAGTGCTCGTAATCGGGGTAGGAAGTGCTGCTAAAGCTCCCGCTGCCCCGGGTGCTCCAGTGGTAAAGAGCCGTGACGCGTTCGGG
>DATMXS010000351.1:0-20111 GCA_035561355.1 Bryobacteraceae bacterium | reverse complement strand
CCTTGGGCGCGGCCCAAGCGGTCGCCGTCATATTCCCCAGCGCGCAAATCACCGAGAATCCGAGCCGTACCGCGTGTCCCCGTAGCACCCTTTCATCACGCCAGAGCGGGGCGGGCCAAGTCAACACGGCCCATAGATACGCGTTACATTGTAGGTAAGCAATCAGGTGGGGGCAAACGCGCCCTGGGGGATAAATTAGCGCATGCTGGCTGGGAATACCGCTGTCTGGACTGTTGCTCCGCTTGCATTTTGCGCCGCCATGCTCGCGCAGACCCAGGCACCCGCCTCACCCGCTGACACCCGGGCCGGACGCGTTCAGCAGGAACGCGTTGAAAAGCAGAAGCATCTGGTCCCCGACAAAGAACACCCGATCGAAGTGGCGATCGAGAGGGTTACCGATCGGGATGTACTCCCAGGCCGGCTCTTTTTCGGTAGGAACGGCTTCGGGATCAGTGTGGGCAACCTGCGCTCGGGATCGGGGTTCGGCTTCGGCCCACGTTACTACCGGCGGGATCTCGCCGGCGAGAGAGTGATCTGGGAAAATTCTCTCACGGCCTCATTCCGGAAGTTCTGGGCGGTCCAGACGCGCCTCACCCTGCCTTCTCCCGGCGGAGCTCCCTTCAATCTCCAGTTTCTGGCCCGCCATGCGGACGCACCGTCCGTGAACTACTTCGGTCCCGGATCCGGCTCCCGCCGCGACGAAAAGACCAATTATCGCCGGGAAGATAATGTATTCACTGGCAGACTTGAAGTTCCCCTTCAGAGCCAATCCACGGTCGCCGGTTTTTATAGCGGCATCAATCTCGTGAACATCGGCGCTGGCCAAGGCAGTACCCCTTCCACCGACCTTCAGTTCGCGCCCCAGGCGGCGCCGGGCCTGCGCCGCCAGTCGAATTACCTGTTCAACGGCCCGTTCGTGACCTTCGATCTCCGCGATTGGCCAGGCAACCCGCACAAAGGCAGCCTCATCGATGCCAGCTATCTTTACTATTGGGATTACGACCACCGCCAGTATTCCTTTCGCCGCTTGAATGTCCAGCTCGAGCATTACATACCGTTTCTCAATGAGACACGCGTGCTTGCGTTGCGCGCTCGAACCGACCTCAGTTTCGTTCCTCAGGGCAGCACTATTCCGTTCTTCCTCCAGTCCACGCTGGGCGGACCGGATGACCTTCGAGGTTTCGAGCGCTTCCGCTACCACGACAACAATTCGCTCATCCTGAACGCCGAATACCGTTTCGAAGTGGCCACTCCGCTGGATATAGCGCTGTTCGTCGATGCCGGTAACGTGTTCCGCCGCCCTGGATTGATCGGCTTCCGCAATATGCAGGAAGCTGGCGGCATCGGTTTTCGATTCAAGACCCGTGATCACGTTGTGCTGCGCTTCGATACCGGCTTCAGCTCAGAGGGAGTTCGCGTATGGCTTCAATTTTCGAATGCCTTCGACCTCTTGCCGCTCTTCCGATAGGCGTACTTTTGCTGGGCGGCGCCGAGCCCGGCCCACGCTTCCTGCCGGACGATCCGATGCAGGAGGTCCCGGCGCCGCTGCCGGTCACCGAGCCGCGAAAGCGGGGCATCGACGAACTGGCGGATTTCGTATTGCAATCCGCGCGGCCCGACGTGCGGCCCAAGGCTCCCGCGCTGTCCGCCAACACGCTGGGCGAGGTTCCGGACAGCGATTGGTACACCAACCGGCACGCCTTCCGCCGGATGAGCCGCGAAGAGCTCCAGCGCGGTCCCGGCGACCGGAACGCCCCCGAGCCGCCGTTCACCGTCACCGCGGGCAAGTCCCGCGGCATTACCCCCGGGTTCCAGATGCGCGACGCCCGCGGGCGGCTTTATTACTGCAAGCCCGATCCCCGGACGAATCCTGAAATGGCGACAGCCGCGGAAATGATTGGCAGCCGAATCTTTTACGCGCTGGGCTATAACACTCCGGAGAACTATTTGGTTCGCATCCGCCGTTCCGACCTCCGGATCGATAAGAAGACCATGATTACGGGCATTTCCGGCCGTGAGCGCCGGATGCGCGGCGAGGATCTGAATCACATCCTTTCGCGTGCCGCTCGCGCCCCGGACGGCACGGTCCGGATGCTCGCCAGTCTTGATCTCCCCGGCAAGGCCATCGGACCTTTCCGCTATGAAGGCACACGGACCGACGACCCGAACGACACGGTCCGGCACGAGCGTCGCCGCGAATTGCGCGGCCTGGCCGTCTTTGCAGCCTGGGTGAACCATACCGACGCGAAAGGCGGGAATACTCTCGACGTCATCGTGGAAGAGCGCGGCGTTCGCCATATCAAGCACTATCTCATCGACTTCGGCGCCATTCTCGGGAGCGCCAGCGACATGCCCAAGCCGGCGCGGACAGGCAATGCGTATATGATCCCCACCGCCCGGGAGTTTCTCGTCCGGGCCGCGACGCTCGGCATCTATTCGCCCGCCTGGGAGCGCGCAAACTATCCCGATATGCCCGCCGCCGGCCGATTCGAATCCGACGTTTTCGACCCCCTGACGTGGGTGCCGAATTACCCGAACCCCGCCTTTCTCAGCCGTGGGCCTGGAGACGAGTTCTGGGCCGCCCGGCAAGTGATGGCGTTTACGGATGATGACATCCGGGCTCTCGTCGAAACCGGCGGCTACTCTGACCCAGCCGTCGCCGAGTACATAGTCCAGACCCTCATCGCGCGGCGCGACAAGATCGGCCGCGCTTACCTCGCCCACGGATTCGCCCTGGATCGCTTCCGCGTGGAAGAGGGCGAGCTCCGTTTTGACGACCTTGCGGCAAAGTACGGTTTCGGCCAGCCGGCGCAGCCGCGAATCACATGGTCCTGGTATGACAACAACTCCCAAATCCACGAGCGGGTCGCGGGATCATCCTTTCGATTGCCTGAGCAATGGCGGACAGCCCCGTTCGGCTCCTATTTCAGCGCCCACGTCAGCGACGGCCCGGACCGCCTTCTGGCTGTCTATCTCAGGAAGACCGCCGCTGGCCCTCAGGTAGTCGGGATTGACCGCGCATGGGAGGGTGGGATATTCGAGTCCGTTTCTACCGCGGTTGCGGCAACTCGGGTTTTCCCGTAAGATCGTCAGAAAGTCCGGAGTGCCCGGACGCCCGTCCTGGTTGGGGAATTGGGATGACTATCCGGCAGCTTAAGACGGCCTTGGTTCGCATCACCCGCATCGGCTCACCTGACCCTGGATCATGGGGGCGCATAGCTAGCCTCCACGGCAGGCGGTTGCACCTCAGCATCGACGAGCCGCTCTCGCCTGGCACATCCGTCCGCATTGACGGCCCGGACTTCCTGCTGCTCGGCGAGATCTGTTTCTGCGGCCGTGAGGGTGCGGAGTACACCGCATATTTCGACCTCGAGCACGCAGCCTCCGACTCCGATCTGGAGCGTGTTCGCTCCATGGTCGGGCAACTCTCAAAAGTCGATTAGCCGGCTTTCGCCGGCCGGAACATCTGCCAGTAACACAAAGTGTGAAACTGCTGTACGGCAATTTCGGACTGGTGTATACTGCTTCCAACTCATAGCATCCCCGGCGATGAGCCCCCAACTCATCGCCAACCCCTGTGAGTCGAGCCTCGCGCCCCAGACGCGAGGCTCACCTGTTTTCGCGGGACCACGCCGTCGTGCGACTATCTGGAGATGAGGATTCTTACAGCCGCGGTACTACTTCTGGCTATGTTCACGGGAGCGTCGGCCCAGAAGCACCAGTCCCACGGCTACTGGTACGTCGCGCCTGGCGCTGCTAGCGCCCACGGCTTCTCCGATACGACGGTGCATTTCGGCGGCGGCGGCGAATACGCATTCCCGAAGGGTGTGGGCGCCGGTGTTGAACTCGGGGCCGTCGGAGCCACTGCGGCGTTTCGTGACACCGTGATTGGCGTCGCGTCGGCAAACGGTTATTACCATGTCACGCCCGGCCGCTGGGAGAAATTCGATCCCTTCGGGACCGTAGGTTACTCGCTGCTGTTTCGCGGCGGCACCGCTAACGCCGTCAACTACGGCGCCGGCATGAATTACTGGTTTCGGCCCGGACTCGCAGCGCGCGTGGAGTTCCGGGACCACTACGGACCAAAGAGCCAGATTCACTGGTGGGGCTTCCGGTTCGGCTTGTCGTTTTCAGAGCTGTGGCCGTAACGCGCTAAAATCCTTTTCACAGGGGGTATTTCCATGAAACAATTCGCTCGATTCATGTTGTTGACCGTTGGCCTGCTGGCTCTCTCGGGCGCGCTCCAGGCCGGCGAAAAGAAGCTGATGCACTGCTTCCTTTTCACTCCGGTCGAGGCCGCCACCGACGCCGATTGGACGGCGTTCTACCAGGCCACCGATGGACTGCCGGGCAAGGTACCCGGCCTCAGCCGCGTCTGGTACGGAAAACTGCGCTCGCCGTTCGCGTTCGTAAACCTGACACAACAGGCTGCGGAGGCCCGCAAGGAACTCCAGGGCGGTGCGAAGACGGCAACCGGAGAGGTGCAGCGCGTGGTCCGCTCATTTGGGGTCTGCATGGAGTTCAATGATCTTGAAGCACTGAAGGTCTATTCCAAACACCCGGCCCACGCAGAGTGGGAGAAGGCGTACTTCAAAGTGCGCGAGTACGGCACGAACACCTTCGATATCCAGGGTCAGTAACAGCATTTCGGGCGGCCTCCGCGCGCGCGATCGCGGGAGCCGCCTGCGCTTCTTCCCTGCCCGGCAGGCGGCAGGTACAATCCACAGGTCATAATTGAAACGTGGGCCTTAGTCACAAATCCAGTGCTGCGGGATATGTCTGGGCAGCAACAGGAATCGCTATTGCTCTGGGGATCCGGTTGCTGCTGGATCCGGTGCTCGGAAACCGCATCCCTTACGCAACGTTCTATCTGGCCGTGACTTGGGCGGCGGTTTACGCCGGACTCGGACCCGGCATGCTCGCTTACGTCCTGAGCGGGCTGGCGGCGCTGTACTTCATTGTGCCGCCGCGGCACTCTTTCGTGCCCGCCGGCTCCGATAATCAACTGGGATTCGCCTTGTACGTTGTGGTGGCGGGCTTACTCGTGTGCCTGAGCGAACTGCAGCGCCGCGCCACATTCCGCGCCATGGCTGCTGCCGGACTGGCAGAAGAGCGCCGTTCCGCGTTGGAGCGCGAGTTCGTGCTGCGGGCGAAAGCCGAAGCGTCTGAGAGACAACAGAAGGAACTGCTCAGGGTCACGCTCTCCAGCATCGGTGACGGCGTGATCGCGACGGACCCGGACGCGCGAATCACCTTCATCAACCCCGTCGCCGAAGCTCTTACCGGCTGCACGGCAGCCGATGCCATCGGTCAAGCCATTGATGACATTTTCCGCATTCACAGCGCAGATAGCGGGGCAACCGTGGAATGCCCGGTCACCCGGGCCATCCGTGAAGGGCGCATCGTCGGTCTTGCCAATCACACCGTTCTCATCGCGAAGGACGGACGTTCAATGCCGATCGACGACAGCGGAGCGCCCATCATCGATTCCGAGGGCCACGTGCTGGGAGCCGTTCTGGTCTTTCGGGATGTCACTGATACGAAGCGCTGGGAAGCGGATCTGTTAAACCGGGAACGGATGATCGATCTTGCTCACGATGCGATCATCGTCGCCGATGCCGAACGGCGTGTCATCTCCTGGAATGGCGGCGCCTCTGAAATGTACGGGTGGACCGAAGCCGAAGCCCGGGGAAGAATGATCCACGAAGTCTTGAAGACGCGTGAGGCGGATTCAATCCCGGAAATCGATCGGGTGTTGCGGGATAAGGGTCGCTGGGACGGTGAACTGGTCCACACGTGCAGGAACGGAAAGACGGTAATCTCCGAGTGTCGCCAGGTCGCCCTCCGGGACGAGCAAGGCGCCATCACCGGAATTTTCGAAATCAACCGGGATATCACGGCACGGAAGCAGGCGGAAGAGCAGTTGCGACGAACCGCCGCCGCCGCAGCGGCGGGCCAGAGAACGTTGCAGGCGCTCATGGAGTACATTCCCGAGGGCATCGTTATCGCAGAGGGTCCGGAAGCGCGCATCGTCACGGTCAGCCGCTATGCGGGTTTGATGTCTGGCCGGCTTGCCTCGGAACTGCTGGACACCACTGCCAAACAACACGCGGAGGTGTGGAACATCTACCACCCGGATGGGCAAACGCCCGCTCACCCAGAGGAACTGCCGCTAGCGCGGGCGGTCGTATCCGGTGAAATCACGACAGACGAGGAATGGGTGCTCAAGCGCGCCGACGGCACTGCCGTTCCGGTTCACTGTGTCGCAGCGCCCATCCGCGACGGCGACGGGCAGATCACCGGCGGTTTGTTGAGCTGGCGAGACGTCTCGCAGTGGAAAGCTCTCGAAGAAAAACTCCGGCAGACCGCGAAACTCGAAAGCCTGGGCGTCCTCGCCGGAGGCATCGCTCACGATTTCAATAACCTCCTCACCGGCGTCCTCGGAAACGCAAGCCTGCTGGAGGACATGCTGCCGCAGCAGACCCCCGAATGGAAGTGTGCGGTTCAGGTTTCCATCGCTGCCCAGCGTGCTGCCAAACTAACCCAACAGATGCTCGCCTATTCGGGCAAAGGCCGGTTTGTTATCGAACGGATCGACATTTCCAGTTTCATCCTGGAAACGGCAGCCTTGATGCAAGCCTCCATCCCGAAACACGTGGAATTGCGGCTGCAACTCGCGGACGAACTGCCACTGATCGAGGCGGACGCTTCGCAACTCCAGCAGGTGATCATGAACCTTCTGATCAATGGAGCCGAGGCGATCGGGCCCGAAGGAGGCCGTCTCACGGTCATCACCAGGACCGAGACAATCGACGAGGCCTCCATCAAGACTCTCACCTTTCAAAGCGATGTCACGCCCGGGACGTATGTCGAAATCGAAGTCCGTGATTCAGGGTGCGGGATGGATGAAAACACGCTGGCGAGAGTCTTCGACCCCTTCTTCACCACGAAGTTTACGGGACGTGGCCTCGGACTAGCCGCAGTCCAGGGCATCGTCCGGGGGCATAAAGGCGCCATCAAGGTCTATAGCGCTCCCGGCGTAGGGACAACATTCCGGGTGTTGCTGCCCGCCTGCGAACGCGCTTCGGCGGGAATACCCGAGCAATGTGCGGCGAACCTCCAGCCGGTTCGCGGCACGGGGACTGTGCTCCTGATAGACGATGAAGAGGTTGTCCGCGTGACGACGAAGACCGCCCTCGAGAACCTGGGCTACCAGGTCCTCCTCGCTTCCGATGGCCGTGAAGGGATTCAGCTGTTCCGCACGGCGAGAGGCTTGGTGTCGCTGGTCATCCTGGATATGACGATGCCGGGGATCAGCGGCGAGGAAACCATGCGCCAGCTGCGCGAAATCAAATCCGGCATCCCCATCATGCTTTCCAGCGGGTTCAGCGAAGCGGAGGCGCGCAACCGCTTCGGGAACATGGAACTCGCTGGATTCCTACAGAAGCCCTATTCACTGGGGACCCTGGCAGAGAAGGTGAAAACGGTGGCCCGGGGCTGAGACCCCGAGGGATGGTGGCGAGGCACACCAGCGCTCGGTTCGGGCTTTCCTCCCAAGTGCCCCCCGAACGCGGCTGGTTCCCCCGATCAGTTCTCCGCGATGACGCTCCCGACTGCCCGCACCAGCCGCTCCGCTGTGTACGGCTTCGCCAGGAACGCCTGCGCGCCGTGAGCGCTGCAAAGACGCTCCGCCTCCTGTGCGCTGTGTCCGCTCATCAGCAGAACTCTGGCGTCCGGGCGCAAACGGCGAATGAATTCCAGCACTTGGGCGCCGTTCAGTCGAGGCAGGATCAAGTCGAGTAAGACCAGGTCGATCTCGCCGGCCTGCTTCTCGTAAACGGCGACGGCTTCCTGCCCGTCGCGGGCGAAGATCACGTCATACCCGTGCCGGCTCAGTGCTTCACCGGCGACCTCCCTGACGCACTCTTCATCATCCACAACGAGTAGCTTCGGGGCGCCATTCACGACCGTGTGAACCATCGGCTGTTCCCGCCGCTTGCACGAAAGAAGAGCGGGAGCCGCTCGCAGGTACACCCGAAACGTGCTGCCGGCGCCGGGAGCGCTGACCACGGAGATCATGCCCCCGTGGGCTCGAACGATCCCCGACACTGCCGCCAGTCCAAGACCACGGCCGGTGAACTTCGTCGAAAAGAAGGGGTCAAATATCTGGGCTCTGGTGACGGCATCCATTCCGCAGCCAGTGTCGGACACCTGAACAAACACGTACTGGCCGGGCGGCATCTCGGCTTCGGTCGCAGACCAATCGGGCGCCGGCTGTCCAACGCCGGTCGTCACGACAATTGTGCCCACGTGTTGATCGCCGATCGCCTCGGCCGCGTTCGTGACCAGGTTCATCAAAACCTGCTGCATCTGACAAGGGTCCGCGGTTACGGCCGGGAGCGTACCCGCCAGGTCCATTTGTAGCGCGATGCTCTTTGGCACAGCGCTTCGAAGCAAGCCGGCCATGTCGCGAGCCACCTCGGACATGTCCAGTTCTTCAACGACGAACTGGCCCTTTCCGGCGTACGCCAGCAATTGCCTCGTAAGCGCCGCGGCCTTTTGCGCTGCCTCGATGATGGCCTCTATTCGGGGATCCGAGCCGAGAACGGAATCCTCCAGTAGCAGGCTGGCGTTGCCCAAAACGCCGGTGAGGATGTTGTTGAAGTCGTGAGCCACGCCCCCTGCGAGCAGGCCGATGCTGTTCAGTTTCTGCGCGTTGAAATGCGCTTCCTCGGCCCGCTTGCGTTCCGTGATGTCCATCTGGGTGGCGATCACCCTCGTAGGTTCGCCTTGTTCCCCGTACAACATGGTTCCCTTGGCGGCGATCCAACGAATCGTGCCGTCGGGCCGCACGATCCGGAACTCCCCCTCCCACGATCGACGCTCCCGCAGTGCGGCTGCAAAGCCCTCGCGGACGGCTGCCCGGTCGTCTCCGTGTACGCTCCCGATCCACTGTTCAAACGTGAACGTGCGCTCACTCGGGCTGAGTCCATAGATGCGAAAGAGTTCGTCGCTGTGCCGCGCGCGGCCGGTGCCGGCGTCCCAGTCCGCGATCCCCAGGCCAGCGGCGTTCTGAGCGAGGCGCAGCCACTCCTCGCGTTCGCGCAACTCCTGTGTGCGGGCGAGAATGCGCTCCTCGAGTTCGGCATGCGCGCGCTGGAGCTCGTAGTCCAACTGCTCGCGCTCGCGGACGTTCGTCGATAGCCGCTCAACTTCTCTCGCGCTCGAATCCTGGCCGAGGAATTCCTCGGGAGGAACGAAGTAGAAGTTGCGGCACACAGTCCCACGGTAGATGACGACGGGGTGAGTCCTGATGACGTCCAGGATGAGAGAAGGAGGAAACACGGTCCGGTTATACTGGCACAGCGCGAAAGCGTTGCTTTCCGCCATTGCATGGGTGAGGCGGCACTCGTACTCCATCCATCGCTCGAGCCCGGGCCCGCCGCGCACAACCCACTCCGTCTCGCCGGTGGCGCGGAGCGAGTTGAATCCCTCGCGCTTCGCCTGCTCAGCGGCTTCCCGCCAATAGGAGAACATCCAGTCCGGTTCGAAAGTACCAAGCCGCATGTAGGTCTGGTCTTTTGTGGCCAGAGTCAGGGCGCCGGAATCAAGGGCGGCCGCCACATCGAGACCACCAGCCTGCATGGCGGCGCGCACACCCTCTAAGCTCTCGGCATCGGTGATATAGAGGCACTTCTCATGTCGCTCCAGCCCGATCCGGATGAACGGCACAACCACGGCAAAGTGGTCCTGCTGGTTTTCGTAAATCGAGCAGAGATGATCGTGCGGTCCGAACCGCTCCAGCGCGCTCAGAAGCTGCGCATCATTAGGTGAAATGAGGCCTGCCATGACACCTCTCGCAAGCGGAGATTGGGAGGAGTGTATCACGGTTCAGAAAACGGCGGGGCGTTCCTATCCGCGGCGGGGCGGATCTCGGGACAGCAATTTGTCTCTCACTCAGCGCGAACCTTGTGTGGGGTGCAGATGTGATTCAGGCGGATCGTCTGGCTAGGGTAAGCGGGGGTTTGAGCCGGGCAGCTAAGGTAACTGGCGGAGAGGCAGGGATTCGAACCCTGGGTAGCGCTTTAAGGCACTACGACGGTTTAGCAAACCGCTGCTTTCGACCACTCAGCCACCTCTCCGCGGCGCGTGGATCATTCAGATAGTATCACAATCGGCATGGAAACCGGGGTACCTTGGGTCTTTGCGTTTTGAAAAGCAGGCGCGGCTCCTCCGGTTGTGCGACAATCAGTCGATACGCCGCCCCGGACAAGCTCCGAGCAGCGGCGCCCAAGTGACCCTCAGGTTGCTAGTCCGATCCGTGCCCAGACGGCGCTCCTGGCGTTTGACATGCGAGCACGCCGCACGGTAACCTGATGTTTTTGCGGGCAAAGGAGCGGACAGGTCCGTCCATGAAAACTGAGTTTCCGTCCGAGAAGGACATCACCCGCGCTTGGCACGTTCTCGATGCGGAGAATCAACCGCTGGGACGACTTGCGAGCCAGGCAGCGATGATTTTGATGGGCAAGAACAAGACTACGTTTACGCCTTTCCTGGACACTGGCGATCACGTCATCGTGCTGAACGCCGCAAAGGTGAAGCTGACCGGCAATAAGGAAGATCAGAAGGTCTACCGGCGTCACACCGGATATCCCGGTGGGCTCGTCGAAGTGACTGCGCGCAAGATGCGCGCGGCGCATCCGATCCGGCTGGTCCACGAGGCAATCGTAGGAATGCTGCCGAAGACGAAGCTTGGCAAGCAGATGATCCGCAAACTGCGCGTGTATGCAACCGACAAGCATCCACACCAGGCGCAGCAGCCCGTCGCTATGGCGGTGAAAGGATAGCAGACAACTAGCGGGATCACGGCTGAAACCGGCCGCACCCGCGGTTTGCTGGAGACAGGATGGCAGCACCAGTTCAATACCTTGGTACGGGCCGGCGGAAGCGCTCCGTGGCCCGCGTGTTTCTGCGGCCGGGCAAGGGCCAGATCACCGTTAACGGCCGCCCTCTCGAGAATTACTTTCCCACTGAGAACGCCCGCGGCATCGTGCGCCAGCCCCTGCTGGCCACTGAGACTGCGGAACGCTTCGACGTCCTCGTACTGTGCGATGGCGGCGGCGTAATCGGCCAGGCCGGCGCGACCCGCCTGGGCATCGCACGCGCGCTTACAGAGTTCAATCTGGAACTCCGTCCCCGCCTCAAGTCGCTCGGTTTCCTGACGCGCGATCCGCGCCAGCACGAGCGCAAGAAGTACGGACAAAAGGGCGCGCGCAAGCGCTTCCAGTTCTCCAAGCGCTAAATGCGAGTTTTCGGAGTGTGTGCGGCAACCGGGATGCGGGCATCTGCCCGCATCCCGGCGCCGCCCCTCCATCTTCTTCAACCCCTTCCCGCTCTCCCGCCGGCCCATTCTCCATTTCATGACCTGCGGGCAGACCGCACGCGCAAATCTCGCTTTGGAACGCGTTTGCGGCAGGGAAGACCAACCGGTACCGGCCTGACAAGCCGGAGCCGCTCAGCAGTAACCACAACACAGGAGGCATTTTGCCGTCTATTTCGATGAAGGAACTGCTCGAAGCTGGCGTTCACTTCGGGCACCAGACCAAGCGCTGGAATCCAAAGATGAAAGAGTACATCTTCGGCGAACGCAACGGGATCTACATTATCGATCTCCAGAAAACCCTCAAGCTTTTCAAGGAAGCGATGCGCTTCGTGGGCGAAATGGCCGCCCAGGGCAAGACGCTCCTTTTCGTCGGCACCAAGCGCCAGGCGCAGGAAGCCATCGCCGAAGAGGCGACGCGCTGCTCGATGTATTACGTCAACCAACGCTGGCTGGGCGGGCTGCTCACGAATCACATCACCATTCAGCGGTCTATCAAGCGGCTCAAAGAGATCGATATGCTGGCGAACGAGACCAACTACCAGGGGCGTTCGAAAAAAGAGATCACCCGCCTGGAGCGCGAACGCAAGCACCTCCAATCGAATCTCGCCGGCATCAAGGAAATGCAGGGGCTCCCGGACTTCATCTTCGTGATCGATTCCAATAAGGAAGACATCGCGGTGCACGAAGCTCGCAAACTCGGCATCCCCGTGGTGGCGGTCGTCGATACGAACTGCGACCCCGACGTCGTGGATTACCCGATCGCCGGCAATGACGACGCGCTCCGCGCGATCCGCCTGTTCTCGAGCAAGATCGCCGATGCTGTGATCGAAGGCCGCGCGCTGGCCACCGAGCAGGACTTCGCCGCCGAAAAGATCGTTACCGACGAGACGCCGCTCGAGGAGATCCCCGAGTACACCCAGTACGTCGATCCGCGTTACGCCGAGCAGCTCATGCACGAAACTATCCCGCAAGAGGAACTGCCCTCGGTGTCGCTGCCCCGCAAGGGCCCGGTAGCCGAAGAGCCGCAAGGCACGGAGCCGGCCGTCCGCGAGCGCGAAAGCTAGACTCGCCTGTCCAAATCTTCGCCGGCCGCCGCTTCGGCGTCTGCGGCCGGCAGTACCCAGTTCTCATGTAGAACCGCCTGCCGCGGGGCTGCGCCGGACCTGACGATGGACACACGGCCCGCGATGTGACCGCACGGTGGCGGAGTGGGTTTGTTTAGGAGACACACAAATGGCGGAGATTACCGCAGAACTCGTGAAACAGCTCCGCGAGCGCACCGGCGCGGGCATGATGGAATGCAAGAAGGCGCTTCAGGAAGCGAAGGGCGACCTGGGCGAGGCGGAAGTGGTGCTCCGCAAGCGCGGCATCGCTTCGGCGCAGAAGCGCGCCAGCCGCGCCACCAAGCAGGGTCTCATCGGTCACTATATTCACCCGGGCTCCCAACTCGGCGTGCTGGTTGAAGTGAACTGCGAGAGCGACTTCGTCGCCCGGACCGACGAATTCCAGCAACTGGTGAAAGACATCGCGATGCAGGTTGCCGCGGCCGATCCTCAGTTCATCCGCAAGGAAGACGTTTCGCCCGCCGTCATGGAAAAGGAAAAGGAAATCCAGCGGGCCCGAGCAATCGCAGAGGGCAAGCCGGAGAAAGTGGCGGACAAGATCGTCGAAGGGCGCATGTCGAAGTTCTACGAGGAGATCTGTCTTCTCGAGCAGCCCTTCATCAAAGACAACACAGTCACCATCGGCCAACTGCTCGCCACCAAGATCGCCAAGACGGGCGAGAACATGACCGTGTCACGCTTTGTCCGGTTCAAGCTCGGCGAGACGCAGGGCGATTCCGATCAGCCCGCCGAAGGACAAGAGTAAAGGTATCCGCCTCACCGCGGAACTGCGAATAAAGGGATAGGCCTTAGCGGGACGGAGCCATTCGGAACCGTGCCGCCTCGCGGTTCCGTGGTGAGTTGTCTGTGTGCGCGGAGCCCTGTTTCCGCAGGAGGAGCCATGCCGGGTTACAAACGTATTCTTCTCAAACTGAGCGGGCAGGTCATGGCCGGGCAGGGCAACTTCGGCATCGACGCCGAACGGGTGTCCGAACTCGCACGTGAGGTCCGTGAGGTGGCGCGGGCCGGCGTCGAACTCGGCCTGGTGGTCGGCGGAGGGAACTTCTTCCGCGGCGTCGCCGCTGCCGCACGCAACATGGACCGTGTCAGCGCGGATCACATGGGCATGCTGGCCACCGTCATCAACGCTCTGGCCCTTCAGGACGCTCTCGAACGGCACGCTGTGGAAACCCGCGTCATGACCGCGATAGAAATGCGCCAGGTGGCCGAGCCGTATATCCGCCGCCGTGCGATGCGCCACCTTGAAAAAGGCCGCGTCGTGATCTTTGCGGCCGGCACTTCGAACCCTTATTTCTCAACTGATACCGCTGCCACATTGCGCGCTCTCGAAATCAAGGCCGACATCGTCGCCAAAGCCACGCGCGTGGACGGTGTCTATGACAAGGATCCGCTGAAGCACGCGGATGCAAAGCTCTTCCGTGAGATCTCCTACGGCGACGTGCTCGCGCAAGCTCTCGGCGTGGTGGATGCCACCGCCGTCGCCATGTGCCGCGACAACGGTCTTCCGATGGTGGTCTTCAACCTCAACGTGCCCGGCAACATCCTGCGGATGGCGCGCGGCGAGGCAATCGGAACCGTCGTCCGGAACGCCTGACCCGCAAGCGTCCCGGACTTTCGCCGGCACAGGCGGTAAACCTCGTGCCAGCCGTGGCATAATGCCTCTTTAAGGAAGCCCATGAAGACGGAACAACCCACACCAAGCGCATTCCGCACCGTGAAGGAAGTGGAGGCGTCCGGTAAGCAGCGGATGGAAAAGGTTCTTGCGGACCTTCAGCACGCTCTCTCCACGATCCGCACCGGCCGTGCCTCCGCGTCGATCCTGGAGCCGGTCAAGGTGGATTACTACGGCACCTCTACCCCCCTGAAGCAGGTGGGCGTCTTGCACGTGCCCGAGCCGTCGCTCATTACGGTTCAGCCGTTTGATCCGTCCCAGATCAACGCGATCGAGAAAGCCATCCGCAGCTCCGACCTCGGCCTGAACCCGTCCAATGACGGCAAGCTGATCCGCATCCCCGTTCCACCCCTCACCGAGGAGCGTCGCAAGGAACTGGTGAAGCACCTTCACCGAATGGCGGAAGAGCACCGGGTGACGATGCGCAACGTCCGGCGCGACCTGAACGACTCGCTGAAGAAGCTGCTCAAGGAGAAGCTCATCAGTGAGGACGACGAGCGGCGCGCTCTCGACGAGGTGCAGAAGACTACCGACGCCTACTTGGCGAAGGTTGACCAAACTGCCAAGGCCAAAGAGAAGGAAGTGCTGGAACTCAAGTAAACCGGCGGATATCGCTTGAAGAACAGGAGGCGGTGGCGCCGGGCGTCAGGCCCGATCCTGCGGTAGGGCTCACCGCCTTTTCCATTTGAATCCTCCTCTTCAACTCAGTCCCGTAATTGCCGCGATCGTTTTCGCGGCGACCTATCTCGTTCTCGCCATCGGGCGGCTGCCCGGCTTCAGGATTGACCGCACGGGTGCAGCCATCATCGGCGCCGGAGCGATGATCGGCTTCAATATTCTCACCTTCGACGAGGCCGTGAAGGCGGTGGATTTCTCCACCATCGGACTGCTCTTCGGCATGATGATCGTGGTCGCGAACCTGCGGCTCTCCGGCTTTTTCCGGCTTGTGTCGTCCTGGGCAGTGCGGCACGCCCACGCTCCGCTGGCGCTTCTGGGATCCGTTGTTCTGGTCTCCGGCATCTTCTCGGCGTTCTTCGTGAACGACACGATGTGCATCGTCCTGACGCCGCTCGTGCTCGCCGTGGCGGGCGCGCTGGGCCGCAACCCTGTCCCTTACCTGCTTGGCGTGGCGATGGCTTCAAACGCGGGCAGCGCAGCGACGATCACGGGCAATCCGCAGAACATGATGATCGGGAGCCTGTCCAGGATCCCCTACGTCGAGTTTGCGGCTGCGCTGGCGCCCGTTGCCGCGTTCGGACTCGCTGCGACGTTCGCGGTAATCGCGGTCGCGTTCCGGGCCGAGTTCCGGCGAGGCGCCAAGGTGGAAGTAGCGCCCGTCCGCGTTCGGATCAACCGGATCCTCATGGTGAAGGCGCTCGCGGTTTCGGCCGGCATGATCGCACTGTTCTTCTCAGGATGGCCGGTTGCAAAGGTCGCGCTGGTGGCGGGGGCACTGCTGTTGATTACTCGCCGCGTAAAGCCGGAGAAGGTTTACCACGAGATCGACTTTGGACTGCTGGTGATGTTCGCCGGGCTGTTCATCGTCGTGGCAGGGCTCGAGAAGAGTCTGTATGACCGAAATCTGCTTGGCATGGCGCGCACGCTCGGGCTGGATCGCACGGGCATCCTCGCCACAGCCTCAGGGCTTCTTTCGAACGTCGTCAGCAATGTGCCGGCGGTACTGGTCTTCCGGCCCCTGCTGGGTTACTTGCCGGATCCCCACATTGCCTGGCTGACGCTGGCGATGTCTTCAACGCTCGCGGGGAATCTCACCATTCTGGGGTCGGTAGCAAACCTGATCGTTGTCGAGCGGGCCAAGCACGAGGCGCCCCTAAGTTTCTGGCAATACTTTCGCGTGGGCGCCCCCCTGACGGTGATTACGGTAGCTTTCGGCGTGTTCTGGCTCTCTCTTTGAGGCCCGTACTACGCCGTGGCAGCCTTCCCGAAGCTGCGGACCGCCAGCCCCTCATCCTCGTAGACGTCGAAGATAGTCAGCAATTTCGTCACCTGCATCAACTCCTTGATCCGTTTCTGCAGGTGCAAAAGCTTTAGCTTGCCGCCGCGGTTGCCGACCGTGGCGAACGCTCCCACGAGTTCGCCCAGCCCGGAACTATCGATGTAGCTGACGTTTTCCAGGTTGAGGAGAATATTTTTGTGATCTTCAGCGATCAGTTCCTTGATGGTATCCCGCAGCATGCCGGCTGCTTCACCCATCGTGATCCGGCCGCTGAGGTCGATAATGGCGACGGAGTCCACATGGCGGATATCGAATTTGAGGCTCATAGGTTTGGCTCCCAGTGAGTTCAAGATGCCACCTTAGCAAGTTGAAGTCAACCGCCGCTCACTCGTACCTAAGAGCTTCGATCGGGTCGAGCCGGGACGCCTTGATCGCAGGCACCATCCCGGCGATCAGCCCCACTGCGAGCAGCACCCCGGTGGAAACGAGCACGGCGCTCCCGGACACGTGCATCCGTAGATCGCCCTTTTCGGCAGCCCCCTCAAATAACGGCCCGAGCAGAGGGATAGTGCCGATAAACTCCGTCAGGCCCCAGCCCATGGCGGTGCCGAGGACGCCCCCGGACAGCACGATGATCAGCCCCTCCACCAGGAACTGGAGCCGAATGGCTCCTGCCCGACCGCCGAGCGCTTTGATGACTCCAATTTCGCGCGTGCGCTCAACCACCGAGGCCAGCATGATGTTGGCAAGCCCGACGCCGCCGATGACGAGCGTGAGGCTGCCGATGAACCCCACCAGAACGGAAGCCGCAACCGTCATTCCACTGATGATGTACATGAAGTCGTTGAACACCACAAACTCCACCGCGCGGGTGTCGCCGGGCGAAAAGTTGTGGATGCTCGCGAGCAGGCTCCGCACCTGGTCGACAGCCTGCCTGCGGACGAGCGGCGAAACCGGCGTCCAGACGATCAGGTCCGGGTATTGCACATTGCGGAATAGCGCCATCGTGTCGTACGGGATAAATACGCAGTCGTTGTCGTACCGCGCGTAGTTTGCGAGTTGGCCCTTAGGTTCGAGGACGCCTGCGACGGTAAAACGTAGGCCGCCGACGCTGATCTCCTCATTCTCGGCGGGGATTCCGCTGAACAGTTCCTTTGCGACGGTTGAGCCGAGCACGGCGACGCGATTCCGCTGGTGCAGGTCTTCAGGCCCGAACCATCGCCCGCTCGCGAGCGTCATGTTGCGCAGGCTCTCATACTCCACGTTGGCGCCTCGAACGTCATAGCGGCGCTCGCGCGTCCCGCGCACAACGGTACGCTCTCCAGCGAACAGTTCGGGCGACATTGCGCCCACCACAGGCACGTTCTCGCGAATGGCAGCTACATCATCGAGCTTGATGCGGATGTGCCTGCCAGAGCGCTGGCCGCCGGCCTGTGCACTGGTCTGCCCGCCGTCGAGGATGATGATGTCCTGGCCGACCGCAGTGAATGACGAGAGCATCACGTTACCGAAGCCCGTGCCATATGCCATCAGCAGCATGAAGCAGGCGACGCCCCAGGCCAGGCTCATGATGGTGATCATCGTGCGCCGGCGATAGAAGTTCAGTGCATCCACCGCTTCCCTTACGATCGAGAGCAGCATGGGTTAACTTTCGTACCGGAGCGCCTCGACGGGCGTCAGCCGCGCGGCCCGCCACGCAGGCGGAATCGCGGACAGGATCGCCACCGAACCGAGCGCGGTGGCCCCGATCAAGAGAGTCCGCACTTGAATTGGCAGGCCCGAAAACATGCCGTCGAGGTGGAGCGAATTGACCACGGCCGCAATGATCGACACGACGACCATCCCGCCGAGGCCGCTCATCACTGCCAGGAACACGCCCTCCATAAAGAAGTCCGCCAGGATGCGCCGTCGCGTCGCGCCGAGGGCCTTCTTCAATCCAATCTCGTTTGTTCGCTCGGAGACAGCCATCATCATTGTGTTCATCACGCCCACGCCGCCCAGCACCAGCGTCACTACCGCAACGAACGCCAGAAAGCGCTCGGCCGTGTCGAACGTCTTGTCGAAAATCTGCATCAGGCGCACGTAGTCCACGGTGTGAACGGCGGCTTCGTCCTCGGGATCGAAGTTGTGCAGCCGCCCGAGTACCCGCTTCACTTGCCGCTGCGGTGTCTCCCAATCCGACGCGGAAACTGGCTGATACGCGATATGGCTGACCTCACCCTTCGTCCCGATCCCCGGGCTGGGCGGAAAATCGCGTCGGAGCGCGGTCGCCGGCACCAGGATCTTTTCGTTGTCCCACCCATCGAAACTGGAGCTTTGCCGCTTCTCGCTCATCAGGCCGATGACCTGGTAGGGATACCCGGCGATGCGCACCTCGCGGCCGAGCACGTCACCGCGGTCCGCGAAGAGTTGCTTCTTCACCGTCGCGCCGAGGACGCAAACGCGGCGTACACCGGCGAGGTCGGCCTCATTGATTTGCCGGCCGGTCTCGACCGGGAACGTCCGCATCAGAAGGTACTCCGGCGGGATGCCGCTTGTGGTGAAGCGGCCCGAGTTGAAGTCGCTCTCCGCGGGGGTGCCGTACCGCTTGACCTCATAGGAGGCCACGCGAACGTCCGGGCACTGGCGCCGGATGGCATCCACATCGCTTTCGTACAGCGCGATTTGCCGCCCGGCGGTCTGGCCATCCGCGTGCCGCTGC
This sequence comes from Bryobacteraceae bacterium, assembly GCA_035561355.1. Taxonomy (GTDB): domain Bacteria; phylum Acidobacteriota; class Terriglobia; order Bryobacterales; family Bryobacteraceae; genus DATMXS01. The sequence continues at coordinate 1,274 of DATMXS010000351.1, read as the reverse complement.
GTGCGCCCACCGAACAGCAGCACGACGTTCGTACCGATCTGCTTCCAGTAGTTGCGCTGCCCCGTGCGGAACCCGTCCCCCATCGCCGTCATCAATGCCAGCGAAGTCATGCCCCAGGCGATTCCGAACATGGTCAAGAAGCTCCGCAGCTTGTTCCTGGTGACGCTCGCCCAGGTCTGGCTGCACATCCCGACGATCGATTCGGTGGCGCGCATGTTAATGAGTGTTACGAGCGGCGGCGCGCGTCAGTTCGCGGAAACTCGGCTCCTCCACCGAATAGCCCGCCCGGCCTTTAAGATCGAAATGCCGCCACTCGGCAGGCATATCCTTGAACCCGTGCCGTTTCATCACCGTTTCCAGCAGCAGTGGTACTCCCATCTCTAGTAGTACAATTGCCAGTTTCACTCCATGTTTGCCGATATCAGCAAAGCCGTTAACGACGCACCACGAACGCCAAAAAAAGGCTTCTTCATCGCGGAGGCCACCGCCGGCGAAAAGCCGGTCACCGGACTCCTCGCTGTTGCCTCCTGCGAGAAGCGCGAAACGAAGGGCGGCAAGCCGTATCTCGCGATCACTCTCTCCGACCGCACCGGCCAGATCGAGGCCCGTGATTGGGACAACGCCGCCCAAAACGAAGCCGTCTTCGGGCGCGGCGCGATCGTCAAGGTGCAGGCCGTCGTCGAAGTCTACAACGGCAACCAGCAGTTGAAAATCGAGAAAGCGCGCTGCTGGGACGAAGAGTATGACATCGGCGACTTCGTTCCCGCATCCGCCTACAACGTCGAGGAACTGGTGGCCGGGCTAGGCGCGATCGTCGCCGGGCTCGATAATGAATGGATTCGAAAGCTGCTCGATACCGTCCTGTGCCGCCACAAAGTCGAGTGGCTGCGCACACCCGCCGCAATGCGCGTCCATCACGCGTGGGCGGGCGGCCTCGCCGAGCACGTCCTCTCGATGTGCCGCGCGGCGCTCGCGCTCACGACGCACTACACCCGCGTCAACCGCGACCTGCTGATTGCCGGCTGCATCCTCCACGACATCGGCAAGATACGGGAGATCGAAATCGGCATCACGCTGGCGCATTCCACCTCGGGCAAACTGGTAGGCCACATCGCCGAAGGCCTCATCATCCTGGAGGACTGCTGCCGTGAAGTCGAAGGCTTCCCAGACGAGCTTAAGATGCGCCTGCGCCACATGATCGTGAGTCACCACGGACGCGTCGAATACGGCGCGCTCAAGCAGCCGATGACCCCCGAAGCCATCGTCCTCAGCGC
>DATMXS010000350.1:0-19291 GCA_035561355.1 Bryobacteraceae bacterium | reverse complement strand
ACGCAATGGTGGTGGTATCTGTTCTCGGCGGTTCCACTAACGCCGTGCTCCACTTGCTCGCAATCGCACGATCCGTCGGGGTGGCGCTGACGATCGACGACTTTCAAAAGGTCAGCGACCGCACTCCGCTCCTTGCCGATTTCAAGCCGAGCGGCAAATTCGTGATGGAAGACCTGCACACGGTGGGAGGGTTGCCAGGGGTTCAGAAGATGCTGCTTGAAGCGGGTCTGCTGAATGGCGATTGCATGACGGTAACGGGACGGTCGCTGCGCGAGAATCTGGAGCACCTGCCCGGCCTCAAGGCTGGCCAGGAGATTGTCCACCCGCTCAACGATCCGATCAAGCCGACTGGACACATCCAGATTCTGCGCGGCAATCTCGCGCCCGAAGGGGCTGTAGCCAAGATCACCGGCAAGGAGGGGCTAAAGTTCTCCGGCCCGGCGCGGGTTTACGACTCCGAAGAAGATATGCTGCTAGGGCTCGAGAACCGCGAGATCGGCAAGGGCGACGTGATCGTCATCCGGTACGAAGGCCCCAAAGGCGGGCCCGGGATGCCGGAGATGCTCACCCCGACGTCTGCCATTATGGGTGCGGGTCTGGGCAAAGAAGTCGCCCTGATCACCGACGGCCGGTTCTCCGGTGGATCGCATGGCTTCATCGTGGGCCATGTCACTCCCGAGGCACAGGAAGGCGGGCCGATTGCGTTGATCCGAACCGGAGATCGGGTCACCATTGACGCCAACCGCAACCAGCTTTCGGTGGATCTGACTGATCAGGAACTGAGTCACCGGCGGTCGGCATGGACCATGCCCGCCTATAAGGCGAACCGCGGGACCTTGGCGAAGTACATCCGGCTTGTGCAAAATGCGAGTTTAGGTTGCACGACGGACGAGTAGATCGGCGTTTGCGACGGATTTGTGATCCGGTTCAGCTCAGGCTTTTCTCAGGCTGACAGCGTGGTGGGCCACACTGTCGATCACTCGTTCAATCGCCCACCCGGCCTGCCGGGCTAACGGGCGGAAGGCGTCCAGCCCAAGGTACCGGATGAGCGGCCTGGCGCCGGGTTGGACCGTGGCTCTCAGACGGGGATCGAGCGTGTTCACGTCGCGGACCACGGAACCTACCATAACGAATTCAGGGGGCGTGCCTTCACGAAGAGCCGCCAGATTGGCGACAATCTGTTCGTCCGAACCGTAGTCGAACAAACCTCCCTCGGATGAACCCACCGCCGCCGCGCCAGGCTCGATGCCGTCGAGCACCTGCCGCAGTCGGCTCGCATCCGCCCAGTTGTATTCGACCGCATCGAGGGTGGCCGACAGCCCGGCCAAGGGCGCCCCGTCCGCAAGCAGTGCGGCTAGCGCGCGCGAACCGAACTGCGGGCCCTCCCGATCGAGATCGAGCACCTGGATCGAGATGGGCCTTCCCCGCACGCATTCTGGATGCTCTTTATTGAGAACAATGAGTGCATTGAGGCTGTCGGCAGACAGTCCGCCGGCGATATTGACCAGGTGTACGGGCGATCCAGGGTGAGCCGCCAGGGCGGGCGCCAGGGCGTCGGCGATAAGACGCGCCACGTCCCGCAGCCGAAAGCGAAAGGACAGGGGCATGATGCCGGTAGCTGAGCGGCGATCGATCGGCCCGGCGTAGCCCTGGCCGAGATTGTTCGGCCCGAGCCGGTACAGGTACGTGGTCATGCCCGACATGAAGGTACCCACCGACTGCACCCAACCCCGCACAAGAAGGGAATTCGCGACCAAGTCCCGCAATACTTCCGGCGGGGTCTTCTGCACCGCTTCCCACGCGCGAACCGATTCGTCGATGATGGCCGATACTTCCTGCGGACTTACGTCGCAGGCGAAGGCCGGATGCGTGATGTCGATGACGGGCAATTCGAGGCCGTCGGCCGTTACGGCGTAACAGACCCCAGGCACTTTGTTCTTCTCGGGGATCCTGACGGTTTCACATGGCGTCACGTAGAGGGTCTCCTCTTCCCAGCAGCGACACCGAACGCGACTCGCGCGTCCGTAGAAGTGCCGTTCTGTGACCTTTCGAGTTCTGTCAGGCCGAACGCCCGGCTCTATTTTGCTGCCGCAGCGGCGGCTTATTCCTGGACGGGGGCTTCTTCCTTGGGCGCGGCTTTCCGAACCGCCTTCCTTCCGGGTCTCTTCGCACGCTTGGAAGCAGATTTCCGGCTTACGGAAGTGTCCGTCTCAGATCCACTCGCACTCGCCTTAGCCTTCCGCAGTGCGGCCCATCTCTTCCGTACGCCTTCAATGATTCGGGCGCGGCCTTCGGCGGACATCTTCCGCTTTTTCTTCGCCACGGGTGCCGGAGATGCGTCGGCCGCCTTGGGCGGTCTCCCCGGTCCACGTGCACCCAGCATGGACCTGATGTCGGCGATCTGCTCGTTCAATCGGGCCTTCTGAGCTTCGAGCCCTGCAAGGGCGGCGTTCAGGATCTCGGGCGTTAGGGCGGCGTTCCTGGGCATCTATACATTCCTCCGGCTAAATGTTTGACACATCTCGGAAATTCTAGCACCTGAATAACTTGTTTGAAAGCTTATTATGGCAGCCCATGCTAAAGTACGCCGCCTGGCGGTTTGGGCCACCACCGGCTACGTCCACTCCAGGACAGGAAATCAAGCATTGACGGGATGGTGGGCGGAGCGCCATAGCCCTATGATCGGATTGATGCTATTTCAGGTCGGGCCGCGACGCGGGAGCGGCTTTATTGATTTCGAAGCCAAAATATGGCGCCGGGAGAACCTGCGCAATCCGGTCGCCTCGCCGCAACGCTTCACCGATGCAGAATCGCAAATATCGGCCACGGCGCAGCCGGACGCCGAGCGAAAGTCAAAGGCTCGCACCGCGGGGACCGGCGAGAACCCGTCGTAGCCACCGTCCAGCAATTACTTGCTGACGCTCGCCTCAGGAGAACCGCGTCCGCTTCCAGAGTAGCCACCCGCAGGCGATCAGGAGTGCCAGCGACGCTGTGACCAGGACGGCGATCCAGGACACGTTGATCGCGATAGGCGGTTTTTCGGCCATGGAGCCGAGCCACACGAACATCCCGATCGCGCCGGCGACGATGACCAGTTCCCACCAGTGGCGGGTGTGCTTTTCCCGGGCAAGCGGGTCGTCCCCGCGCACCGCGGCTTCGATGCGTTCAGGATCCAGTCCGTAGCGGTCGCATTCGCGCTGCACCGCCCTTTTCCAAGAAGCCTGCTCGGATTGAGGCGCCTCTGCGAAGCTGATCGCCGTCGCGCCGACGATCATGACCAGAGAGCCCGCGACGACGAGCATCTGCGCCGTGAGTCCCTGTCCGGCAAGCTCGCCGAAGACCAGAGCTCCCCATGCGAGGCCCCAGAGCTGGTTGGTGTTGGAGAGCGGGATTCCGCGGCTGATGCCTATATACTTCGCGGCATATTGCTGGAAGAGGTCGCCCAACACCCAACAGAAGCCGCCGACAAACAGCCAAAACAGAGCCGGCCGGGCCCTGCCGAGTTCGGCCGCGACATGCTGGTACCCGCCATCGAATGCCAGAGCCAGGGCGAACACGGTCGCCAGTTCACCGAAGGTGAAGACCGTCACGAATGAGAGCGGGTTCATCCCGCTGATGTACGCCTTGCGGTAAGGGATGTACATGGTGCCCCAGAGCACTCCGGCGCCGAGAGCCGCAATAATGCCGAGCGTTGCATCGCGTCCGGCCGCCGGGCCGGTTTGATGCGAGGTCGCGTACGCGAGGACACACGCCCCCACGACAATCGCTCCGGCGCCGCCAAGGACCTTGGTCCATTGCCGCGATCCCGCGCCGCGTAACTCGTTGAACAGCAGCCAGCCCCAGAAGAGCCCCACCAGGCTGTTTGTGTTCCAGAGCGGAAAGGCTATGGACAGTCCGACGTTCCGGATGGCGAATACGGTCAGGGTATTGGCCACCGCCCACAACATTCCGGCGAGTACGGCCCAAAGGATCAGGTGCGCTTTCTCGCGTAGATCCAACCAGATGTAGCTGGTTCCCTTGAGCATGACCGGCACAGTCCAGCGGGCCACGAAGACGCCGGCCACCATGCCGAGTGAAATCAGAAACGGTGAGAATCCGACCGTGACGAGCTTGGTAGGGGCTTCGGCGGCTCCCAGCCATGCGCCGGCGGCAAGCCCGGAAGCTACCCCAAGCGTGTGCAGGCTATGACTCGAGAGCGACTTGACGCGCGGCGTTCCAGGCTTCATAGGCTCACCGAAGGATACCGAGGAGCCCGATGCCAAGCACCAGGACACCGACGGGCAGCCAAAAATGTAGATCCGTGAGTATTGCTCTGGCGACTGATTGTTTCACGCGAGCCTCTCCGCTGGAAGTCTTTGGATCGTACGTCCCGGAGTAGGCGCGTGTCAATCGATTGACCTGGCACTCCCACCGCAGTTCATTATTACAATTAATAACCCTATGCTCTTGCATTTGTCCGAATGTTCCGGTACGCTGAAAACTCCAATGAGGCACGACGAACCAGTGACACCAACTCACCCGTTCGCTCCAAACTCGTTGGAAGTGTCTGCGCAGGCTGTCCTTACCGTCATCATCAGCATTACCACCGGGGTCGGTGTATTCGGCCCCGCCTGACGGCCTGCAAGCAGAGGATTTGCAAAGGCCACCGGGCGGGGCGGAACAACCCCGATCGGTGGCCTTTCTTGTTTTTGGGCGCCTGCCTCTGAGGCCCCCTCTAATCTGCGGTGAATACAGTATGAGGAGTCGCACCTGATGCCAACTTTAATGAGCGGCGCAAGAATGCTGCTGGAGTGCCTGGCCCGCGAAGGAGTCGATTGCTTCTTCGGCTATCCGGGAGGCGTTACGCTTCCCCTTTACGACTGCGTTTTCGACCACCCCATCCAGCACGTACTTGTACGGCACGAGCAGAACGCCGCCTTTGCCGCCTCGGGTTATGCCCGCTCTACGGGCCGCGTCGGCGTGTGCTGTGCCACTTCGGGACCTGGCGCGACGAACCTTGTCACCGGCCTCGTGGACGCCATGATGGACTCGATCCCGATCGTGGCCATCACCGGACAGGTCCACTCCAAGCTCATCGGCAGCGACGCGTTCCAGGAGGCCGACACCTTCGGCATCACGCGTTCCTGCACGAAGCACAACTACCTCGTCAAGAACGCCGCTGACCTGCCGCAGGTGATTCATGAGGCGTTCTATGTCGCAGCGTCCGGCCGCCCCGGCCCAGTCCTGATCGATGTGCCGAAGGACGTCTTCCAGGCCCAGGGACACTACAGCCCCGTCGGGACGATTCACCTTCCCGGGTACAAGGTTTATACCGAAGGTCACACGGGCCAGGTCCGCCGCGCCGCCCAGATGATCTGGGATGCCGAGAAGCCGCTGGTTTATGCCGGGGGCGGCATCATTGCTTCGGAAGCATCTGCCGAACTTCGTGAACTTGTCGAGTTCGTCGATATGCCTGCGGTCTGCACGCTCATGGGGCTCGGCGGGCTGCCTTCCAGCCACCCGAACTTCATCTCCATGCCGGGCATGCACGGAGGCTACGCGTCGAACATGGCATTGACGGAAAGCGATCTTTTGATCGCGGTCGGCGTCCGCTTCGACGACCGCGTCACCGGCCGCCTTGCGGCGTTCGCGCCCCGGGCCAAGGTCATCCACATCGACATCGATCCCGCCGAGATCGGCAAGAATCGCGCCCCGGACCTTCCCATTGTCGGCGATGCCCGCCGCGTACTGGGCAAGGTCAACAAGGTCCTGCGTGAGCTCGCTCCTGAACTGAGCCTGCGCCGCTCCGACGCGCGCCGCTCCTGGTGGCGTCAAGTCCGCTCCTGGAAGGAAGAGCATCCGCTGGAACCCGCATACGGCGATAGCGAAATCAAACCCCAGCAGGTCATCGCCGAAATCGATCGGATCACGGACGGCCGCGCCATCGTTGCTACCGACGTCGGCCAGCACCAGATGTGGGCCGCGCAGTTCATGCGATTTGACGGTCCCCGGCAGTGGCTCAGCTCCGGCGGCCTCGGTTCCATGGGGTTCGGCCTTCCCGCCGCCATCGGCGCCCAGTTCGCAAACCCGGATAAGACCGTTGTCGCGATCGTGGGAGACGGCGGGTTCCAAATGTCCATCCCGGAACTCTCCACTATTGCGAACCACAAGCTTCCGCTCAAGGTCGTGATTATCAACAACGGCTATCTGGGCATGGTCCGCCAGTGGCAGGAGCTCTTCTATAACAACCGCCTCTCCGCGGTCGAGCTCGGCAGCTTTCCGGATATCGAGAAGCTCGCCGGCGCGTATGGGCTCACCGGCCGCACCATCGAGAGTCCTGCCGCGTTGCGTCCCGCGCTTGAGGAGGCGTTTGCAAGTCCCGAGGCATGCGTGCTGAACGTCAAGGTCGCGTCGTTCGAAAACGTTTACCCGATGGTGCCCGCCGGCGCCGCGCTGAACGAGATGGTTCTGGCTGCGCCGCAACCCGTGCCGGTTCCGAAATAGGTGCCTGAGTACTGCCGAATAGGGGATCTCACAATGCTTCAAGTCATCTCATTGCTCGTTGACAATAGACCCGGCGCGCTCATGCGCATCACCGGCCTGCTCAGTGCCCGGGCGTACAACATCGAAAGCCTCACAGTGGCCCGTACTCTGGACCCGACTCTCTCCCGCATGACGATCGTCGTGGACGTGGACCCCGCGTTGCGCGCGCAGGTCGTCAAGCAGATGAACAAGCTCATCAACGTCCTCCAGGCAAGCGATGTCACCGAGGCTCCCGCTGTCTTGCGGGAGATGGTGCTCATCCGCATCCGCGCCGCGCTCGAGACCCGCACCGCAATTCTGAAGGAAGCGGAAATCTTCCGCGCTCGCGTGGTTGATTCCTCGGTCGAGGGCTTCGCCTTGGAGGCCACGGGCGATCCCGAGAAGCTCAATGAGTTCGTTGATGTCATGCGGGCTTACGGTGATATCGAAGTAACCCGTTCCGGCCTGATCGCCGTTTCGCTCGAACAGAAGAAGCTCCGGCTCTCACCCCCCGTCCCGACGTCGAAGGAGGCGCGTGCCGAAGAAGAGGATTACGAGGAAGAACCCGCCGCAGTACATGGGCCGGGCTCTCCCGCCCGCCGCACCGGCATACGCGCCGGTTCCCGTAGTTGAAAAATCTGGAGCACTCACACAAACATGGCTAATCGCTACTACGAAAAAGACGCTGATCTCAGCAATCTGAAGGGCCGCACCGTCGCCATTGTCGGCTATGGCTCCCAAGGCCACGCCCACTCCCTGAACCTCCGTGATTCCGGTGTGAACGTCGTCGTCGCGGAACTTCCCGGCTCTCCCAATTGGGAGGCGGCCAAAGCCGCCGGCCTCAATGTGATGACCGCGTCCGAAGCCGCCGAAAAGGGCGACGTGGTGATGATCCTCATTGCGGATCACCAGCAGACTGCCGTTTACCAAAAGGACATCGCGCCGCACATGAAGGCCGGCAAGACCCTCATGTTCGCGCACGGGTTCAACATCCACTTCGGCCAGATCGTTGCGCCCGCGGACGTCGATGTCAGCATGATCGCGCCCAAGGCGCCCGGCCACCGCGTCCGCGAACTGTTCACCGAAGGCGTGGGTGTCCCGTCGCTCGTCGCCGTCCATCAGGATGCGTCCGGCAAGGCTCTCCAGAACGCTCTCGCGTACGCACTCGCGCTCGGCAGCCTCAAGGCCGGCGTCATCGAAACCACCTTCAAAGAAGAGACTGAGTCCGATCTGTTCGGCGAGCAGGCTGTCCTCTGCGGCGGCGCCACCGAGCTGATTAAGGCCGGCTTCGAGACTCTGGTGGAAGCCGGTTATGCTCCCGAGATCGCCTACTTCGAGTGCCTCCATGAGCTGAAGCTCATCATCGACCTCGTGCAGGAAGGCGGCCTCTCCTACATGCGCTTCTCCGTCTCCGATACAGCCGAATACGGCGACTACACGCGCGGTCCACGCGTCGTGAATGAGGCCGTGCGCGCTGAGATGAAGCAGATCCTCAAGGAAGTCCAGGACGGTACGTTCGCGCGCGAGTGGATCAATGAGAACCAAACGGGCCGCAAGAACTTCCTCGCGATGCGCCAGGCCGCCAAGGACTCTCAGCTCGAGACCGTCGGCGCCGAACTCCGCGCCATGATGCCGTTCATCAAGCGGAAAAAGGAAGCCGGCGTCCCTCAGGACACCGAAGCGAAGGCCGCAAAGACCGAGAAGTAAGACAGGGCGATAACCCGGGGCCGCCCGAAGAAACGCATTTTCATCAGCTTTCTTCGGGTCGGCGCCGGCAGTAAGTTCATCTAACAAAGCGGGGCCGCCGCAAGCGACCTCGAACCCACGAGCCGCGAGCCGCTAACCGTGCCGCGACCGTGAGGGAGCGGGACGCGACGTCAGCGCCCGACCGAGAGCCCACGAGCCAATATGAAGATATCCGTCCTCGACACCACGCTTCGCGACGGCACACAAGGCGAAGCCATCTCTTTCACGGTGGATGACAAGATCGCCATCGCCCAGAAACTCGACGAGCTCGGTATCGACTATATTGAGGGCGGCTGGCCGGGCTCAAACCCGCGCGACAAGGACTTCTTCGCTCGCTCTGCCGAGCTCGGGCTCAAACACGCGCGCCTGACCGCATTCGGGTCCACCCGGTTCGCGCGTAACCGCATCGATCGCGATCCCAACGTCCGCGCCCTCGTCGAGGCGGGCACGCCCGTCATCTCCATCTTCGGCAAGAGCTGGGACCTGCACACCAAACGAGCCCTCGGCATCAGCGAGGACGAGAACATCAAGCTGATCTCCGAGACCGTTACCTACCTCAAGGAGCACGGTAAGGAAGTCATCTTCGATGCCGAACATTTCTTCGACGGCTATACCTCCAACCCGGCGTTCGCGCTACGTGCTTTAGAGGCCGCGAAGAATGCCGGGGCCGATATTCTGTGCCTGTGCGACACCAACGGCGGCACCATCACCTCGCGCCTAGCTGAGATCGTCGCGGAAGTGCGCACGCGCTTCGACGGCGAGCTCGGCATCCATTGCCACAACGATTCCGACGTGGCTGTTGCCAACACCATCGCCGCTGTCGATGCAGGTGTTACGCACGTGCAGGGTTGTGTCAACGGGTACGGCGAGCGTTGCGGAAACGCCAACCTGATCTCTGTGATTGCGAATCTGGAGTTGAAGCTTGGCCACACCGTGGTCGGCCGCGACAGCCTCGCAAACCTCAGTTCGGTCGCACGCTTCATCGCCGAACTCGCGAACCTGCCCCTGCGCAATGAGCAGCCCTACGTCGGCCACTCGGCTTTCGCCCACAAGGGCGGTGTACACGTATCCGCGGTGCTCAAGGATTCCGCCACTTACGAACACATCCAGCCCGCTGTGGTCGGCAACCGCCAGAGAGTTCTCCTGAGCGACCTTTCCGGCCGCGCGAACGTCCTTTTCAAGCTGAAACAACACGGTCTCGTCGATCGGCTCAGCGAGGATGCCCGCCGCGAACTGCTGGACCGAATCAAGGTTCTCGAGTATCAGGGTTACGAGTTGGAAGCGGCAGAGGGCACGTTCGAACTTCTCGTCCGAGAAGCCCTCAATCCGGGCGTTCAATTCTTCGAACTCGTGAAATTCGAGGTCAGTACCACGATGGAGGGGACAGCCGAATCCCGTACCTCCGCCTCCGTCACCCTCCGCGCCCAGGACGGCATTCATTCCGCCACCGGCCACGGGCATGGCCCTGTCCACGCGCTCGATCTCTGCCTGCGGAAGTGCCTGGCGGCTGTCTATCCGAGCATCGGCAAGGTTCGCCTAACCGACTACAAAGTCCGGGTGCTCGAGCCGAAGAAAGGCTCCGCCGCCAAGGTCCGCGTCCTCATCGAGTGGAGCGACCATAGCCGCAGTTGGACGACAGTCGGCGTCTCCGACAACGTCATCGAGGCAAGCTGGCGCGCCATGATCGACGCCATTCGCCTGGAACTCATGCGCCTCACCGCAGCCGACGAAACCATCGACAAGGCCGTCGAAGATTATTGCTGGGGTGTCTGATGCGCCCCGTGGGCTTGCACCTCTAAGCGACGGTTCGGTTAACCCGTTCTGATCGGCTATCTGCCGATCGATGCCTTGAATCGGGGCACGGCTTCCGTGCTGACCGCGTGCAACTTTCGGAGGCTCAGCCGTATGATCGGTTTGTATAGGGCATGGCTTCAGCCGTGCCGGCCGATTCAGACAAGAAGTCGGGCTTCAGCCCCTGACGATGGGCAGAGCCGAAACCCAAAAATCGGGCAACGTCTGACAGCACCCGCACGGTGCACATGCGTGACGCGCACCGGGCCGGACGACCGCGACCTCAGCCGTAGATTGGGTTGTATCAGGGCATGGCTTCAGCCGTGCCGGTCGAGGACCGCGTCGCGAGCCGCGAACCCTGCGATGTTTCTGAGCGGTGTGATTAGTGCGAGTGTCCGCTCCTGGGACGCAGAGTTCCGGAACTGCACTTCATCCCTCGTGTAACCTGCTGAAACCAGAACGGCCCACCTCTGGCCCCACGGTTGCATCACCGCTCGCGTGACTTCTGTTGTTCAGGACCTTCGGTATTCCCTTCGCCGGCTGGCCGCTTCGCCCGGCCTCACGGCGGTTGCCGTTCTCTCCCTGGCTCTCGGCATCGGCGCGAATACGGCAATCTTCAGCCTCGTGGACCAGGTGCTGCTGCGCCCGCTTCCGGTATCGCAACCGGATCGCCTGGTGCATCTCCGGGCCGGTGGCCCGATCTCTGGGATGGTCTGGGGGCCGAACCGGTTCTCGTATCCGATGTACACCGAGTTCCGCGACGGCGGATCGAAGGTCTTCAGCGGTCTTATCGCCCATTTCCCGTACTCTGCCGCGGTCATGTACCGCGGTGAGACCACCAGCGCCAGCATCGAACTCGCGACGGGCAATTACTTCAACGTCCTCGGCATACGGCCCGCCGCCGGGCGCCTCTTCAATGCGGAAGACGACCTCCGCCCGAACGAGCACCCTTATGTCGTCCTCAGTTACGGCTATTGGATGCGCAGGTTCGGGGGCGAACACGGCATCGTGGGCCGCAAGATCAGCGTGAATGGTCACCCAATGACCGTCATCGGCGTCGCCCCGAAGGGGTTCCACGGCACCGAGGTCGGCCGCTCTCCCGAACTCTACGCGCCCATCATGATGAAGGCGGCCCTGACGCCCGGATGGGACGATCTGTTCAGCCGCCGCACGTACTGGCTGACGATCGTCGGCAGATTGAAGCCCGATGTCGCGCCGGAGCAGGCCCAGGCCTTCCTGAACGTGTACTGGAAACCGCTGCTCACTGAGGACCTGAAGGACAACGTTAACGCTTCCGAACAGTTCCGCAAGCAGTTCATGGAGCGCACTCTAACGTTGGTTTCGGCCGCCAACGGCACTTCCGACCTGCGCCGGCAGTTCTCCACTCCGCTGATCGTGCTGATGGCCATGGTCGCCCTGGTGTTGCTGATCGCCTGCGCGAACGTTGCGAACCTCCTGCTCGCCCGGGCTGCCGCGCGCCAGAAGGAGATCGCTATCCGCCTGGCCCTCGGCGCGGGGCGGCTCCGCATCGTGCGGCAACTTCTCGCCGAAGCTCTGGCCTTGTCGGTCGCGGGTGGCGGATTCGGCGTGCTCATCGCACTGTGGGCCGGCTCGCTGCTCATTGGCCTGCTGCCCGGACTCGAAGCCCGGCGTGCGTTCAGCGCCGAGCCCGACCTCCGCATCCTCGCTTTCACGCTCGCCGTCTCCGTTCTGACCGGCATCATCTTCGGTCTCGCTCCGGCGTTCCAGGCCACCCGCCCCAGCCTCGCGCCAACGCTGAAGGATCAGGCCTCCAGCATGGCCGCTTCGAGCACGCTCACCCGCAAACTGCTCGTTGCAGGCCAGGTGGCGCTCTCGCTGCTGCTCCTTACCGGTGCGGGCCTCTTCGCCCGGACTCTCTTCAATCTGCGCGGCATCGACCCCGGCTTCCGCACCAGCAATGTTCTCCAGTTCATCGTCAACCCCGCGCTGAACGGTTACGATCAGCCGCGCACGAAGGAACTTCACGCCCGCCTGCAGCGCGAACTCGCCTCACTGCCCGGTGTGAAGTCGGTCTCGATGACCGAGTACCCGATGCTCGCCGACATCATCTCCAACTACACCATGCGGTTTGAAGGGTATCGCGCCAAAGAGGGCGAGGACATGAACCCGCACATGTACGGCGCGTCGCCCGGCTTCTTTTCGAGCATGGGTATCGCCGTCGTCGCCGGGCGCGAGTTCACGGACGCGGATATCGCCGGGTCGCGCAAAGTCGGCCTCATCAATGAGCGCATCGCGAAGCTCTATTTCGGGAAGGAGAACCCCATTGGCCGTCGCTTTGGCGTGGGCCGCTCCGAGATTCCCGACATCGAGATCGTGGGCGTTGTCCGCGACACACGACATCAGAACCTCCGGTTGGAGCCGCCGAGAACGGCCTACGTGCCCTACACGCAGTTGCTGGGCGAGGTAGGCCAGCTCACGTACTTCGTTCGCACGGTTGGTGCTCCGGAATCCGTTGCGGCCAGCGTGAGACAGCGCGTGCGTTCGGTGGACGCCAGTCTCCCGATCGAGGAGATGAAAACAGTGGAGGCGCAGATGAACGAGTCGCTGTTCATGGAGCGCATCATCGCCGCACTCTCGATGATGTTCGGCGGTGTTGCGACGCTGCTGGCTGCCATCGGGCTCTACGGCGTCATGTCGTTCACGGTCGCCCGCCGCACGCGCGAGATCGGGCTCCGCATCGCGCTCGGTGCGGGCAGGGAAGGCGTCTTGCGTCTAGTCATGAAAGACGTCGCCTGGATGACCGCGGGGGGCCTGCTGGTTGCCGTGCCGGCCGCAATCGCCATGGGCCGTCTGGTCGAATCACAACTCTATGGCGTCCATGGGCGCGACCCGATGGTTGTCGCAATGGCTGCCGCCGGCCTCGCAGCCGTCGCGTTGCTGGCAGGCTACATCCCGGCTTTACGCGCAGCCCGCGTGGACCCCATCCGCGCACTTCGCTACGAATAGCGTATTAGGGGCGCGGCTCCAGCCGGAACGGCGAGAGTGTCCCGGTCAGACGGAGTTCGCGCTCGGGGCCGCTCAAGTCCAGATTCAGGCGGCCATCGGCGCTCGTCGCGCCCTTGCCTTCGAACGTGTCGTCGCCGACCGTCGCCTGCAACTTCGTGAGATGAAGTACGGGCACGCCGCGAGCCAGTGAAAACGCGCACTGGCCCGATAGCGTCTTGAACCGCGCGTCGGGAGTCATCGCAATTGAACGCCCCGCGAATCCTGTTTCGACGCGGAGGTTGCGGAGCAACTGGCTCCCCATGCCCCACGTGTTCAGCGTGCCCGTGCCTTCCCACTCACCGCCGGACCACACGACTTCATGGAAACGCCCCTGGAACCGGTACACCGGCGCCGGACCCCTCAGGTTGGCCCTGAAATCACCCACTACGCCGCCGTTCTCGATGAGCGCGGATAGCTCCGGAACCTGTAAGTCCGCGCCATCCCATCGCAGGTGGCCGCGCACGCGGCCGAGCGGCAGCCCCGGGATCGTAACCTCCGCAATGTTGAAAGTCGCTTCGGCGTGGCGCTCGCTCAACCATCCCGGCAGTCGCGTCCGGCCCAGGCGTAGCGCTCGCGTCAGAAATCCTTCGTCGCGCCGCAGCGCCGGGGCCAGCAGACGTTCCAGTTCGGCCGCCTCCACGGCAGCGATTGAGAGCCGCAGTTGGTGGGGGCGGGTGGCATCTGCACGATAGCGGTAGTCTCCCGTGAACGTCGCCGCGCCCGCCTGGCCGCGAATGCGATCCACCACCGCTCCCGGCTCGCGTAGCGCCACACGCGCTGAGGCCAGCTTCACAGGGCCGGCCAGTCCATCGACCTCCAGCACCGCGTCCTGAATTTCCACTACACCAGACCACTGGCCCGCCTGCTCCGGACGCTTCTGGTACCGCAGCAGGCCTTTCCACGTTCCCTTCGAACACTGCTCGAGAACGGGTGCGCCGCCTGCGAGCCCTACTGCTGCGGTGGTCTCGGGTATGCCTGCCGCCTTTGCTGTCATTACTCCATCGAACACTTGCGTTCGCCACGAATACTCGGCTTCGAAGCGCACCGGCGCCTCCGGGCCGAGGAATGTGGCCGCCGGCGCCAGCCGCACCGTTGGTCCGTCCAGAACGAGTTCAGCCTTGGGGATGCGAACCGGCGGCTTGCCGGCGATTTCGAAAGCCACCCCGGAAGCGACTGCCATCCCAGCGATGCCTGATCCGGGCGAATACGCCACCACGCCGGTGATATCGCCGCCCACGTTGAGATCGGACGGAGCCGCCAAGCCCATCTGTCCGGCCATCGCTGTCGCGCCGGCCAGCGGCACTCCCGCGAACGCCGCACGCGCGCCCCATGCCGATTTTCCAAGAATGCCCGACGCGCGCACCGCGATCCGCACCGGCCCGCCGCCCGTAGTGTCCACTTCGAGGGTCTGCCCGGACATGTCGAGCGTGCCTTTGTAATCAAACGGCCAGTAGCCCCAGTACGGCGGGAGAAGGTCCCATCGATGAATATCGCTCACTTCCACACGGCCTTCGATCTCGATGTTCGACACCGGCCCGTGGAAACGCGCCCTCGACGTTACCTGGCCGTGAATGCCGATATCATGCCCGTGCACCAGCCGGATCCACTCTCCAAGCGAACTGCGCTCGAGCTCCATCGAGCCGTTCACAGTGCCGCCCGTCGCCGCATCCGGTCGCCACGCTGCTCGCGCCCGGAACAGACCATACCGTTGAGTCGCGCGGTCCGTGCGCGCCGGAGCGCCCTGCAGACGGACTCGCCACTCTCCTCCAGGTGAAGAGGGCGGCGAAACGTCCAGCGAAACGTCCGTCAGGTACACAATCGACTTCGTGTCGTCGAGCTTGAAGTTGATGCGTCCGCCCCGCACTTCGATCTCCGGAAGGCTGCTGCCCGACGGAGCGACCACCGTGCGGCCCACCAGCGGCGCCAGGTTCAGTTCCCCTCGCTCCGAATGCCGCGCCAGGTTAAGGCTCGGGTTCACCAGCCGCAGATTCGAAAACTGGAGGCGTCCCGTCCAGAAGCTCGCGAAACTGACGCGCGCCTCGAGCGACTCCATGTAGGCCAGCGGTTCCAGACTGACGGCAGGGTCGTCGTGAATCACGACTTTCTCGACTGAGAAGCCCGGGCCGCCGAAAACGTCCAGCCTCACCTTGCCCTGGATCTCGACGCGGCGTCCCAAGGCGGCCTCCAGGCTCTCCTTCACGCGCGTGCCGAACCGGTCGGCGTCCAGGCGCGGGGCGATCAGCCCTGCTGCGAGGGTCAGGCCGGCCGCCCCCGCCAACATCCGCCAGAGCGCCTTCCTGGTGATCCTCATCGGAGCGTCCCTGCTTCGAGCAGTCGCCGATACGTCTCGGGATCGTCGATATCTTCCACCACGCCGGGATCGTCTACGTCCACGTACAGCGTGTCCGGGCCGTGTACCACGTCGCTTGCCCGCGAGTCCGGCGGCAGGGCGGCGATCCTGCCGGCTGCCGCGCGCGAGACCAGAACAGGGTGGCCGCGCCGTTCGCCATGCGTCGCAACGATTGCGGGTGCGTCCGTTTCTTTAAATCGCTCGGCAAGCGCGGTAAAGGTGGACGTCCGAAGGTGCGGATGGTCCACCGGCGTGAACATCACCGCTTCGGCCGTTTCGGGGATGGCGGCGATGCCGCGCTGCAGCGAACTCAGCTGGCCTTCGGAGCAGCGCTCATTCATCACGATTTCCGCCTCGCCCGCGCGTTTCATTCCGCTGCGGATCTCTTCCGCCGAGTAC
Source organism: Bryobacteraceae bacterium (assembly GCA_035561355.1). Taxonomy (GTDB): domain Bacteria; phylum Acidobacteriota; class Terriglobia; order Bryobacterales; family Bryobacteraceae; genus DATMXS01. Next base: position 3,477 of record DATMXS010000350.1, on the reverse strand, counting down.
CCGAGCACGACGATTACCGGCGAACAGGCTGAACTCATAGATCTGATCAGCCGGTCCACAAAAGTCTCGGTTCCAACAGACAGCAGCGGCTTGGGGCGGCCCATCCGGCTGGATGCTCCGGCCGCGAGAATAATGCCCGCGATGCTCACTTCAGGAGTGCCTTGAGCCTCTCGGAGGCGAAGATCGATTTGGAAAGATCGCGCCAGTCGGAAGCCGCGCCGCGCCGCACTGCGATCATCTCGGCAACTACCGACACCGCGATCTCCTCGGGCGTCACGGCCCCGATATCGAGTCCCATCGGTGCGTGGATCCGCTCGAAAGCCTCGCGCGACAGGCCTTCCTTCTCCAATTCCTTGATGACCGAGATCACTTTGCGCTTGCTACCGATCATCGCGACGTAGCGCGCCGGCGTACCGACTGCCCAGCGCAATATGCGCATATCGTCGCGATGGCCGCGCGTCACAATAATGATAAACGTGGCGTCGTTGGCGCCCAGCCGGGGGAAGATCTCCTCGTATTCACCCGCGATCACTTCCCCGGCTTCCGGGAATCGCTCGCGGTTTGCGAAGGCCTCGCGGTCATCCACCACCACGGTCTCAAACCCCGCGATCGCCGCCACATTGGAGAGGCTCTTCGAAATATGTCCTGCGCCGAAGATGATGGCGCGGGGTTGCGGGAGCACCGGCTCGATGAAGACGTCCAGTTGCCCGCCACAAATCAACCCGTTGTCGTACGCGGCATCCTGGCCCAGGTTGAAGGTCATGCGCCGCGTCTCGCCGGTGGCGATTACTTCGCGCGCGGCGTTCCATACTTCCGCCTCCACGCAGCCGCCTCCGATGGTTCCGGTGATCGAGCCGTCCTCGCGCACCAGCAGTTTGGCAGCCTCGTGACTCGGGATCGACCCGCGCACTTCGATGATTGTGGCCAGCGCACACTTCTGGCCCTCGCGCCGGAGCCGCACGAGCTCCTCGTAAACGTCCATTCCTGGGAAATTATAACAGTAGGACCGTCTCGGACCCCACTGTCGCAGACAGCCCGCGCGTCCCGGGAGGCCCCCGGCGCCATTCGCGCCCGCCGGGATGTACTTTTTGTTCGTCGCACCACTGCGCGGTTGGATGGGTCTGAGATACTGGATCTGGATATCTAGTCCATGAGTACTGGTATTCGATGAAATACCCGCAAACGTGGGTAATTTGATGGCCGGTTCGCTCCAAAAGGGAATGATCACCGCCATAAGTGGCTCAACTTTTCACTTATTGCGCATCTTTTAGCGGTTGAGTTGGCCCTGGTACTATAGCTTAAGTTGGAAAACGATGGTATGATTGCCCCTCAGATCAAATGGATAGGTGTGTCCTGAACTCCCGGTACGCCGGGGGGATCTGTCGTGGACTGGCGTTTATGTTTGACCTGGACGGCGTGATTGTCGATTCCAACCCCGTTCACTCGGCGTGTTGGAGAGAGTACCTCCAGGCATTCGGCATCCAGCCCGAGGCGGATTTCGACGCGCGCATGTACGGCCGTCGCAACGATGAGATCGTGCGCATGGTCTTCGGCGAAAGTGTGCCTGCGGCAGACGTAACGCGGCACGGTGCGGATAAGGAGCGCTTGTATCGCGAGCGCATCGGCACGGCGCTCCGGAACAACCTGGTCGCCGGGGTCGCAGATTTTCTCGATCGGCACGCGGAAGTGCCCAAGGCGGTTGCGACGAACGGTGAGCGCGCGAACCTCGAGTTCATTCTGGAACGCAGCGGTTTCGCGCGTTACTTCGCAGTAACCCTGAATGGCGAGCAGGTGACACGGCCTAAGCCCGATCCTGAAATCTATCTGCGGACCGCGGACCTGTTGGGAGTGCCGCCCCGTAACTGCGTTGTATTCGAGGATTCCGGCGCGGGCGTTGAAGCTGCCCGAGCCGCCGGAACCCGCGTTGTCGGCCTCACGACGACTCATGCCGAGTTGCCCGGCACAGACCTTCTCGTGCGCGATTTTTCCGATCCTGACCTGGAACAGTGGCTGCTGACGCAATCGCCGGAGTGACGCGCCGCGCCCGAGTGGCGCATGCCGCGCTGCTGCTATGCGCGCTTACGGCGGGTGCGCCAGCCCAGCCAACCGTTCGCCTGGACCAGGTGAATGCGCGCCGCCCAGGCGACTTCTCCCCGGTGCTCGAAGGCCGCTCGGTGGCAATCGAGGCGGTGGTAGCAGCGCCCGCAGCCGCGATCGGCGACTATTCCCATCTCCCGATCCAGGACGACTCCGGCCGCGGAGCATTTCTCGAAGGATCGGGCCGCGCGTACTCGGCCCTTCATGCAGGCGACCGCATCGCGGTGCGGGGCGTCGTCGCCAAGCGCGCGGGAATGCCGGTCATCGTGTCCTCGCAGATCGAAGTCCTGAGCCGCGGGACACCTCCCGTGCCGCACATGCATACCCCGCGCGACCTCCAGCGCTTTGACCGGCTCGGGCTCCTCGTCACCACCGAGGGTCGCGTGGTGGAGCGAGGGGAAAATACGGGCGGCGAATATCTTCTGATCGGCGATCTTGAAAACCCGCTCAAGGTTTTCCTGCCAGTCGAGCGTCCCGCCTCCGGCAAGCCGCGATTTGAGCGGATCGAGGCGGGAGACAAGGTACGCATCACCGGAGTTGCTTCGCAGTATTGCCCGCTGCCGCCGTTCGATCGCTATTTCCAAATCGTTGTCACTGACGATGAGGCCGTCGTCCTGGTTCAGAAGCGGTGGCTCATCGCGCCAGAGACGTTCGCGTTCTGCCTGGGCGCGCTTGCACTCGCGCTGGCCTTCTGGTGGATGCGCGAGCGGCGCATGTCCGCCCAGCGCAAGATGGTGCGAACGTTCTATTCGCTAGGCGAGCAGATGACCGGGGCGTCTACCGCCTCGGACGTCGTACACAGGCTCAGGGCCGTCCTGCTGGCGGAGATGAAGCTTGCCGGCGTGAACCTTTACCTTTACAACCGCACCGGCAAGACGCTCGACCGGGTCCGGTCCGATGCCGCCTCGGAGCCGTTCTCCGTCCCCGTGTACGGGCCGGAGGACTCCTTGCCGGTCGGGCCGGCGGTGTGCTTCCGCAACCAGGCGCTGCTCGCGATCGGCGACACCCGCCGCAGCCCGTTCTTCCCGGATGGCCGTCCCGAGGGCCGGCCGCGTTCGGTGATTTTCATCCCCATGTTCGCGGAAGCGGCGCTCGTGGGCGTACTGGAGTTGTACGATAGCCAGACCATGGCGGACTTCTCGGCCGACGAGAAGATCCTGGCTCAACACCTCGCGAATCAGATCGCCATTGCGCTGCGGCTGATGGAGGAAAAATCCATCCGCGAGCAGTTGTTCAGAAGCGAGAAACTGGCGGCCATGGGACGGCTGATCTCGGGTGTCGCGGAGGAGTTGCGGGCGCCGATCGAGAATATCTGCAGCACCAGCGATTCGCTTGCGGCCGAGTTGCCGGGCGCACAGTGGAATGATCTCCGGTCGATCG
>DATMXS010000349.1:0-3297 GCA_035561355.1 Bryobacteraceae bacterium | reverse complement strand
CCCCATCGTCACGGGCGCACTGCTGGGCGCCAACTTTGGGATCCCTCCCGCGTTCAACTTCGAGGATCTGGGCCTGGTCTTGAAAGTGACGCCGCGTGTTCACGGGCTCGAGGAAGTCACCCTCGAGGTGGAAGCTGAGTTTAAGGTGCTGGGGGGCGAAGCTCTGAACGGGATACCCATCATCTCCAGCCGGAAATTCCAATCCAAAGTTCGGCTGAAAAACGGCGAATGGGGTTTAGTCGCCGGCCTGATGAACACTACCGAGGCTCGCAACATCTCGGGACTGCCCGGCATTTCGAGCATCCCGGGGCTGGGCCGGTTGCTTCGCCAGAACGACCGCGATCACCGATCTACTGAGGTAGTACTTCTGCTGAAGCCGCAACTGTTGAGTCTGCCGTCCAGCGAGATTATCACACGCGGCGTTTGGGTGGGCTCCGAAACCCGCATGAACATCCCCCTGCTTTAGGCAACGGCTTGGTGTGGGCTAATCCCTTGATTGCGGGTTCCTTCCCCTCGTGTATCCTGGGTAATCCGCTTGTAACGCTATGCCGCGTCAGCCGGTTTGGGCCGACTTCGCTTTTGTCGTAGTGGCCGTCGTCGCAGCCACCGCGCTGCGGTTGGGCCTCCATCCGGTTCTGGGGCCGCACCTGCCGTTCGGCCCGCTCGCGGTCGCCGTAATCGCAGTAGCCGCCTGGAGAGGCCACTGGCCGGCGATATTCGCCACCGTGCTCGGGACCGTGTCACTCGCGGTCTTCTTCGTCCCTGCGGATTACTCCGCAACCGCCGCGGGTGTACGGAACTGGATGTCCATTCTCTTCTACCTCGCCGTGTGCATCACTGCGATTGTGCTCTTTGATGCCAGGCGCCACGTCCAGGAGGCGCTGCTCGCAGAATCCGAGCAGCGCAGGCTGGCCGAAGCGGCGGCGGCGCAGCAGCGGCGCTGGTTCGAGCAGACGCTGGCGAGCATTGGAGAAGCGGTCATCGCCACCGATGCGCAAAACCGTGTTGCATTTCTGAACGGCGTTGCCGAGGGCCTGACCGGCTGGTCGGCGGAGGAGGCTCGCGGCAGGAAACTGACGGAAGTTGTGCGGCTCGAACGACCCGAGACAGGCGCTCCGGGCGAAGCGACCTTGCTTCGGCGCGACGATGTCCGGCTAGAGGTGGAGCAGAACATTTCCCCGATCCTGGCAGAGTCCGGAATGGAATCCGGGACGGTGCTGATCCTACGCGACACCGCCGAGCGGCGGCGGTTCGAGCGCGAACGCGACCAGGCTGCCGGGGCCGCGCGCAGCGTGCTCGAGAGTATCGGAGACGGCTTCTTCGCACTCGATGACGAGTTCCGTCTCACTTACGTGAACCGCGAGGCCGAGCGCGTCACCGGCCTGACCAGGGAGCAGATGCTGGGGCGCTCGCCGTGGGATGTGTTTCCGCCCGTACGCGGCACGCTTGTCGAGCAGCAGTACAGGAAATGCGCCACCGAGCGCATCCCGATTTCCTTCGAGTACCTCCACGAGCCCTGGAAGCGCTGGTTCGAAATTCGCTGCCACCCGGGCGGCGCCGGCGGGATTTCGGTGTATATCCGCGATATTACCGGGCGCAAGCGGAACGAGGAGGAGATCAGCGAGCTGAACGAGAGACTGCGCTTCCATCTCGAGAACACGCCCCTGGGTATCGTTGAATGGGATCGCGATTTTCGCGTGATTAGCTGGAACAAAGGGGCCGAAAGGATCTTCGGGTGGAACGCGGATGAAATGGTCGGGCGGAAAATCTCCGAAATCAAGTGGATTCATGAGGAGGATCTTCCGGCCGTGCAGCGCCTGATGGAAGGCATGATCAGCGGTGGGAGCCCACGGAATGTCAACACGAACCGCAATTACACGAAAGAGGGCGGCGTCGCGGAGTGCGAATGGTACAACTCGGTTCTGGTGGACAGCGCCGGGCACCTCAAGAGCGTGCATTCGGTGGTGGTGGACGTCACGGAGCGCAACCGCACCGAACGGGCGCTGAGGGACAGCGAGAGCAAGCTCCGAACAGTTTTTGAAGCGGTGTCGCAGGGAATACTGGCCGTTGACGAGGAGGGCCGGATCACGGCCGTGAACCGCAGGACGGAGGAGATCTTCGGCTATACGCGCGACGAGCTGACGGGCTCACCGCTCGCGTTGTTGCTGCCGGAGCATTCAATTGACACGCTCAGAACCGATGCCGGCGATCACTCCGGGCCTCCGCCCGCGCAGCTCACGAGCGCGAGTTTGGATGTGGCCGCGCGTCGCAGGGACGGCACGGGATTCCCCGTGGAAATGAGCGTACGCGGCGTCGAACTCCAGGGGCGGCGTTTAACGGTCGCCGTCATCACGGACGCCACGGAACGCAAGCGCCTGGAGGAGCAACTCCGGCAGACGCAGAAGCTCGAGAGCCTGGGCGTGCTGGCTGGAGGCATCGCACACGATTTCAATAACCTGCTCACCGGCATGATGGGAAATGCCAGCCTGGTGCTCGATGAGATGCCGCCGGGACACCCGAACAGGCGCGCACTCGACGGCGTCATTCGAGCGGCCGAATCCGCTGCGCACCTTACGCGGCAGTTGCTGGCCTACGCCGGAAAGGGGCAGTTCACCATAGGTCCCGTGGATCTGTCCGGTCTGGTGGAGGAGGTTGCGGGCCTGGTGCGGCGGTCCATTCCTAAAAACGTGCAGGTGGAACTGGACCTGGTGCGGCCTCTGCCGGCGGTTCAGGGCGACCCTGGACAGATGAATCAGGTGGTGATGAACCTCATTATCAACGCAGCGGAATCGATTGGGGAGACCAGGCAGGGGATAGTGCGGGTGTCCACGCGGGTGGCCGAATTCGGCGCCGAAGAGACGCCGATGGGATATGACGGCAGCCCGCTGCTGCCGGGGCGGTACGTGCGTTTGGAAGTTCGGGATAACGGCTGCGGCATGGATGAGGTTACAAAGTCGCGGATCTTCGATCCTTTCTTCAGCACGAAGTTCCTGGGCCGCGGCCTTGGCTTGGCGGCGGTGCACGGCATTCTCCGCGCGCACCGCGGTGCGATCAATGTGAAGAGCGAGCCGGGACGCGGCAGCACGTTCACGGTGCTACTGCCGGCCGCCGGATAGACCTCGACGCGACTAACGCGCGGCCTATATCAAACTGATCCCGCCTCGCGCTATCCTCGATACTAAATGTCAAAAATGCTTGAAGAAATCCGGCAGCAGCCTGCTGCGCTGGAGCGGACGCTCGTCTCGGAGTTACGGCGGATCGAGCGGTTCCGTTCGGCAATCGAACAGCGGCGGCCCC
>DATMXS010000348.1:0-31264 GCA_035561355.1 Bryobacteraceae bacterium | reverse complement strand
GTTCCGGGCGATTATCGCGCGTGACCCAGGGTACGCCTACGCGTATTACCACGGCGGGCAGGCGCTCGAGAAGATGGGGCGGCTCGACGAGGCGAAGGCGATTTACGGCCGAGGCCTCGAAGCGGCAAAGGATGCGCACGCCAGGAGCGAGTTGCAGGCAGCGAGCGAGTTGCAGGCAGCGCTGGATGTGCTGGGGTAAGCGGGCGGGCGCAGGCTGCCGGAAGCGGCGGTCGCGCCCGCTATCGCTGTTCGTTATTAAAACGGGACGTCGTCCTCGCTGCCGCCGCTGAAGCCGGCGTCATCAGGTGCCGATGGGGCGGTCTGCGCCGGGACGCGCTGTGGGCCGCGGGTGGCACCCTGCTGCGCGTCACCGCTGCCCTGGCTGCCTTCACCCTTGCCGGAGAGCAGGATGACGCTCTCGCCGACAACCTCAGTCATGTACATCTTCTTGCCGTCTTTGTCTTCGTAGCTGCGCGTCTGCAACCGGCCCTCGACGTAGATGAGGGTGCCCTTTGTCAGGAAAGTCGAAATGTTTTCGTGGCGCCAAAGCACGACGTTGTGCCAGTCCGTCTCGTCCTTCCACTCCCCGGTCTGTGCGTCCTTGACCCGGTAATTCGTTGCCATCGAGAAAGTGGTTCGGGCCGCCCCTGACGGGGTGAAACGCGTTTCGGCGTCGCGGCCGAGACGGCCGAGAAGAATAACCTTATTGACGGTGCGGGATGCCATATTCCATAGCACTCTAGCATGATGAAGCTGCGGAGGGTGATCCGATTGCGAACAACTGTCCATCCGACCGCGCTAGCGGAGCACCACGCCGCGCTGGGGCTTCCGGGTTCGCGGGGAACGGTAGATAATGAAAGCAGATTCATCGCCGGGGCACACGGGGTCCGGCGATTCTTGTGGAAACCGTTGTACCGGGTCGAGTGCGATAAGATTAATGCACTCATTTTGAACCGGCCCGGACAGGACAGAAACGCCGATGACCTGTTCAAAGCTTTCCAAGAGGCGTATTGCCGGGTTCCTGACTGCTTTTGTGTTGAGCGGGAGCGCCTGTCTGAGCGGACAGACGTTGATGGCCGGTCAAGGGGGCATCCCGCGCATGATCAATGCTGACTACGCGATCCTCGAGACGCAGGAGGCACGCAAGGACATCTCATGCACGGTGGAGCCGGTTAAGCCCGCGCTGGGCTTCGACATGCGCTTTCATTCCGGGTACGAGGTGAGCATCCCCCTCAAGGAACTGGCCGGCAACGAAAACCTGCTGACAATGATTTTTCGGGTCGCGCCAGAGGGCCGCCGGGATGAACCGGTGTACTTCTCCCAGCGCGTGAAGGTGCCGGAGATCGCGGCCGACGCCGGCGGCAATGCCTACCTTCAGGGCTATTTCGACCTGGGCGAAGGCAAGTACCACATTGACTGGCTCATGCGCGACCGCAACGAGCGGTTCTGCTCCTCGTATTGGGAGGTGGAAGCCGAACTGCCGCCGCGCGACCGCCAAGTCGCGCTGCAACTCGGGCCAGGCGCCATATCCCCCGCAGACGAGGCGGCGTTCAAGGATGAGCCGCCGGTGGAACGCATCTCCACCGAACCGCCCCTGAATGTGAAGGTGCTCGTCAATTTCGCACCGCAGCGAGACCATTCCGCGACGCTTCAGCCCGTAGACACTTCCGCGCTCGTAGCCATTCTTCGTGGAATCGCACGCGAGCCGAGGATCGGGCGCTTTTCGATCATCGCGTTCAACCTCCAGGAGCAGCGCGTCATTTACCGGCAGGAAAACGGCGACCGGATTGATTTTCCCGCTCTCGGCGACGCGCTGCAATCACTAAATCTCGGGACCGTGGATCTAAAGCGACTTGAACAAAAACACGGCGAAACCGAGTTCCTCGCCAGTCTCATCCAAAAGGAGTTGGGAGGAGATCAGCGCCCGGATGCGCTGATCTTCGCGGGGCCGAAGGCGCTGATAGACGAGAAGGTGCCCACCGATTCGTTGCGCGAGGTAGGGGACGTGGAATTCCCCGTCTTCTACATGAACTACAACCTGCAGCCCCAGTCGATGCCCTGGCGGGATGCGATCGGACGGGCGGTGAAGTTCTTCCGCGGGTATGAATTTACGATCTCGCGGCCACGGGACCTGTGGACCGCCATGACCGAAATGGTCGGAAAGATCGTACAGTTTAAGAGTGTACGCCGCTTGGCCGGCGCCGCGTCACAATAGATATATGATCGTGCGATTGTCTATAGCAGCCCTGCTCGCGCTTGGCGGGATGCAGATGTGGGCGCAGGCGGACCGGCGTCCCCTGAGCAGCCGCTACCAGGCGGACAGCCTGGCGCCGTACGTGCCTTCCCCACAGATGGTGGTGGACAAAATGCTCGAATCTGCGCAGTTGAAGCCCGGCGAGACGTTATTCGACCTGGGCTGCGGTGACGGCCGCATTCCGATCACGGCGGCGAAGGACTTCAAGATCAAGGGAGTCTGCGTCGAGATCTCGGACGAGCTCGTGAAGGCGGCGCGCGACAACATCAAACGGCAGGGTCTCGGCGGCAGCGTCAGCGTCGTTCACGGCAACTTGCTCCAGGTGGACCTGAAGCCGGCCGATATCGTCACGCTCTACCTGCTCACGGATTCGAACGAGAAGCTGAAACCGCTGCTCGAGACGTCGCTCAAGAGCGGAGCCCGCGTCGTGTCGCACGACTTCAAGATGCGCGGCTGGAAGCCGGACCACATCGACACTGTTGACGTGAACGGGCGTACGCACACAATCTTCGTGTACCGCATGCCACCGAAGAAAGACTAAGCGCACGAAATGGGACCGGGTCGGACCGGTCCCACGCTCTCTCTCTTACAAGTTTGTCGTTCCCTCGCCCATCTTCACCTGGACCTTCATCTGCTTGCCGGCCCGGTAGATCGTCAGATTCATGGTGTCACCCGCGCGCTTGCGGCTCATGGCCCGGGTGAGGGCGTCGCGTGCGGTCACGGGCTCCCCGTCGATCGCCATGATCAGGTCGCCCCCGATCGGCACTTCGGCGTTGCCGATCACCGCCCACTCTCGCGCTCCCCGCAAGCCGGCGGCTTGTGCAGCGGACCCGCGTTCCACCTCGACGATCATCAGTCCGCCTTCCGCCGGCAATTGCAGTGCGTCCGCCAAGTCGCCTGCGACGTAAATGACTGTGATGCCCAGTCGCGGCGGCGTAAACTTGCCCTTCGCGGCAAACTCGTCCAGCATCATCTTGGCGCGGTTGATCGGCATGGCGAACCCGATGCCGATATTCCCTCCGGGGCCATAAATCGCGGTATTGATACCGATGACGTTGCCAGCGGAATCGAGCAGCGGACCGCCGCTGTTTCCGGGGTTGATGGCCGTGTCCGTCTGGATCATCCCCTCGAGCACGCGGCTGCCGCGCTCGTCTGCCTGAAGCGTGCGCCCGAGCGAACTGATGACTCCCGTCGTCAGCGTGCCGCCAAGGTCGAACGGATTGCCGATCGCAAGGACCTTCTGGCCGACCTGGAGCGGCTCGGAATCGCCCAGCCGCAAGAAGGGCAGCTTCTTGCGCGCGGCGATCTTGATTAACGCGAGATCGTTTCGCGGGTCGGTCGCGAGCACCGTTGCCTTGTACTTCTCCTGATCCGGCAGGGTGACCTCGAGTTCGCGGGAGCCGCTGATCACGTGGTTGTTAGTGAGTATCCGGCCGTCGGCATCCACCAGGAATCCGGAACCGGTGCCCTGCTGCGGCACCACCTCGTAGAACCAGGTACGGCGGTAAATGGTGCTCGTGACGTTTACGGTCGCGATGTGCGCGGATTTATAAATCCCGATGTTATTCTGCTCATCGGGAGTCATGGCGGGAGCCGCGTTCACCGCGGGTCCGGACCAGACGCGCTCTCCGGGGCGGAACCGCTCGATCGGATTCCAGCCGGTCCTCGACGTGAAGTAGACAAAGCCGCCTACCATGAGGAGGGCGAACAGCAAAGCACGGGTCTTCATTTGGCTATTCTCCGTAGTCGCTCCCAGACTTCCTTTACCTGCCGCAGGGTGTCTTCCTTCGCGCCCGAAGTGTCCACCACATAGTCGGCGTATTTCAGCTTCTCCTGTAAAGGCATCTGCCGTGCGATTCGGGCTAGCGCCTCCTCGCGTGTGAGGCCGTCGCGTTCCGATGCGCGCTCCACTTGCTGCTCCGGCGTGCAGGCCGCGACGATAAGCTTATCGAACCGCTTGTAGCTCCCCGTCTCGATCAGGATTGCCGCCTCGACCACTGCTATTCCGTCCGGCTGCTTGGATGCGAACTCGCCGATCATCTGCTCTTCTATGCGAATCACCGGTGGATGGACTATGGCGTTCAGCACAGCCAGGCGATCCGGCCGGTCGAACACTTCCGCCGCGAGGCGGCGCCGGTCGATGCTGCCGTCGTCACCCAGAATGCCACGGCCAAATTCCTTCACAACCGCATCGAAGGCATCTCCTCCAGGCTCGAGGACGGCGTGGCCCAGGTCGTCAGCTTTAACCAACAGGCACCCAAGCGCCGCGAGTGCCCGTCCTACGAAGCTCTTGCCGCTCGCCAGTCCGCCCGTCAGCCCTACTCGGAGCACGCGGCTCGCCTCCGTGCGGCAGCCTCCACAGTATTCGCCATAAGCATGGCGATGGTCAGCGGACCCACGCCGCCGGGCACCGGAGTGTACGCGCCGGACACTGTCGCCATGTCGATCGGGTTCACGTCGCCGATCAGCAAGCTGCCCCTGCGTTCGAAGGTTGCGATTCGGGCCGGATCGCCGCGGAAAACCTTCTCCACCTGCTCCCGCGTGGTCAGGCGGTTCATGCCGACGTCGATCACAGTCGCGCCCGGCTTGATGTAATCCGCCGTCACCATGCCGCCCCGGCCGATCGCAGCGACGAGGATGTCCGCTCTCCGGCATACCTCGGGTAAGTTGGACGTCTTCGAGTGGCAGATTGTGACGGTCGCGTTCTCATTAAGCAGCATCAGCGCCATCGGCTTACCCACGATGTCGCTTCGCCCGACCACCACCGCGTTCTTCCCGGAAATCGGAATGCCGTAACGCTTCAGCAGTTCCATTATGCCGGCGGGCGTGCAGGATCGCGGCCCCGGCGTATTCACCACCAGCTTGCCGAGGTTCAGCGGATGGAAGCCGTCCACGTCCTTGTCCGGCGCGACCGCGAACAGGATGCGCTTCGCGTCCAACTGCGGAGGCAGCGGGAGCTGGACCAGAATGCCGTGGATGTCAGGCTTATGGTTCAGCTCATCGACCAGCGCGAGCATCTCGGCGGTAGTGACAAGCTCGGCAGGCGTGTACGTCTCGCTCCGGATACCGAGCGACTCGGATGCCTTCACCTTGTTGCGGACGTAGATTTCCGAGGCCGGATTGTGACCGGCTAGCACAACGGCTATGCCCGGGCGCATGCCCGCAGCGGCGAGCGCTTCCACGCGCGGGCGGATCTCCTCCAGAATCTGATCGCGGATAAAAGTGCCGTCGAGGATCTGCGCCATTCCTCTTGAAGATAACGCGGCATCAACCCCGGCGGCGCAGGAAAAAGTGATACACCAGCGCTCCCGCGATTACGGTGGCTGCACCCGCAGTCGAGATCACCGGCTTCAGCGTTACGCCGTAGATGATCGTCCATGCGGCCGGCAGCAGGAACACCATCGGCACCAGCGGCCATGCGAAGCTCACGACGCTCAGCTTTTGCCAGCCGGGGCGGCTGCGGAACCGGAAGAGCGAGGTGACCGACAACGCCGCAAAAGCCGTCAGCACGAACCCGATGTACAGCACCAGCGAAGGAAACGGCGTGATGGTCAGGATGGACGCGAAGACGCCCTGTGCTGCGATCGCCGCAACCGGCGTCCGCCATTTCGGGTGAACCCGTGCCGCCACCTGGAAGAACGCGCCGTTCTTCGCCATCGCGTAGTACACACGCGGGCCAATGGTAACCATCGCGTTTACCGTGGCCATGAGCGAGAGCGCCATCAGCGCGCTGAAAATGCCGGCCGTTTCCGCACCAAAGAGTTTCCTCGCCGCGAGCGATCCGACGGCCAGCACGCCTTTCATCTCTTCGAGCGGCACGGCGTATATGAACACCAGGTTCAGCAGCGCATAGATTACCGTCACGCAGATGGTTCCCAGCGTGAGCGCGATGGGCAGGGTGCGCTCCGGCCTGCGCAGTTCCTCGGCCACATACGTGGCGGCATTCCATCCGCTGTAGGCCAGGTAAATCCAGAACAGGCTGATCGCAAACTGAGCGGGCAGCGACGCCGTGGAAGTGCGTACCGCAGGCTGCGAGAAGTGATCCCAGTTGCCTGTGCCGGCGAAGAACCCGAGGGCGATGAACGCGAGGATCACAATCAGCTTGAGGGCGGTCAGCGCATTCTGGATCTTCGCAATGCGCGCCACACCGAAGAAGTTCAAAACGGTGAACAGCAGGATCAAGCCGGATGCCGCCAACTGCGCGCCGCCGAACCGAAGGACGTATTCGCCTGAGCCGAGCTTCAGAAATGCATTCTCTTCACTCAGCGCGGGAAAGAAGTATGTCAGGTACGCGGAGAATGCCAGAGCGGCTGTCGCGATCGGCGCGGAGAAGCCTGCGAAAAACGACACCCAGCCGTCGATGAAGCCCCATGTGGGCCCGTAAGCGCGGGTGAGATAGACGTACTGGCCGCCCGAGGCCGGGAAGTTGATGCCCAATTCCGAGTAGCAGAACGCGCCCGCCAGCGCGATCACAGCGCCCACCAGCCAAATAACGAGCACCAGGAAGGGGGATCCCAGATCGCCCGCCAGGAAGCCCGTGGTGGTGAAAATGCCTGTGCCCACCATGTTGGAAATGACCAGCGCCGTCGCGCTCACGACGCCGAGTTGCCGCAGCAGGTCGCCCGCCTTAGAGTCCAGGCGGCGTTGGGAGGAGGTCTTTTCGGGCACCTCGCACATTGTATCTTTTGGAGAGGAGCCGATGCGCGCCATTGTTCCTATTCTGCTGCTCTTCATCGCAGCGCAAGACCGCAACACGGAACTCCGCGAACGCATGGTGCAACGGCAGATCGAGGACCGCGGCATCACCGATCCGCGTGTGCTTGAGACTATGCGCCAGGTTCCGCGGCATCTGTTTATGCCCGAAGAGGTGCGCTCCGCCGCCTACCAGGACAGTCCGGTTCCGATCGGCCGCGGCCAGACGATCTCGCAGCCCTATATCGTCGCGTTCATGACGGATCTCCTCAAGACGCGCCCCAGCGATATCGTGCTCGAGATCGGCACGGGCTCGGGCTATCAGGCCGCCGTGCTCGCACGCCTGGCGAAGCACGTCTACACCATCGAGATTGTGCCGGATCTCGCCCGCAGCGCTACATCGACGCTCGACCGGCTCGGTTACGCGAACGTGACGGTGCGCGTGGGCGACGGCTACAAGGGATGGCCTGAGCGGGCGCCATTTGACCGCATCATCCTGACTGCGGCGCCGCCCGAGCTGCCGCAAGCTCTCATTGATCAACTGAAGCCCGGCGGCCGCTTGGTCGCGCCCGTGGGGCGCTCCTGGGATCAGGAACTGATCGTCATCGAGAAAGCGCCCGACGGAAAGCTGAAGCGCAGGAGTGCACTCCCTGTCCGCTTCGTTCCGATGGTAAAGCCCCCACGGTAACGGCTAACAGCGCCGGCCGCACTTAGTGATCCACAACAGTGAGCCGCGCACCGGGTTAAGATAGTTTCATCCCCCCACTCCGATCTTTCTGTCTTCTAAAGGGAGGAACGATGTTCAATCCATTCGTGCGCCTGTATGACACGATCGACGAAGATGCCGGTCTTGGGGGAAAGCCGGCCTCCGAAAGGGATGCCTTTGGAACCGGCGTGGGCGGCGGGCGCGCACCTGAGCGCATCGGCAGCATCAGCCGCAGCATTGAAGAGCGTGCTCTGGGCCACACAGCTTCTGCCAGCTACCCCGAAGGCCATGTAGCGGGCCTGCCAGGCGTGGGCATGGACCCTGGAATTCCTGCACGGCACGGGACAGCTTCCAGGCGCGTGGTCCGGGCCAGCCACGTCGCCGGAAGCGCAGCCGGCACTGTGGCCCGTTGGGCCCACAACAGCCGCAATGTCCGCAACATACAACCTCAGGACGCGCGTCGCGAGGCGGAACACTTCATTACGGAACACCCCGTTTCCTTGGCTGGGGCCGCTTTGGCAGGTTTCTTGCTAGGAAGACTGTTACGGCGGTAACACGCCCGTACTCCGGGGTGTTACACCGTAGATTCAGAGGGGTATTGCTATGGCAAACGTGTATGAACCGGAGTTTCCTTCCGGCGCTGGGGCAGGGCGCGCGCTCGAGCGCGCACCTGAGCGATCCGTAGCCGACGTTGTAAAGGACATTGTCGGCAACATTCAGGAGATCGTGCGCACGGAGGTGCGCCTGGCTCGAGCGGAGATCAGGGAGAAGATTGCAGCGACGGCTCGCGCCAGCGCTGTGCTGGCTGTAGGTGCGGTGATCGTGTTCTACGCGCTCGGGTTCCTGCTGGTGAGCATCTACAACCTGCTGTCGCTGGCGATGCCGTTCTGGGGCGCCGCGCTCGTCATGTTCATCGGGCTTGGCGTGATTTCGGGCATCATGATCGCGGTCGGCATCAGCCGGCTTCGCAAGATCAAGCCGATGCCTGAACGTGCGGTCGCGGTCGCGAAGGCGACGGTGGAAGATACATCGGCAGCCGCGAAAGATGCCGCACAAGGCGCGATGAACGACGCCAAGGGCACTGTCGAAGCCGCGAAACGAACCGCCGCAGATACGGTGCAGACAGTTAAGGAGTCGATGCAAACGGTGAAGGAGGACGCTAAGTGGAGCCGAAACCAAAACCGGTGACGGACGAGCCTGATGCCCTCGTCGGGCATATCGAAAATCAACGCGAGCGCCTGGGGCAGAACCTCCAGGAGCTCAGGGAACAGCTTGGCGGCGCGATTCAGCAGGCCCAGGGACGGGTGGAAGGAGCCGGAGAACGCGTCCAGGAGCGCGTTCAGCATACGGCCGAGCGCGTTCACGATAAGGTGCAGGACGCCAAAGAGCGCGTCGAACACGTCAGGGGACAGGTCCGCTCGGCCTCGGACTGGCGGGTCTGGCTTCGCAAGCAACCGCTGTTGCTGGCCGCCCTCGCCTTCGGCTGCGGTTTCTGGCTGGCGTTCCGCCCGAGGCGGTAACTAACGGCTCGTAGCGTGTGGCTTGTGGAGCGCGCAGCACAAGCCACTTGCTTACGGGTCATACCTTTCTAGTAATTACTGGGAGTTCTGCGGTCCCCGTACTCCCGGGTTCTATCGGGCGGTTTCTCCGTAGTTACTTCAATGTCGCGGTCGGCCGCACGTTCGTCGCCATTGTGTCCTTTACCGGCCGTCAGGTCGAGCGATAGATCGACCAAGTCAGGGTCGATCGCCCGCGCTTCCAGCCAGATGTATTTGACGTCGTCAGCGGACCACGCTTCCGCTCGTAGGTGAAAACGCCCGTTCCGCATCTCCATTTCGTGGACACGCGCGCGCCGGTTGTCCATTTCGACCAACAGCGGATGGAACTTCCGCCGCAACTCAACGTATCTCGGGTCACGGTTGGGCGCATCCCGATCTTCAGTCATCGTGAATCCTCCGTAGCATTCTTATCACTTGGTCTCCGTATTCTCTGGGGTACGGTTTCGGCCGGGCCGCCAGGCAGGCAATCGCAAGTATTCTCATAGCCCCCTCCTACATGTATAGAAGTTCATCGGAGGCCGATGGTTGCACTCGATTCGACTACCCGTGTGCTTCGCGCCGGGATTTCGCCGGGCCGCGCCCGTTCTACCTTGGGTATGGATGGCCGCGCAACGTGGTAGCGGCGCGGTAGATCTGCTCGGCCAGCATGACGCGCGCGAACTCGTGCGGATAGGTCATCGGGGAGAGCGAGAGGAGCAAGTCGGCCCGCTGTTTCCAATCCGGGGGTGGGCCTTCGAATCCGCCGACCAGGAAGACGAGGTCACGCGCTTCGATTTCGGCTTTGGCGACCATGGCAGTGAACCCAGCCGAATCCAGCGTGCGCCCGGCGGCGTCCAGCAGGACCCTGGTTGCGCCGGAGTGTTTCGTGAACGGGTCGAAGCGCGTCGGGTTGATCTCGCGCATTTCGCACGCGATGTACCGGCGCGTCCGCTTCACATACTCGTCGGCCATTGCATTAGCATGCGCGTCCCGCGGCTTGCCGATGAAATACACGTAGATGCGCACCAGATTAGAATAGAGCGTCTATGACGGTCCTCGCTCTTGTCCTCGTGGCCGGATTGGCCGCAAACGCCGAAATGGTGCGGAACCGCGCGCCGCTCCAACCGCGCGCCTTCGATCCCCTGCCCCTCGGCAGTGTGAAAGCGAAGGGTTGGCTGGCGCGCCAACTCCGCATTCAAGCCGACGGCCTGACCGGGCGGCTGGACGAGTTCTGGCCGTCTGTCGGTCCCGACAGCGGCTGGCTCGGAGGGCAGGGTGAAAGTTGGGAGCGCGGACCGTACTACATGGACGGGCTGGTGCCACTTGCTTATCTGCTGAACGATGCGCGGCTGATCGAGAAATCAAAAAAGTGGGTCGCCTGGACGCTCGCGAACCAGCGCCCGGACGGCGCCATCGGCCCTGTGAAAAACACCGACTGGTGGCCGAACTTCGTCATGCTGAAGGTGCTCGCGCAGTACCAGGAAGCTACGGGCGACGAGCGCGTCATCCCATTGATGCGGCGCTACGTTGCCTACCAGTTGAAGCACATCGACGAGCGCCCGCTCGCAAAATGGGCCGCGTACCGTTGGGCCGACGAGGTTGTCGCGCTGGTCTGGCTCTATAACCGGACCGGCGATGCGGCCGCGATCGACCTCGCCCGCAAAATGGCCAGGCAGGGTTACGACTGGAAGAGTCACTTCGCCGAATTCAAGTACCGCGACAAAATGACCAAGGATCAGACAAACTACGGCACGCACGTGGTGAACAACGCCATGGCGATCAAGACTTCGCCGGTATGGTGGCAGGTTTCGGGTGCGAAGTCGGATCGCGAGGCACTGTATCAATTGTTCGGCGAGATGGATCGGTATCATTTGATGCCTAACGGCGCGCACTCGGGCGATGAGCACTATGCGGGACGCGACCCTTCGCAGGGCACGGAACTCTGCGCCGTCGTCGAGGCGATGTACTCCATCGAGCACGCAGTGGCCATCCTCGGCGACGCGGCTCTGGCGGACCGCCTCGAGAAACTCGCCTTCAACGCCCTGCCGGGCACCTTCGATGCAAAGATGTGGGCGCACCAGTACGACCAGCAACCCAATCAGGTGCTCTGCACGCGCCACCCGCGGGCGTGGACGAACAACGGCCCCGATTCGAACCTCTTCGGCCTTGAGCCGAACTTCGGCTGCTGCACCGCGAATTACCACCAGGGCTGGCCGAAACTGGTGACGAGCCTCTGGATGGCAACGCCTGACGGCGGACTCGCCGCCGCGGCTTACGGCCCAAGCGAAGTTCGCACCACGGTTGGCGGAAACATCCCGGTGACGATCACCGAGGATACCGAGTACCCGTTCCGCGGCAAGGTAGTGTTCACCGTGAATCCAGAACGCGCGGCGACATGGCCGTTAGTCGTTCGCATTCCGGCATGGGCCGCTGGCACGAAGATCACGGTGGGAGGGAGCCGCAGCACTGTCTCAGAAACCGGGTGGCGGCGTATCGAGCGCCGCTGGAAGGCGGGCGATCGCGTCGAGATCGAGTTCCCCATGGCCGTCCGCACGTCGCGGTGGTTCAACGATTCGCTTGCGTTCGAACGCGGCCCGCTGGTCTTCTCACTCAAAGTCGGCGAGGACTGGCGCAAGCTTCGGACCATAGGCCCGGCAACGGATTGGGAGGTCTACCCGACGACGCCGTGGAATTACGGGGTGCTTCCCGGATCGCATCCTGAAGCCGCGGAGAAGCCCGTCGGCGATTATCCGTTCAGCCCGGACGGCGCTCCGGTGGAGTTGCACGTGCAGGGCCGCAAGCTGCCGGCGTGGGAACTCGTGAACGGGTCCGCCGCGACGGTGCCGCAGAGCCCGGTGAAGAGTACGGAAGCTTTGGAGATGCTGACGCTTGTTCCTTACGGTTCGGCAAAGCTGAGGATTACAGCATTCCCCGTATTGGAAAAATAGTTTCGTTCTACGCCGCCTGTTGGTTGGCCGGGCCGCTACTGATCGCTGACTGGCCCGGCACCCTCGCTCAGGCGTGCGAGGAACTGCTCGCGGCGCCGCTGCGCGGTGCTGGTGGCTGAATCGAGCGCAACCCAGTAGAACGCCGCTCCGACCCCGGCCACCAGCGCGAGCACGATCCAGAACGCCCATTCGCTCTCGAAGGCGAACCGTGCGACGTAGGCCAGCACCACGGGAATCATGAGTACCGGAAACAGGAACAGCAGATACAACTGGAAGCGGGTACCGGATTGCCTGGCCCACGAGTGTTCCGGGTCCACAGGACGTGCGTACCGGACCGAGCTGAGGTTGCCCGTCGCCATCAGGTAGAGAGAGAACGCGACCATCACGAATACCGTCTCAAAGATCCGGACTCGTGGAATCCCGATCGGCAGCAGCGCACAGACGAGCGAAATCACCAGGGCTTCCGCGACGACGGCGCACAGCGCAGCGAGGTTCTTCGCCATGAGTACCTGCCCGAACGGCGCGGGTGCTGCGAAGTAAAATACGGCGGCCCGGCGATCGAACCCGAACGAGTTCCAGATGATCACCTCGGCCAGCAGCATCATCCCGTACACCGCGACAGATACCGGGTAGTATTCGCTCACGCCTCCGGTCCCGCCGTCATTGCGTAAAACGGGCAGCCAGATGATGAAGCCGAACGAAAAGCCCATCAGGAACACGAGCCGGAAGCGCGGCGAGCGGGCCAGGGTGCGGATCTCCTTCTCCACCAGGGCGCCCAGGGGATCCGGAAATAGCGCGGAAGGCAGCCGGAACAGCGCTTCTAAACGGCCTCCCGAACGGGCGGACGCTCGCGAGCGGCTTTGGGCGGCCTGCGTGTCGAAGTTCAGGCTGCGCCGGAACTGCCATCGGCCGAAAGCGTACGCGAGCGCGAGCCAGGCGGCGACAAGCAGCGGCACTGTGGCATCGAGTTCACCGATCGCCAAACGGCCCGCCGCGCTCCACGGCGCAAAGGGGTTGTCGCGCATTGCGAACCGCTTAACGGTTCCCTCGCCGCCCATGAAGATCACAAGCTGCGGGAGGGCGGTGATGAGGACGAGAACGAAAACGAACCCCTCGCGCACCCACTTGCGGGAGAACGCCCGCTCCAGCAGGCTTTTCAATCCTGCGGCCAGGAACAGGTTGAAGAGCGCGTAGACCGCGAAAGCCAGCAGGGGCGCCCAGGCCGGGACAGCGGGATTCAGCGCGAGGCCTGTGCCGCCGATCGCGAGCAGGATCACCATCTCGAAACCGGTGGTGACGCGGAGCATCACCTCGATGGCGAACAGGCTGCGTTCGGGGATCGGCCATGCAAGGAGTTTGCGCAAGTCGAGCGACGTCCCCATGCTGGCCGTGAGAATCGGTGCCAGTTGCCAATAGCCGCACACCCCGAGCAGCGCCCATGGCACGCCGAGCTCCAAGGCGTTCCGCGAGGCGGTCCGCGCCGCCATCGCGGCCGCAAGACCGATCAGAACCCAGATGCCGTACCACAACAACGTGACGAGGACGCCGAGGATGCGGCTGCCCCAGCGCCCGCGCATGCTCGTCATCACGCGCCACTGCGCCCACAGGATCGGCAGAATCGGCGAGTTCATGAGCCTAGAGCCAGTCCAGTTGCTCGGCGGTGTGGGAAGTGCCGACGATACGCACGAAGGCGTCCTCGAGCGTCTCGCCGCCTTCGCGGAACTCGGCCATGGGCGCCTGCACCACCAGCCGGCCTTCGTGGAGGAT
Organism: Bryobacteraceae bacterium; assembly: GCA_035561355.1. GTDB lineage: Bacteria > Acidobacteriota > Terriglobia > Bryobacterales > Bryobacteraceae > DATMXS01. The sequence goes on along the minus strand of DATMXS010000348.1, from coordinate 17,359 downwards.
CGCGACCTCGTCGCAGAGGCGCTCCACCACCTCCAGCACGTGCGACGTCAGGAAGATCGTCGCGCCGTGCCGCGCCTGATCGAGCAGAATGTCTTTCATGAGGCGCGCGCCCACCGCGTCAACGCCCTCGAACGGTTCGTCGAGCAGAAAAAGATCCGGGCGGTGAATCAGGGCGGCGGCCATCGCGACTCGCTTGCGCATGCCCTTCGAGTAGTCGGCGATCAGCTTGCGCGTGTTCGGGCCGTCGAGTTCGAACAACGCGAGGAGTTCCCCTGCGCGCTCGCGAGCGACCGGCCGCGCGAGCCCGTAGATGCGGCCGGCGAACTCGAGGTATTCGGAGCCCGTGAGGCGGTCGAACAGAAGTGTATCGTCCGGCACCAGGCCGGTGCGCCTCTTGATGTCGATCGCGCATTCGGGCAGCGGCATCCCGAGCATCTCAATGGAGCCGGAAGTCGGCGGGACCACTCCCATCAACATCCGGATGGTGGTGGTCTTGCCGGCTCCGTTCGGCCCGAGGAATCCGAAGAAAGTGCCTGCAGGGACGGACAGGGTCAAGCCGTCCACGGCGGCCCTGTCGCCATACACCTTGCGGAGTTCGGTAACCGAGATGGCGGGTGCACCGGCCGGCTGCATAGATCCATGGTAGAGGAGGCAGGACGTGGAAGGTAGAAGGTATAGGCGGCAGCGCTTCTCGCCAAGCTTGCCACGCGCGTAACAACCAGCCAGCGCCAGTCTAATGTTTTCCTGCGGTACTGCCGATACATGCTTGTGTGCTCCTGTTTAGGCGTTCGATCAGGCGTGCGGGATCGCGCCCTTAGGGCATTGGACCGGCTGCCGCCGTTCTCGCCGATCCTGAACCGGCTGGTGGCAACCATGGCTCGCGACGATGCTTCGTTGATCGAGTTCGCGGAGTTGATCGAGAAGGATGCGGTGCTCGCGGGGAATCTGCTGCGCGTTGTGAACTCTGCGCTGTACAGCCTGCAGGGCACGGTGAGTTCGGTGCGGCACGCCGTAGCGGTGCTGGGGCTGATCAAGCTGCGGAAACTAGCGCTCAGCATCTCGGTCGCCCGGATGTGGACGCAAGCACAGGCGCCTGCAGGCGAGGATCCGGCCCGCTTCAATGCGCACTCGGTTGCATCGGGTGTGCTCTCGGACCTCATCGCAGGCGGCGGGCACGTAGATTATCCCGAGGGCGCCTTCGTTGCCGGCTTGCTGCACGATGTCGGCAAATTGCTGATCGCCACGGCTGATCCGGAAGGGTACGCGCAGGTTTGCCGCGAGGCGCAACAGGAAGGACGTAACTGGGTGGAGTGCGAGAGCGGGCTGCTTGGCATCACGCACGCGGAACTATCGGGCGCGGCGCTGGAGCGCTGGAACTTGCCGGCGCCGATCCGCGAGGCTGTCGCCCGGCATCACGAACCCGATGCAGCCGGATGCCTCAGCACCGTGGTCCGGGCTGCGGACGCCGCCGCCAATGCCCTCGGGCATTCCATCATCCCGCGCGCCCCCGAACCGGTGGCCGGGGACGTGATGCCGCTGCTTGATCACTTTGAGCTCGAGTTCGGTGCGATGCGGAGATTCTTCTGCTAGACCAAGCGGCGTGCGCACGCGGCCGCTACACTTCGGACTGCGATTCGCGCTCGGCCTCGCCGGACGGGGTTTCGTCCTCCTCTTCGTGCGACTCCCGCACGCGGCGGCGTACGCTGACGCCGTGAATCCAGGCGGGGTCCATCGGGTACACCTCGGGATCGAAGATGACCATATAGAAGTGCCAGATCACGATGGAGAGCGTCGCCAGCACGGCTTCATAAAAGTGAATCGAGGCGGCGACATCCAGCCAGAGCTTCGGCATCCAAGCGAGAGTGTAGCGGTTCAGCCATAGCAGGAACCCGGTAATCGCCATCACCGCAGTCCCCCACACAACTGCCCAGTACTCGATCTTCTCGATGTAGCTGTGGCTCGAAACAAGCGGCTTGCGATTGCGGAGTCCCAGGCTGTACGCCGTGTTGAGGATGAATTCAGGCACATCCTTGCGGCGGGGCCACAGCGTCCGCCAGTGCCGCCGTAGCCGCCCGCTCACAATCAGCGACACCACATGCATCAGGCCCACGATCAGCATGATCACAGCCGCCGTCCGGTGAACAGTGCCGCGGACCGGGAATTTCGCTTCCCAGTGCGATACCGGCTGCGCCCACCACGAATCCGGATATCGCAGGGCGAAGCCGCTCCAGACGAGCAGCGTGAAGGAGATGATCAGCCACAAGTGCTGGAACCGCTCGAAGGGGTGCATGCGGATCTCGGCCTGCGGGTCAACGAGTGGCGTCGGGAATGGACCTACCGGGGTGCGCCGCAGGCGAAGCCGCCAGAGTTTCCTGAGCAAGTCGCCCGCATGGTGCAAGAGCATATATCCAACCACTAGCGGGATCAGGATCAGGTAAGCCGTGCGCACAAACTGGAGGATCGCGGGCTCATGGCCGGGGACGAAGTGGATGGTCCCGATCGCGAAGCGAGTGCCTGCCCCGGGATGGCACTTCCCGCAGGTAGTAGGAAGATTGTTCGTGCTGATGGTGCTCTTCGGATCGGATGACGGCAGGATGTTATGGATACCGTGGCAACTCGCGCAGTTCGCGACCGTCTGGGAGCCGGCCTTGGCAGCGAGTCCATGGAAGCTCTGGTCGAAACTGGTAACGCGATCGAGCGGAAGCTGGTACCGGCGTGCGAGGCGTACGTCCCCATGGCAACTCGCGCAGGTTTCACGGAGATGTTGGGCACTCACGAGTGACTCCGGACTGCGGGGAGCCACTATGGTGTGCTCGCCGTGACAATCAGTGCAGGAAGCGGCATCGAAATTGCCTGCCGCGATCGCCTTCCCGTGCACACTGGCCGAGTACTGCTGCGCAACCTCGGCGTGGCACCCGCCGCATGTCTCGGGAACGTTCTTCCGGAATGCGGCACTCGAGGCGGCCACGGTCTCGTGAATGTCCCCATGGCAGCCGGAGCAATCGGGCGCCAACTCATTGCCGCGTTGAATCGCGCGCCCGTGAACCCCTAGGTCATAGGCCTTTTGCTCGGAGGTGTGGCAGTCCGAACAATGAGGCTTTACCGGGTTCTTTGGGTGCGGGTATTTGTTGATATCCGAGTGGCAGCCGGCGCACGTCAGGGGCGCGTGCACAGAGCCTTCCAGCTTCTTCGATTGTTCGTGGCACTGAGCACAGTCGAGATCCTGCGCACTGAGGAAGGCCGGAATCAGGAGAACCGCTACGCAAACAACAAGCGAACGAAGAGGCATCCCGGTCTGAGTATACGGAATCTGGGCATCGGCGCGGCGCCAGCCCGCCAGCTCTGCGCCAACACGAATCTGTAAACCGCAACAGGCAAGCGATGCGCGCTCTCCAGGCCACGCGCCAAGGTCCTTTCCCCTGACCTTATGTATAATTGGTTCCGTTTCCAACGATGCCCATCCGCACCCTTTTCATACTCGGAACACGCCCCGAAGCGGTGAAACTCTGCCCGGTAATCCGCCACCTGCGGCAGCATCCGGAGTTCCACGTCGACGTGTGCGCGACAGCGCAGCACCGGGAGATGCTCGACGCCGTCCTCAACTTCTTCGAGGTCACGCCGGATTACGACCTAAACGTCATGGCGCCTGGCCAGACGCTGTATCGCTCGACATCGCGCATCATCGGCGCGCTCGAGGACGTGTTCGCCGCCGCGCGGCCAGACGTCGCGATTGTGCAGGGCGATACGACGACGACGTTTTGCGGGGCGCTGGCGGCGTTTTACGCCAAGGCCGCGGTGGCGCACGTGGAGGCCGGACTGCGCACCGGCAACATGCTCTCACCGTTCCCGGAAGAGATGAACCGCGTCCTAACCACCCGGCTCACAACCCTTCACCTCGCTCCCACGGGATGGGCAGCCGGGAACCTGACGGCCGAGGGCGTGCCGGAGGCGGCGATCGCGATCACAGGAAATCCCGGCATCGACGCCGTACTGTACGTGCGGGATCGGCTTGCAGCAGGCGAAGCCGGCAGAGCGGCGCCCGCGGGTGAAAACCACGACCGCAGAACAGTCCTGGTAACCGCCCACCGCCGCGAGAGTTTCGGCGAGGGCTTCGAGCGGATCTGCTCCGCACTCGAGCGCTTGGCCGCGCGCGAGGACGTGCGCATTCTCTACCCGGTCCATCCGAACCCGAACGTGCGGGGCGTCGTCGAAAGGCGGTTGGGAGGCGTGCCCAATGTCGATCTGATCGATCCGCTGGACTACGTCCCGTTCGTGGACGCGATGCGCCACGCTTACCTGATTCTGTCGGATTCCGGCGGGGTGCAGGAAGAGGCGCCCTCGCTCGGCAAGCCCGTCTTGGTGCTTCGCGAAAACACGGAGCGGCCCGAGGGAGTCGACGCCGGAACCGTGAAGCTCGTGGGCACGGACGTTGAAACAATCGTCAAAGAAGCGAATCGCCTGCTGGATGACCCTGATGAATACGGCAGGATGGCTCGCATGGGCAATCCGTATGGGGACGGACACGCGAGCGAACGCATCGCGGAGGCTCTGCTCGCGCAATTCGAGCGCCGCGCAGACCACGGGCAAGCGCCATGATCGCCAGAATCGCTTGTCTTGTCGGCGCGCGGCCCAACTTCGTCAAGATGGCCTCCATTCTCGCGGAACTTCGTCGCCGTGAGCAGTTCACACCGGTTCTGATTCACACCGGCCAGCACTTCTCCGCCGAGATGTCGGACTCTTTCTTTCGCGACCTGGACCTGCCCGCGCCCGATGTGCAGCTCGACGTGCACGGCGGCTCGACCGTCCAGCAAACGGCGAAGCTCATGCATGCCCTCGAACCGGTGCTGGGCGAGGGACGATACGACCTCGTGCTGGTGGTGGGAGACGTGAACTCCACGTTTGCCTCGGCGTTTGTCGCCTCCCGGTTCGGGATCCCCGTCGCGCACGTCGAAGCCGGGCTGCGGAGTTTCGACAGGCGCATGCCGGAGGAGACAAACCGCATCCTGACAGATGCCCTTTCGAACTGGCTCTTCACGACCGAGCCGAGCGGCGAACGCAATCTCCTGGCGGAGGGTATCCGCAAGGAGCAGATCCACTTCGTCGGCAACGTCATGATCGACACCTTGCTGCGCTTCAGGCACAAGGCCGAGGAGTCGCCCGTGCTCGAAACGCTGGGGCTCGATGCCGGGGAGTACGCCGTCGCCACGCTGCACCGTCCCGCAAACGTCGATGACGACGGCGGTCTCACGGGCCTGTTCAAGATGCTGCGGCGGATCGGGGACACCCTGCCCGTCATCTTCCCGGTGCATCCCCGGACGCAGGTGCGCCTGAGCGCGATCGGCATAGCGCCCGGAAATGTACAGGTGACACCGCCCCTGGGCTATCTCGATTTCATGCGGTTGATCTCCTGCGCGCGGCTCGTCCTGACGGATTCCGGCGGCATCCAGGAAGAGACCACCATCCTCGGCGTTCCCTGCCTCACGCTGCGCACGAACACGGAGCGCCCGATTACGATCACCCACGGAACCAACCGGCTAGCCGGCACCGACCCGGAAGCGATTCTCATTGCGGCTGAGGAGTGCCTCAGCGCGCCTCCGCCCGTCCTGCCACCCCCACCGCTCTGGGACGGCAATGCCAGCCGGCGCATTGCGGATCTGCTCGCGGCAGCGCTGTAATTACCCGGCGGACGTATCGCGGCTCCGCCATTTCCGTATCATGGTTTAGGAATGCCGCGGTTGTTTCCGCTACTCGTGTTGGCCGTCCTGCCGGCTCTTGCCGATGACTGGGTGGAGTTTCGTTCGGGGCCATTCCAGGTCTGGACCAATGCGGGAAATGACCGCGCCCGGGTCACACTCAACCACCTGGAACAGGTCCGGTACGTTGTGGGAACCGCCTTGGGCAATTCCGACCTGACGCCGCGCTGGCCCGTGCGCGTGATCCTGATGAGAAACGCCGCGACGGTCGCACCCGTTCTCGCGCGGGATGCGTATATCGCAGCGCTCGCGCCGGGAGCCCCGCCGCCGGCCTGGATCGCCACACTGGTACGAATCTTCATCGAAGACGGCGCCAGGCGCATGCCCGCAGAGATCGAAGACGGACTCGTCAGGTTCTATTCGACCATGCAGGTGGAGGGCACGCGAGTCACGCTCGGAGTTCCCGTCCCGCAAGCCGAGCGCAACCTGGCGTGGGCGAAGGTACACCTGCTCCAGACCAATCCGGAGTACTCCGGCAAACTTCGCGTGCTGCTCTACAACCTCCAGCAGAGCGCCGATCCCGCTCCGGCGTACCGGAACGCATTCGGGAAAACCCCGGCGGAGATTGAGAAGGAAGCCGCCGCGCACCTGGCGACCGGGCAGTTCCAGACCGCGATGGGCAATTCCAAGGCGATCAGCGCGGTGCGGGATTTCCGCCCGTCTTACGAGGCTCCGCCCGCTGCGACCGCGCTCGCCGATCTGAAGCTCGTCCAGCACGCGCCGGACGCGACAGCGGATTACCAGGGGTTACTCAAGACGGCGCCGGCGGCAGCGCACGAAGGCCTGGGGCTAATCGCGCTGGAAGCCGGACGGAAAGACGAGGCGCGGCGTGAGTTTCAGGCCGCGGTGGAGGCGGGTTCGAAGAGCGCGCGGGTACACTTTGAACTGGCGCAGCTCGAAGACACCGATGTAAAGCGAAGAGCCGCACTCGATGAAGCGGTGAAGCTGAATCCCGCATGGCCCGCGCCGCAGGCGTTTCGCGCCGCGCATGAAACGGACCCGCTCCGAAGGCTGCAGGCACTCCAGGCCGCTGCGAAGCTTGCTCCCCGTGACGGGAGCCTTCAGCGGCAGCTCGCCGAGCAGTACATGGCGGTCAACAAGTACGGCGATGCATCGCGCGCATGGGCGGCGGCGGCACAGGCCGCGACGAACGAGTCAGAACGCGCGGCCATGACGGAAGCCCGGAAAGCGATCGAGGGCAAGCGGCTCGAGTGGCAGGAGGCCGAGCGGAAACGGCGTGAGGAGGAACGGGAGCGCGACATGCGCGTGATTCGCGAGAAAGCGATGGCGGACGTGCGGGCCGCGGAAGCGCGTGCGAACCGTTCGGCGCCTGCAGCTCCCGCGGATCGCAAAGTGGTCCCGATGTTCGAAGGCGCGGCGCCGCAGGGGCGCGTGCGGGGCCGCATCACGCGCGTGGATTGCATCGCGCCGATGGCGAAGCTGACTGTGCAGACGGACACCGTCTCCGTGGTGCTGCTGGCGCGCGAACCCGCCAAGGTGGTGGTGTTCGGAGACGAGAAGCCGAAGTTCGATTGTGGGCCGCAGGAGCCCCAGCGGCTTGCAGTGGTGGAGTACTTCCCGAAAGAGGACAGAAAGACGGGCACGGCGGGCGAGGTTGCCACGATCGAGTACGAAACCCCGCCGAAGCCTTCCGCCGACGCGCCTGCGTTGCCGCATGAGAGGAAAAAGCTCCCGCGTCCATGACAAGACTCCGATGGCTGGTGATGGGGGTCTTCGTATTCTCGTCAGCGCTCAATTACCTGGACCGGCAGATCCTGCCCGCGCTCGCGCCCGCGATTCTGGCGGAGTTCCGGCTCACGAATGAGGACTACGGCCTCATCCTGGGCGCGTTCTCGATCACGTATGCCGTTTCGGCGCCGCTGACCGGGCTCTTCATAGACCGAGTCGGCTTGAACCGTGGGATCAGTCTTGCGGTGGGGCTGTGGTCGCTAGCGGGAGTGGCGACCGCCTTTGCGCGCGGCTTCGGAGGGCTGCTGGGCTTTCGCGCTGCACTCGGTGTCGCACAGGCTGGGGGTGTGCCGGCGTCCGGGAAGGCGATCGCTGCGTACCTGAAGCCTGAGGAGCGGGCGCTCGGAAACGCAGTGAGCCAGATCGGGCTGGGCGCGGGGGCAATGCTGGCGCCACCTCTCGCCATTTGGTGCAACACGTATTACGGCTGGCGGACGGCGTTTTTCGTGACGGGCATCGCGGGGTTGTTCTGGATTCCGGTGTGGCTCTGGGCGTCCAGGCTGGCGCCGCGCAAGGAGTTCGCGCCCGTGCGGAACGCGGGTTCGCGCCCCTCGCAGATGCTCCGCGACCGTCGCCTCTGGGCGTTTGTCGCGGCGAACATGCTCGCGATGACGGTCTATTCGCTCTGGACGAATTGGGTGACCGTATTCTTGCAGCGTGAGCACGGTCTGGCACTGGTGGATACGAAGTGGTACGCCGCGATACCGCCGCTGTTCTTCAATTTGGGCGGGCTCGCGGGCGGATGGCTTTCACTGCGGTGGATGAGGCGTGGTATGGCGGCGATTCCTGCGCGCCAGCGGGCGTGCCTGGTGAGCGCCCTGGTGCTGGTGCTCACCGCGTTGACGCCCCTCATGCCCTCGGCATCGCTCGCGATTGCGGCGATCTGCCTGAGCGCGTTCTGGTCCTCCGCCCTGAGCGTAAACCTGTACACGATGCCGCTGGACGTGTACGGATCGGGCCGCGCAGCGTTTGCGGTGTCTATGCTGACGAGCGCGTACGGCTTGATGCAGGCGGTGTTCTCTCCCGCCGCAGGTAAAATGATCGACGCGTGGGGATTCGCGCCGGTGTGCGCGGGCGTGGCCCTGCTGCCGCTGGCTGGCTGGGCAATTCTGAGGTCTGCGACGCGTGAAAGAACGGCTTAAGCGGCTCGTCTATGGGCTCCTCGGGAAGGAGCCCGACGCAGTCGTTGTATCGTTCCTCACCGGCGATCCTGAGTTGGCACGCCGCATGGCAGAGGAGGTCCGGGCTCTGCTGCCGGACCGACGGCACTTCACAGTGCGGATCGGGAATGAACCCACGGCGTCCGCCGGAGAAGTCGTGCTGGCGGCAGGAACCGCAGTGGCGCTGGCGAAGCAACTCCGGCGTGCATTCGGACGCTACAGAATCGGCATGGCGCCGGTGCTGTTCGACGGCGACCCGCAGTACCGGGCTTTGCGCCGGGCGGCGTTTCTGCTGGCTCCGCTGAAGGTGCTGGCGTACAACGCCAGGCTTGACCGGCACCACCTGCGCCCCACGACGGCTCTCGCGTCGTACCTCTTCCTCAGCGGCGTTCCGGTGGACCGCATCTACCTCCGGCCGCGACTTTCGGCGCGCTTTGAAAGCGACGAGTTGCCTAAAGCCGGCACGCACCACGGCCGTCCGTTCCGTCCCGGGTTCCGGCGCGTGCTGGTGGCGACACCCTACGTCCCATATCCGCTTTCGCACGGCGGGGCCGTGCGGATGTACAACCTCCTCCGCGACGCCGCGCGGGAGTTCGACCTCGTGCTGTTTGCGTTCACCGAGGGCAAGCCGGAGGAACTGCCGCCGCTGCTCGAGTTCTGCTCCGCCATCGTGCTCGTCCCCAAGCGGGAGCACCGCGAGCCGCGGTGGAGCACGATTGTGCCTCCGGAAACGTTCGAGTACGACTCGCCTGTGATCCGGCAGCTGTTGACGGAGGCCGTCCGCGAGTTCAAACCCGATTTGCGACAAGTCGAATACACCGCGCTGGCCGGGTTAGGCGGCGACATCCTGGTGGAGCATGATGTCACGTTCGACTTGCAGCGGCAGGTATACCAGACCGCACGGACCACGAGCGCCTGGTGGAACTGGTGGCGCTGGCAGCGGTTCGAAAAACGCGCGGTGGAGCGGTTCCGCAAGGCTGTAGTGATGTCGGCGAAGGATGCCGCGATTCTCGGGTCTGCCCGGGCGGTGGTGATTCCGAACGGCGTGGACCTGGAGCGCTTCCGCCCGCGGGCGGAGGTGCCTGGCGCGCGCCTGCTGTTCATCGGTTCCTTTCGCCATTTCCCGAACATCGTGGCATACCGGTTCTTCACGGAGCAGGTGTGGCCGCGTGTGCAGGAATGCGTCCCGGAAGCCTCGCTCGTCGTGGTGGCGGGGCCGGATCCCCTCGTGTACTGGCAGGCCGCGGTGGGAACGCTCGCGCCTCCCGAGGATCCGCGCATAGAGATTCACGGGTTCGTGCGGGACGTCGCGCCCCTGTACGTCGAAGCGAACCTGGTGGTCGTGCCAACTCTCGTTTCCGCCGGAACCAACCTGAAGGTGCTCGAAGCCATGGCGATGCGGCGGGCAGTGATCTCGACCACCTGCGGCTGTGCGGGCCTCGGCTTGCAGCACGGGAAAAGCGTGTGGGTCGCAGACGGCCCGGACGCGTTCGCCGAAGGCACGGTGCGCCTGCTCGATGACCACGGGTTGCGTGACCGTATCGCGGCGGCAGCCCGGTGCGTTGCGGAAGCCGAGTTTGGCTGGGCGCGCCTGGGGACGCTCCAGCGCCGGTTGTATCGCGACCTGTTGGGCGGCGATCCGCCTATTCGTCCGGCGCGCCCGGAGGACGTGCCGGAACTCGATCGCATTCAGCGGCTCTCGCCGGAGGCGGTCTTGTGGGAGCCACTTGCTTACCTTGGGTATGAGTGCCGGGTGGCCGAGTCCGGCGGGCGAATCGCGGGGTTCATCGTATTCAGGAAATCAGGTGAGGTCGAAGCCGAGGTGCTCAGCCTGATTGTCGATCCGGCGCTCCGGCGGTGCGGCATGGGGGCCCGCCTTCTGGAGGACGCCATGCGGGGATCGCGAGCCGAGTGGTTCCTCGAAGTCCGTGAATCCAACTGGCCGGCAAGGCATCTATACCGCAAATATGGTTTCGTCGAGGTGTCACACAGGCCGAAGTACTACCAGGACAACGGGGAAACGGCGGTTGTGATGCGGCGGCGATCGTGCTAATGTCTCAAGTAACAGTCAGGGAACGTAGGTACCCGGGCTGTCAATTAGAGTCTCAGATGTTGTACTTCGCACGCACCCGCCGAGCCTACATAAATCCATCGCAGCAGACTCGGGCCGATTTCAAAACGACAGGAGTAGTGTGCCTATGAATCTGACGCAGGAAGAGTTGAAAGCGCACCTGAAGGAAACCGATCCGGAGTTCCGCAAAATCGCGGAACAGCATTGCGCTTATAAGAAGCAGCTTCAGGAACTCGCCTCGCGGGCTTTCCTGACGCCTGAGCAGGAAGTCGAGGAGATCCGAATTAAAAAACTGAAACTCCTTCTCAAAGACCAGATGCAGGGAATCATCGATCGGTACCGTCACGAACACCAAGGTCAGACGGTCTGACCTCGGGTGCGCTGACAAGTAATTGAGATGTATCAAGGCGCGAAGGGCGCTCCCATCAGGGAGCATCCTTCGCGCCTTTAGCATTCAAGAGCGGTCATTCGGCCAAAAGATAAATCGCTACTGCGGCGCACGCCATCCCGCTCAGGACGATGGGGTCCGGGACGACACGGTAGAGCGCAAGCGAGATCAGGATCGTGAGGACGGGCGCAAGCGCCGTCATCGGGACCACGATCATCGCCTTCCCATAGCGGACCGCGTACACCAGCGTGAGTGCGCCGATAGAATTGAGTACCTGGATGAGTGCGGCGAGGTAAGGTCCGCGGAAGCCCCAGTTGATCGGCTTCGAGAAATCGGTCATGAAAATCGCGAACGGAATGAGAGCCACAGCAGTCGCCATCATGTAGAAGAAGATGCTTTCTGCCTGCATGGTGCGGTTCGCGAACTTCATCACGAAGGCCTGCACGCCCCAAGCCACGAAAACGAGCAGCGCCAGCAACATCCACACGCGTCCCTGAGCGGCGGTGTTGCCGGGCGGGATGTAGGAGATGGCGGGTATGGCGATGAGGGCGGTAACGATTCCGGCCCACGCGCGGCGGCCGGCGCGCTCCCGGAGCACTGTCGTCGAGAGCAGGACCGTGATCACCGGGTAGATTGAAATCAGCGGAAAGACCAGGTATGCGGGTCCGAGCTTCAAGGCTTCGAAGAGGATAAGCTGCCCGCCCGCGCCGAGCAGGCCAACCGTGCAGCCGAGCAGGACCGCACGGCGGTCGCGCTCCAGTTTCCAACCGGCGAGCGAAAGCGCGACCAGCGCGCACGGGATCATCGTGAGCGCCCAGACAGTGTAGCCGAGAGTCGCCGGGAACCCGGCTTTCTCCGGGACTTCGATAAATGCTCCCCAGACTCCCCAGAAGAGCGTTGTGGTGATAGCGTAAAGCAGCCAGCGGCGGGTAGTCACGGGTTCGATCTTCGCACGATTCGCACCCCTTGGTCGCACGACACCGTGTTCAGGCCGCACTTACGCTGTCAGAATCTCGCGCGTGAACTGGGCCGTCTGCCCGATCTGGTCGTTGAATCGTTGATAGATGCCGATCAGAAGGGCATCGTCCGGCTTGATCCCGTCGAACGCAGCCTTCATGCGCTCCTTCACCTGCTGCGGCGAGTTCACGGTGCGGCCCGCTGCAAGCACTTTGTAGATCAGGCACGGCTTCTTAGTCTTGCGCACGGTCTCCATCATGCGTGGCGGGTCAGCCGGAAGATAAATCTCGCCGTGCGGGACATTGCCGTTCAGGAGCTTTTCGAACTCGGCGCGCGGCCGGATCAGGTAATAGAGGCTCGCCATGTAATAGTCAATGTCCCAGCCCTTCTCATCCGCTCGTTCGATCTCGAGCGGATTGTGGCAGGACAAGCCGACCATGGCGCCGGTGTCGCGGATGCGCTTGAGGTATTCGAGCGATTTATCGAACTGGCCGGCGTCCCAAAAGCGATTCGTCGTCGCACCATGCTGGGAGATGCCGATGGGCTTGAGCTTCATCACGCGCGAAAGAATCTCGGGCGTGTCGTTGAAATTGGGGCGCGAGAGGACGAACAACTGCATCTTTCCGCCCTGCTCCTTGTATCGCAGCCAGTCGGTTTCCAGGCGCTCGCTCCAACTTGCCTGCCAGGTATTCAATCCGGCGCTCTCGAGCTCCTTCAGAAATGAGACGACGCGCTCCGTGGTGTGATACTCGCCCATCGTCGCGGAGAACACGTAATTGAAGTGCGAGTAACCGTAGATCGGGTTGGCGCCCGCCACGAACCGCGTCACTTTGTACTTGCCGAAACGGGCAAGCGGGAGTGGCGCGCCCGGCTGCGCAGGAGGAACCTTGTCCCCCTCGGCAGCGGGTTTTGCCTGGGCGGTGTTGGAAGCGGCAAGCCACGCAGTCAGCGTGCCCGCGCCCCGAAGAAGATCGCGCCGGTGCAGCCCCTTGTCGTCAACTGGCTCGACTTCAATCATGTCGTTCACATACGAGCGGATGTCGTCCTGCATACCGTAGGTGTAGCAGAAACGAGGAGCGAGGGGCTAGGAGAGTGGAGAGAGAAGCCGTGGCGGGCTGGCACGCAAACAGAGCCAGGACGGCACGGAGTGGCAGCGGCCGGGCTTCATAGAGTGCCTCAGCCTTGTCCCTCAGCAGCTATCCTCGTCTACATGGCCGCGCAATTCGTGTACGCAAGCGACCAGTCCATTCTGGTGGTGCTCGGCGACGGTGCAACGCTCGACGCACACCGGCGCGTGCTCGCGTTCCTGCGCGCATTGGAAATCGAGCCAATCGACGGCGTGCTGAACGTACATCCCGCGTACTGCTCGGTGCTGGTGCGCTTCGACGCAGTTCGCTTCGCTCACGGAGACATGAACAGCAGGCTCGCGGCGGCAATCGAGCGCGCCGCCAGTGTACCTGAAGTCGGCTCGCGACTCGTGCGCATTCCAGTGCGGTATGGCGGCGAGGACGGCCCGGATCTGGATTGGCTTGCAGAGTATCACTCGATGACGCCGGCGCAGGTCGTGGACGCCCACGCTTCGGCACGATACCGGGTCCACTTCCTGGGTTTCGCGCCAGGATTTGCCTACTTGGGAGGACTGCCGGAGTCACTGGCCACGCCACGCCTGGCGAATCCGCGGCAAGCAGTCCGGGCTGGCAGCGTCGGGATTGGCGGCAGCCAAACCGGCGTGTATGCGCTGCCGACGCCCGGCGGTTGGCGGATCATCGGACGCACGCCGCTCGTGATGTTCGACCCCACGCGCGCCCCGATGAGCCTGCTGGCCATCGGCGATGAAGTGACGTTCGAGCCGGTTCGGGTATGAAGACCCTTATCGTTGTCACGCCTGGGCTGCTGACGACAGTGCAGGACCTGGGCCGCTACGGGTACGGCGCCATCGGGGTGTCGCCCTCAGGTGCCGCGGACCCGCTGGCTTTGCGGGTCGGGAATGTGCTGGTGGGGAATCCGGAAGGGGCGCCGGCGCTCGAGATGACGCTCCTCGGGGGAAGCTTCGATTTTTCTCAGGGCGCCGTGGTGGTGCTCACTGGCGCCGATTTCGGGGCGGCAATCGACGGCGTGCCGGTTGAGGGCTGGACGGCGCATCGGGTGCCGCCCGGCGGGCGTTTGGCGGCAGGGATGTCGCGCGGCGGTGCGCGGTGCTATCTGTGCATCGCGGGAGGGCTCGACGTCGCGCGAGTGCTGGGGAGCGCGTCCACTCACGTGCGGAGCGGATTGGGCGGCCGGCCTTTGAAGAAGGGCGACGTGTTTCGAATTGGCGACACGCGAGCGCCGGCCCCGAGCCCTGCGCCGCCGCTTCGGATCGAGTATCGCAAGGTGCTTCGAGCGACGCGCGGCCCACAGGCGGAGTGGTTCTCGAGCGATCTATGCGCGGGTGCGTACCGGGTGACGGAGCAGGCGGACCGCATGGGTCTGCGCCTGGAAGGCCCGGCGTTGCGCGCGCTGAAAGAGCGGTCGATGGTTACGGAGGGTGTGCCGCTCGGCGCCGTCCAGGTGCCGCCGGGTGGCCAACCGATTATCTTATTCGTAGAGCAGCAGACCACCGGCGGTTACCCGAAGGTGGCGAACGTCATCGCAGCGGATCTTCCGAGCGTGGCACAACTGCGGCCGCGTGACGAAATCCGTTTTGAGTGGGTGTCGCCGGAGGAAGCCCGGCGGCTTCTGCTGGAACAGGAGGCGCTGATTCGCAATGCGGCTCATTGACCTGAACTGCGACGCCGGCGAACTGGAGGGGCATGCAATCCCGCCGTTCGTGACCTCGGTGAATATCGCGTGCGGCGGCCACGCGGGCGATGGGCAAATGATGGAAGCGACGCTGCGGCAGGCTCTCACACGCGGTATCGCGGTTGGCGCGCACCCCTCCTATCCGGACCGTGCGAACTTCGGCCGCGTGAGCATGCGTGTCCCCTGCCTTCGAGAGTCGATCTTCGGCCAAATCGAGTCGCTTGCCCGCGTAGCGCAACGCTGCGGCGCGCACATCGCTCACGTCAAACCACACGGCGCGCTGTACAACGACGCCGCCCGCGACGCTGGGCTCGCGCGGGACATCGCCGAGGCGGTTGCACACTTCTCGCGCGAAGTAGTGCTCGTGGGGCTTGCGGGCTCGGTGATGCTCGATATTTTCCGGGATGCCGGCTTTCGCACGGCAGCCGAGGCGTTCGCCGATCGCGCTTACGAACCCGATGGCACACTCCGCGCGCGGCGACTCCCGGGCGCGCTGATTGAGGACCCGGAGGAAGCGGCGCGGCACGCGCTTGAAATCGTGGACCGTCTTCAGCCGGACACCCTCTGCATACACGGTGATACGCCAGGCGCGGAGGCAATCGCAGCGGCGGTCGCGTTTGCACTGCGCCGCTCCGGATTCGAACTGCGTTCGCTGGGTGTGTCGTCCGGATAAGGCACCAGCACGCGGCTAAGCCCCGACCGCAGCGCGATAAGCCTTCCCTGCAATCCGCTCGATCTCGATACGGACTACAGCCGTTCGCGGAAACCAGGCACTGAACGCCTTCTCCGCCTCGGCAGACCAGGCGCCGCAAAATCGCGTGACAAGCAGTTCCAGAGCTTGGCGCTTCTCCCCGGGGTCGATCACCACATGCGCCCGGCCGAACACGACGGCACTCTCGTACAGTGTGGACAACTGTTCGGACAGCACTGTCGCGCTGGCAACGGCGCAGTAAGAGACACGCTCGTCACAAGCGATGTTATCCAGCTTGTGTCCCTCCGAGGCGCAGTGAATGTAGAGAATATTTCCGGAGAGAACGTGGTTCAGCGGGACGGCATAAGGCCACCCGTCAGGACCCACCGTAGCCAAAACACCATGCTCCGCCCGTCCCAGAATCTCCCGGGCTTCGAGTTCGGAAACCTGTCTGTCTTTCCGCCGCACTTCAACAAATGCCATTCCGGGTGATTCTAGCGCGTTGTGCAGCGTTCCGCCCTTCTGCCTTCTAGCCTTCTGCCTTCTAGCCTTCTCCCTAGAAACCCCCTTGCTCCCCCACCCGTCCTAATGTCATCGCGGCCGCCGATTTGAAGCGAGGGTAACAACAATGCGTAAGTGGTTGCTCCTTTTTGCAGCCGCAGGGAACATTTTTGCGGCCAGTCCCTTGATCGTGGGCGCTCGCGGCGGGCTCTCGTTGAACAACGGCCTCGACACGCTCACCAACCGCCTGGGTTTCTCTCCCGGCAACAGGGAGTACGCGATCGGCCCGACCTTCGGAGTCCGGTTGCCGTACGGCTTGTCTGTCGAGGGCGATGCGCTGTGGCACCGGCAAACCGTGGGCGTCGGCGACTTCGGCGGCTTCTCGGCCAACGCGCACGTGGACTCCTGGCAAGTGCCCGTCATGCTGAAGTTCACCGCCGGAGACGGATCGATTGCGCCGGTCTTCGGCGCGGGCGCCAGTTACCGCCGGATGAACGAAAGCGACCTGGGATCCTATCTGTTCAACGGGTTCTCAGGGGCCTCGACGAACTCGGTCGGCTTCGTCGCCGGCGGCGGCGTGCGCTTCCGGGCCGGCCCGGTCAACATCACCCCCGAGCTCCGCTACACGCGCTGGAACCGCAGCGGCATGTTGGGGAACGTCATCGATACGGTCATCGGAAGTAACAACCAGACCGAACTGATGGTCGGGTTCACCTTCTAAACGAGTGCGATTCATCGGGCGTCGCTTTGTTCGGGGCGGCGCCCGCTGACCTTACGCCGGCAGGGCTGCGCTATCGCCGAAATCCGCCGCGAATCTCGAATTCCGCCCGGCAGCCGTGATCGACCCAGATGCCATCGGCGTCATAGCCCCAGCTACGTGTGGCGTTTCCCATCGTTAGACGAGCAGTTAAGCGTCTGCGCTTGTGCTCGGGCCTGCGTGGCCAAGAAACAGGCTGTAATAGCAATGAGCAGAACTGGCCGCCTATTCATACCGTCGCCTCTAGTGACTTCTATAACACAAATGGACCGGAACCGCCGCCGGCATGCACGGGGCGCGTCATCTCCCCGGCAATAGAGCGGTCTGAAGGCGGGCCGGTGTGGTCACAATGGCGAGGGGCTCCTCATCGTGCGGTCGTGCAGCCGCGCATCGGGACAGGGAACGTCCCGTCTGACGACCGGTTTTCCGCATCACGGGCGTTGGCACCAGCAGCATCAGGATGGCGCACCGAATCGTGAGCCTGACGCAAGGCTACGTGGCGGCGGAATTGACCAGCGTGCTGGTCTTCTACGACTACAACGCGAAGCGCC
>DATMXS010000347.1:0-2557 GCA_035561355.1 Bryobacteraceae bacterium | reverse complement strand
TCTGTTTCCGCATCTCTGTGGTGAACAACTTTTCATTAAACTGGAAGCAATGAAGATCATCGTCGCCTTGAAGCAGGTGCCTGCCCGCGACTCGCAGCTTCGCATCGACGACACCGGGCGCTGGGTTCAGGAAGCCGACGTACCCTTTGAGATCAACGAGCCGGATGCGTACGCCCTGGAGGCCGGACTTCAACTGAAAGAGAAGCAGGGCGGGGAAGTTGTCGTCGTCTCCGCCGGCCCCGCGCGCGCGGCCACGGCCATCCGTGAGGCCCTCGCGAAGGGCGCCGATCGCGCCATTCACATTGAGGAAGACAAGCTCCAGAACTGGGATACCCTGGGCGTCGCCGGCCTGATCGCCCGCGCCGTGGAACCCGAGAAGCCCGACCTCGTGCTTACCGGCCTTCAGTCCGACGACCTTGGCTACGGCCAGACCGGCGTCGTTCTCGCCGAACTGCTAGGCCTCCCACACGCCACGATCATCATGCAGGTGGACGTGGCGGACGGTTGCATCCGCGTGAAGCGCGAACTCGAAGGTGGGTGGTTCCAGCACATCGACATGCCAATGCCCGCGCTCCTGACGATTCAATCCGGCATCAGCAAGCTGCGCTACGCCACCCTGATGGGCATCAAGAAAGCCAAGACCAAGGAGATTAGGCGAGTTACCGCCTCCGAGTTGGGGGTTAGCCCCGCGGCGGCGCTCGAAGTCGCCCGGTTGGCCGCTCCTCAGAAGAGCAAGCAGACCGAGATCCTGGACGGCAGCGCGAAGGAAGCCGCGGCGAAGCTCGTGGAGCGCCTGCGGTTCACAGCACGGGTGATCTGAAGAGGGAAGCGATCATGATTCTGGCGATACTTGAACTTCAGAATGACGGCGCCTGGAACCGGATGTCGCTCGAGACTCTGGAGGCGGCCCAGCAGATCGGCCGTGAACTGGCTCTGCCCGTCGTTGCGGCGGTCGCGGGTGGCGATCTGGCGCGGCGTGCGGCGGAACTCGCCAATCGCAATTTGGAGCGCGTCTATGCCGTCCAGCACGAGTTGCTCGGCCAATATACGGCGGACGGCTACACGGCCGCGCTCGAACAGATCATCCGCAAAGCCCAGCCTCAGCTCGTACTGTTCCCGCACACCTACCAGGTCCGCGACTTCGCCCCGAAGCTGGCCACCCGCTTTCGCCGCGGCCTTGTCAGCGACGCCATCGGCCACCGCGTCGAGAACGGCTCCCTTGTGTTCGTCCGCCAGTTCTTCCAGGGCAAGCTCAACGCCGAAGTGCGCTTCACTACGGACGCGCCGAACTTCGCTTCAATTCAGGCGGGCGCGTACCGAACAGGCGAAATCGTGCAAGGGCAGGCCGAGGTGGAGACGTTCGCGCCCCAACTCGCGGCATCAGACATCCGCACGAAGCCGGAGGCGCCTTTCCGCGAATCGGCCAAGGGGGTGGACCTTACCGCCGCCAGCATCATCGTTTCGGTGGGCCGTGGCATCAAGGACAAAGACAACCTCGGAGTGGTCGAGAACCTCGCGAAAGCGCTCAATGCGGAACTCGCGGCCTCGCGGCCCATCTGCGATAACGGCTGGCTTCCGATGGAACGGCAAGTGGGCAGCTCCGGCCAGACCGTGGCGCCGAAGCTCTATGTAGCGGTGGGCATCTCAGGCGCGATCCAGCACCTTGTCGGCATGAAGGGCTCGCGCACGATCGTGGCGATCAACAAGGACGCAAACGCTCCGATTTTCGAGGTAGCCGATTACGGCATCGTAGGCGATCTCTTCGAGGTAGTACCCGCCCTGACAGACGAAGTAGCGAAGGCGAAGGGATAGAGCCCTAAAGAAAAGGGACATGCTCGGGCGTGTTACACCTCACGCGGCGATTACTAGCGCTGTAAGCTCCGTAGATGGCCGCAACACTCGCTGCAGAACCCTGAAGAGCAGTATCGTTCACAGATGAGCCGCCCTCTCGCGCCGAGCGTGCAGCGTAGCGCGGCGTCGTTCACAATATCCGCGCTGAAGGATAGCGCCCCCTGGAACGTCCATTCGACGTGCCGCCCCTGTTAGCTTTGGTTGGCCGGAATGGAATCGTACGGCAGGCTTGGACAGGTGCCGTGTTCGGGGAGAGGAAGCGGGAAGTGGAGCGCTCTCTGGACATTACGCTGCCGGGAGTTGAGGGCCTGAAATGAAGGGTCGACTTATCCTGCTGGCTGCTTTGGCGGCAATTGTCATCGCATTCTCGTGGTACCGGCAAGGGACCGGCACACCGGATCCGCAGCGGCTTGCCTTCGGGAGATGCACGGATGCACAAGACCGGCTGTACTCCGAAGGGGCCGTGGCGAAGCTTCGAGGCGCTCTGGTGCGGTGCAGCGACGGGAAGTGGGTGCCGTATAGCGAGCGGCAGAAACAGTAAGCGCTCCACGATATGGCCAGCGCCGACGTCATCGATGTTGGTGCGGCCTTCTCCCGCCCCCGGGCGCGGTCCGGACGGGCTGCCGGGTTGCCGAAGCGCTAATCATGAGATCGGCACGCACTCGGAAGTTGCAGGCCCACGTATGCGCCGATGAGTACCTACAGG
>DATMXS010000346.1:0-4349 GCA_035561355.1 Bryobacteraceae bacterium | reverse complement strand
CCGCTTTGCGGACCGACCTCTGGGGATACGTCTCCGTCCGGACGGACGGGCAGCGGCTCAGTCTGGACGCATGGCGTTGGCGGCCGCGAGGTCGCCTCACGGACTAGAGATCGAAAGTCCCGCCGCCCGCTTCGAACTCGCGCGCGGCCTCTTCGGCGGCGGACGGTCCCGCCTCCTGCGCTGCCGCAATCGCCTTGCGCGCTTCCTCGAGCCTTTCACGCGGCACCCGCACCTCGAACGGCAGGCTCGGGAACACCGAGGCACTCACGAGCACGGAAGGTATGTCTCGCGCCTCCAGCACACTCCGGATGCCCGTGGCCAGGAGTTCGGCGTTGTAGTCCTGGGAACTGAACACCGTCACCATGTCGAGATCGTGGGAAAGGTCCAGTTCGCTGGGGGTGAAGTCCTGCTGGGTCTCGATGAAGCGCCGGGCGTCTTCCGCCTGCGCGGCGGGTACCCGGACTTCGATCACCGCGTCCGGCTTGCCCATCACCTCCGCGTTCATGTTCGCCTTGAGCAGCATGTCCCGGAGGACATTGCACTGCTCCTCGGCGTCAACCGCATCGGAGCTGAATACCGTTACGAGTTCTGTTTTCCCAGCCATGCCTCCATGCTAACAGCATGCCCGGTTTGAGAATTCCTCCGAGTTTTCGCCCAGCCTCGAGTTCGGGCACGGGCTAGAATAGAAGCCAAGGGGAATGCCTATGTCACGTACGGCTGAACGTGTTGTATGGATGATGATCGGCGCCGCAGTGGGTGCGGGCGTCGCGCTTCTGTATGCTCCGCGGACCGGCAAGGACGCCAGGAAAGTCCTTCGCAAGCGTGCAGAGAATGCGCGCGAAGCGCTTGCCGATGTCGGCGACACAGTCCTCGACAAGGGACGGGATGTTTACGAAACCGTCGCGGACGCAAGCCGCGGCGCCTACGCTTCCGTGGCCGATGTAGGCCGTGAGGCGTACCGCAAGAGCGCATCGGCTGCGGCTGGAGCCGCCCACGGCGCCACGGGTATGTTCGGGCGCAGAGCCGGTGAACGCCACTGAGTGTTTTTCTCCGCGAGTACAAAGGCGCCGTATCCACCGGCTGCTGAACGAGTGCCGGGCGGCTGACCGGCCGTCCGGCAACAAGGAAAATTGATGACTACAGAACAAGCGGCGCCGGCCCGTATCCTGCCGGAATTCCGCAACGAGCCTTATACGGATTTTTCAACTCCCGAAAACCGCAGCGCTATGAAAGAGGCGCTCGCTAAGGTGCGATCTGAGTTCGGGCGCGAATACGACCTGTGGATCGCCGGCGAGCCGGTCCGCACCGAAGGCAAGCTCGAGTCTCGCAATCCATCGAGCGCATCTGAGCTCGTCGGCCTGCACCAGAAGGCCACGCGCGAGCTCGCCAATCGCGCCGTCGAGGACGCTTACGCTTTCTTTCCCGAATGGAGCCGCACGCCGGCCGCGGAGCGCATTGACATGCTCCTCCGCGCCGCCGCCATCCTGCGTCGTCGCAAACACGAATTCGACGCCTGGCTGGTCTACGAATCCGGCAAGACCTGGATCGAGGCCGAGGCGGATGTCTCCGAAGGAATCGATTTCTGCGAATACTATGCCCGCGAGATGGTGCGCTACGCGGGGTCCCGACCCGCGCCGATACAGTTGCCGGGCGAGCGTGACGATGTGGTGTATCTGCCTCTTGGCGTCGGCATCGTGATCCCGCCATGGAACTTCCCACTCGCAATCATGGCCGGGATGACTGTAGCCGCGCTCGTCACCGGCAACACGGTCGTGTTGAAGCCGTCGAGCGACACGCCGACCATCGCCGCGAAGTTCGCCGAGGTGCTGCACGAGGCCGGCTTCCCGCGCAGAAGCTTCAGCCTCTTGATCGGGCCGGGCGGCGAGGTGGGCGATACGCTGGTCGGACACCCGAAGACCCGCTTCGTGTCCTTTACCGGATCGAAGGAAGTCGGGCTGCACATCAACGAGTTGGCCGCGAAACACCAACCCGGGCAGATCTGGATCAAGCGCGTCGTGGCTGAAATGGGTGGCAAGGACGCCATCATCGTGGACCGCGAATGCGATTTGGACGAAGCCGTCCAGGGCGTACTCGTTTCCGCCTTCGGCTTCCAGGGCCAGAAGTGCTCGGCTTGCTCCCGTGCGATCGTCGATGCGGCCGTCTACGACGAGTTTCTGGTGAAGCTGAAGAACAAAGTGGCGCAGCTGAAGGTGGGCCCGTCTGACGATCCGGGTAACTACATGGGGCCGGTGATCAATGACAAGGCTCGGCGCAGCATCCTCGGCTATATCGAGACCGGCAAGAAGGAAGGCCGGGTTGTGGCGGGCGGCGAAGCGGCGGCGGGCGACGGCTATTTCCTCAAGCCTACTGTGATCGCCGATGTCCAGCCCCATGCCAAGGTCTTCCAGGAGGAAATCTTCGGCCCTGTGCTGGCGGTTTCGAAGGCCGCCGATTTCGACGAAGCGCTGAAGATGGCGAACTCCTCCGAGTACGGCCTCACCGGCGGCGTCTACAGCGACAACCGCGAGAAACTCGAACGCGCCCGCTGTGAGTTCTTCGTCGGCAATCTGTACCTCAACCGGAAATGCACCGGCGCGATGGTCGGCGCGCACCCGTTCGGTGGGTTCAATATGTCCGGAACGGATTCGAAGGCGGGCGGCCCGGACTACCTGCTCCTGTTCCTCCAGATGAAGTCGATTGCAGAAAAGGTCCGTTAGGCAGGCGGGCGGCCTGCCCGGTCACGCATATCAAAACCGAAGGGGGCGGCTTTGAGTCGCCCCACGTCCCGGCCCTGCACTTCTGCGTCCCAAAAGCGGACAGCGCAAGCGTCGCGTAATCCTCGAAATCTGTGCCAGTTAGCGATGGTAACCGGCGTGCAAGCGTTGAAGATTCGGCAAGGAGCGCACCATGGCAGGCTTTGTTCAAGATCTCAGATACGGCGTCCGGACCCTCCTCAAGAACCCCGGGTTCACAGCCATTGCCGTCCTCGCACTCGCGCTTGGCATCGGCGCCAACTCCGCAATCTTCACTGTGGTCAATGCTGTCCTGCTGCGCCCGCTTCCATACAAGCAGCCCGACCGGCTCGCTGTTCTGTGGCAAACGAATAAGGGCCAGGGATGGGAAAAGGTCGGCGTCGCCGGCTCGACGTTCATGGACTGGAAAGAGCAGTCCCGGCTTCTGGAAGATATCTGTGTGTTCGAGCCCGGTACCGGAACCCTAACCGGACAGGGCGAGCCGGAACAGTTTGCGGGTCTGCGCATCTCCTCAAATTTCTTCCAGACGCTTGGTGTGAAGCCGCACCTCGGCCGCCTTTTCACGGAGGCCGATGAGAAACAGTGGATGAGCGTCAGCGTTATCTCCTACTCCGCGTGGCAGCAGCGGTTCGGAGGTGATCCCGCCGCGATCGGCCGCAGGATGATTGTGGACGGACTGAGCTATACACTGATCGGCGTCGTCGAGCCGAGCTTCTGGTTCCCTTTCGCCGCCGATGGCTTTGTCGTTTGGGATCAGGCTGCTCTCAGGCGCAGGCACCGTCTCGACCACTCCCTCGGCGCGATTGGTCGCCTGAAGCCGGGCGTCAGCCTCGAGCAGGCGAGTGCCGAGATGAACACGATCGAAAAAGGCATCAACGAGCGCGTTCCCGAGCACGAAGGCTGGAGCGTCTCGATGATCCCGTTGAAGGAGACTGTAGTCGAGTACATCCGGCGTGCGCTACTCGTGCTTTTGGGCGCGGTGGGATTCGTGCTGCTGATCGCGTGTACCAATGTGGCAAACCTACTGCTTGCCCGCGGCGCAGCGCGTCAGAAAGAGATCGCCATTCGTGCGTCCATGGGCGCAGGCCGCATGCGCATCGTCCGCCAGATGCTCACCGAGAGTCTAGTGCTGTCGCTGGCCGGAGGTGCGCTCGGACTCCTCCTGGCCGCATGGGGCACGCAGGTCCTCGTGATGCTGCTTCCCGAAACAGTTCCGATTCCCGGGTCGAGCGGCCAGATCACGCTCATGAAAATCGGTATGGATGGCTGGGTGCTCGCATTCACCTTTGGCATCTCGATCCTGACCGGTATCGTGTTCGGCATGGTGCCGGCCATCTCGTGTTCCAAGACATCGCCGGCCGAGTCCCTCAAAGAGGGAGGGCGTTCCTCCCGAACGGGCACGGCCCGCTGGCGCGGCGCGCTCGTCATCTCCGAAGTGGCGCTTGCGCTGGTCCTTCTGGCTGGAGCGAGTTTGATGCTGGGCAGCGTCGCGCGGCTTCAGGCCGTGAATCCCGGTTTTCGCAGCGGGCAGTTGCTGACGTTCGAGGTTGAGCTGCCCACCGACTCTCATTACCGCACGCAGAAGGAGCAGGGCAT
>DATMXS010000345.1:0-2017 GCA_035561355.1 Bryobacteraceae bacterium | reverse complement strand
CGCGTGGAGCCCCTCGCCCGCGAGCAGCACTCCGGCTTTCGCCATCTCCTCATTGAACTTCCCCATCGCAGCGAGCAGTTCCTTGCTGGGGAGAACGCCGGCCTCCGAATCCTTGTTGGCTTTCACAATCATCATGAATCGCATCGTTATGCCTCGTCTTACGGTTGCCAAGGTTCCCGGATGGTCTCGATCATATGAACCGAGACTCTATTTTGATGTCGAACGAGGATCAGCAGAATCGACAAGTTTGGGGTCTACGCTGCCGCTACCGCATATCGGACGTGCGTTAATCTCGTGGGCATGTTGTGGCTTCTGCTTGTTGCGTCGCTCCTTGCCCCAGCGGAGACGTCGATGAAGTGCGCGAACGTTGTTGCGACCCAGACCGGCGCAGTACGCGGCCCGGATGGTGTGGCAGCAGTGCTCAAGGTCTATAGCGAGGACGACCACAGTAAGGACAGGCACGATTGCAGGGCTGACTACCAACTTCTTTTATTGCCCGCCAACGGCGGCCCGGCATTGGTCGTTCTACCGCTGGAACAAGCGGTCGTCGGCCTCTACAGGGCAGATCGCCAGCGGTGAGCGATCCAGTGATCTTTATTGCACCGCTGCGCCCACGTCACTCCGCGTCCACCAGCTTTGAACCCTCGGATTTCTTCAGATCCACGGTGATCGCCTTGCCGTTGACCGTCACTCGGTGCTTGCCGTAGAACGCGCGAATGGTGGCCAAGCCGTCCGGGCCGGCGGTCCCGCTCCAGCGCGTCCACCACTTGTTCAGCACGAGGTCCTTGTAGGCGTCCGCCGCGGGCGTGGGGGTCCAATCCCGCCTGTACAGGGAGGATTGCGGAATCCAATTCGCTCCCTCCCAGAACCCCCACATCATGATTCCGGTCACCGCCGGGTGCGCAAAGCAGATCCTGAAGTATTCCTTCAACGCCTCGGCTTTGGCGTTCTCCTCTTCGCGCGTGAGCACCGCGTCGCGCTTGTTATAGTGCCGCGAGCGCTGTCCGGGGAAGTTGAACTCCGTCACGCGGATCGGAAGATTGAACTGGGCAAGCACGTCCAGCGAGTTCTGGAGCGCGGCCGCGTCGAGTGAGTCGCCGTGAAGGTGCCCTTGCACACCGATGCCCGCCATCGGCGTTCCCATCTGAAGAATGCTGCGGATGTGCTTCACGTAATCGTCGAGCCGTTTTCCTGTTGTGATGTCGTAGTCGTTAAAGAACAGCGTGGCGTCCGGATCGCCGTCCTTCACCCACAGCGCCATCTGCTTCACGAACTCCGGCCCGAACCGCTGCTCGTAATAGTTGGCGTGGATCATCTCGTTGTTGAGGTCATACTCGGCGAAACGGCCGCGGTAGCGTGCGGCGATGGACCGCCCTCTCTCGCGCACGGCCATCCTCAGAGCGTCGTCGCCGAGTTCCTTCTGCCACCCCTGCACGCGGTTCGGAATCCCCCAATAAATGCAGTGCCCTCGGAGCGGGATGCTGTTCTCATCGGCCCACGCGAGCATGGCATCAACCGTGGAGTAATCCACCTTCCCCTTTTCCTTCTCCATGTCGTGCCACTTGAAGGCGGCCTCGGGCACACCGGCATTGAAGATGCTGGTGAAGACTTCCTTGAACTTCGCGATGTCGGCCGCGCTCGTCCGCCCGGTAAATACGCCGCCGGGCAGAGTCGCGCCGAACCAGAACTCGTGCCGGACTTGTTCGACGCTGATCTTCGCGCCCGGCGCTGCCCTTACAACGAGGACGCCTGTTCGGTGCTTCGCGATGGATGAATCCAGGTCGGGTCCTGCGCCAAGAACGGCGGCGGCGCCAAACATCGAGAGAACCGGCAGCACAGCAGATCTGAATGCCATGACGATCAACCTATCACTTCCGGAAACCGCGCTGATTCGTCCTGATTTTCCGAATCGAGGGACTTCCCCTATCTCTGGCAGGGTCGGTCAAACAGGGCCGCGACTTCCGTGGTGCAGCGCGACCATGCGGGAGCGAGTGCGGGCACTCGGGCAGTGACCTTC
>DATMXS010000344.1:0-8516 GCA_035561355.1 Bryobacteraceae bacterium | reverse complement strand
GATGATCTGGATTGAGGGGCGTGCGGCAAACACTCATGAGGACGCTAAGTACGCGGCCGAGGTCCTCAGTCGGAAACAGGTTCGCAAGGTAATTCTGGTGACCGAGGCATACCACGCCCTGAGGGCGGACATGTCCTTCCGCAAACAGGGCTTAGATGTGGTTCCGGCGCCATGTAGATACCGCGCCACCCTGCTCGTCTCAGACGCAGGCGAATTGATACCGCGCCAGAGATTCATTCGCGAAAACCAGGACGCCATTCATGAGTGGATGGGGATCGCCTGGTATTTCATCAAAGGTTACGTTTGACAGCGCGGTGCGCGGTGTCGGATAGGCCTCCGTACGCGTCATTTCAGTGTTTGCTGCATGGCAACGCTGACTCGCTCCGCGCGGGTCTTGGTGGAGGCGAAAGGCTCGGGATACTTAGGCTTCGAAGCCTTTCATCAACCTCTGGGTAGGAAGTGGTAAGATGCTGACGCTACTAGTTTTGTTCTCGTCCGCCCTGGTTGTTGCTCTGGCGGTTACCCCAGTCCTTTGCAAGGTGGCCGTTCGCTTCGGGTGGGTCGACCTGCCTGATGCGAGAAAAGTCCATTGCGCACCCGTGCCACGCGTTGGCGGGATCGCCGTGTTTCTAGCCTATGTGACCGCCTTGGGCTTGCTTGCTTTCACACCTCTAAATGCCAGGGCAGCCGCGGATGACTCGTTCTACCTCGCGTGGCGGCTGTTGCCGGCGGCTGTCATCGTTTTCGTGACAGGGTTACTGGATGACCGCTTCGGCCTGACGCCGTGGCAAAAGCTCGGTGGCCAATTCGCCGGCGCCGTGCTGGCGTGCCTTGCGGGCGTGCGGATATACGGGATCGCCTGGCAGGCGGTGAATCCCTGGATTGGCGTGCTCTTGACGCTGCTGTGGCTCATCGCTTGCACCAACGCCTTCAACCTGATTGACGGGTTGGACGGCCTGGCTGCGGGGATAGGACTCTTCGCCACGCTCACTACGTTTGTAGCCGGTCTATTGCACGGCGATTTCGGACTGGCTTTGGCAACCGCGCCGCTGGCGGGTGCACTGATCGGTTTCCTCCGGTACAACTTCAACCCCGCGACCGTCTTCCTCGGTGATGCCGGCAGCCTATTCGTCGGCTTTCTGCTCGGCTGTTACAGCGTGATCTGGTCGCACAAGAGCACCACTATTCTGGGGATGGTAGCGCCCCTCATGGCACTCGCGGTCCCGATCTGCGACACGGGATTGGCCGTTCTTCGCAGGTTCCTGACCGCCAAGCCGATCTTCGGTGCTGACCGCGGACATATCCACCACCGGCTGCTCGACCTCGGACTCACGCCTCGGAGAGTGGTTATGATGCTCTACCTGGCTAGCGCCGCGGCTGCGTGCTTCGCGCTGATCCAAAGCTACGTGCCCAACGGACTAAGTGGGTTAGTGCTGCTCGGCTTCAGCATTGCCGCCTGGTTTTGCATTCACCGGTTGGGCTACGAGGAATTCCGTGCTGCAGCCGACTCGCTCCGCTTGAGGTTGCTCCGCAGACACGTGGGCGACCAACTCCGTCTCGGTAGGTTTGAGGCATCCCTGACGGCGGCCGTTACGCAGGATGAATGCTGGAATGCCGTCAGAGAAGGCGCGCGTGAGTTCGGCTTCACCTCGGTCGCATTGCAGTTGAACGGCAAGAGTTATCAGGAATCGATCTGTCCCTCCGGGAACGGTCAGTGGTCGGTGAGCATTCCCCTCGCGGGTTCCGACTACATCCATTTGACTCGGGACTTTCATTCGGCCCAGAGCCCGCTGACATTTACGCCCTTCGTCGATTCTGTTTACCGCGAACTGGTCCAGAACCGGAAACCGCGATCGACTCAACCTGTTCACCCGGCCCTGCGCCCCACGTTCCCCGTGAGCCGTCCCGGTATCGCCCGCCGTCACGCGCCGCACGTGCGCGCGATGAGTGCTTCTAGTGGCGGCCCGCCGGTCGAGGACCTGCCGCAAGCGAACACTGTGAGCGGCGGTCGCATTCGGCGAAGATTTCGCTGACACGCTCGTGAATGCCGACGCCGGCCGGATTGGCCGGCGAATGTAGAACTCACCTCGCCAGCGGCCTCAGACTCACCGCGTCCACCCACACGGTACCGCCCAATTTGTTGTCGAATTTCCATGACGGCCACCGGATCAATTGGACCAAGACTGATTTTGTGCTCCGACCAACTGAGATTTCGGTTCCGAGCCGCGTCCAGCCGTGAGTACCCGTGAGTCGTTCGGTCTGTGCCTGCAGGCGTTCTTCTGAATCCGCATCAAGCACCCGGAACCCTACGCCCTGGTCGGTCGTAATGGCCTCTGTACGGAGCCGTGCCTCGAATCGCCACACGCCTGGCCTCACGGACGCCCGTTGCGTAGTGTGCAGGTACGTCAGATTCTGCGTGTGGTCGAAGTCCACCCGCAGTGACCAGCGTCCCTCCGTTGCCGTTCCCGCCTCTCGTTTCGCCCGTGCACCCTGGACCTCATAGATTTGCCAATCGAAGCCTCTTCCCGCTGGCTCCCGTTCAAACCCACCGTTGAAAACTGCGTCTTGGTCCGGATAACCGGGTTCGCGCGCCCCCGCGTACTGTGCCCAGACGTGCGCACCTTGGTCGGGCGTCCCTGCCTTAATCAAGGATACTGCGTAGTCGTCGGCCAGCTTATCGTCCGCAAACCCGTTGTCCAGCGTCCAGGACCACGCGGCGTGCGCGTCGTCCATCCTTCCCAATGTCAGCAATCGCCGGAAGTACGCCTGCGCCGACCTCCGGTCCGGCGGCCCGGCTTTCAGCACGGTCGCGACGTCCAGGTCCATCCGGTCCCAAACCGAGAAGATGAGATCGTCGTAATCCGGCGCGATTCCCACCAGTTTCAGCCCCTGCTCGAGCGCCCACTTCGCATCACCGGTCCGGTACGCGAAGTTCACAGCCCGCATACGCACCGGCCCGACATGCGGACCCAGTTCAACCGCCCTCTCCATACAACGGCGTGCCCTGCGCTCGTCCCCAACTGACAGCAGAGCCTCAGCGTAATCGCACCAGCGGTACGCTGACGCCTGATCCCTCTGCAGTGCCTCCTGAAATAGCTTCAAGGCCTCCCTGTTGTTCCCAGAGATCTGTAGCTGGTATGCATGGGCCGCAAGTTCATCGTCCGACATGAACCAGGCACCGTATCCCGAGCCCAGCAATTGGGACCGGGCGCCGAAGTGGTAGAGAATGCCGGCTCCGGTCGTCCCGACGACGAATAGAGCTAACGCTGTAACCGCTACGGCCGGAAATCGCTTCCGCATCCAGCCGTGCTTCGCCCCTCTCTGCATCGGGCCGACCCTCGCATTCCGATTGTAAGGATCGCATCCAACGCAATCAAGACCCTCGGGTCGGTGCAAGCAGCCCGATCGGAGTTGCACGCGCGGTGGCGCTTTGGACCGCCGCCGGCGCTAGAGAGCGACGCGCCAGCCGCCATTCCAATACCAGGGACACGGTAACCGTGAGTACTGATAAAGTCCAACTCAACCCGTAGTTGTCGCGGTACAGCGGCGTTCCGAGCCGCAGGAAAATCATCCACCCGGCGGTGGCCGCCACACCCCACCCGGCACACAGCAGGCGTGCTCCGTCGAGTGCCGGAACCAAACGGTTGCACATTGCCTGAAACCCCACCGTAAACGGCACGGCTACCACCAGATCCACCAGGTAGTGTTCGCCCAGACCGAGGGTCGCCAGCGCCGTCAGCGCAAAGAACGCAGCCGCTCCCGCCTTAATCGGAAGCGAGAGTCTTCGTGTGTTCAGCAGTACCATCAGAGCCCAGGCCAAGTGCAGTGACGGCAGACAATTTCGCGGCGCCCCCGGAATGGTGAGCGGCACCGGCGCCCCGCTGAGCAACGCAGCGTCTGGCGCGTCGCCTGGAAACGCTGCCCCGAACTGGTATGCGGGTCCGCATGCCGGCACCGCGAAGTACGCCACGTACCCGGCCAAGCTCATCGCGATCGCCATCACCACGATGTTCACCTGCGGCCTGGATCGGTGCTCTCGCGAGAACCAGATTGCGTACAGGCTCGCAATCGCCAGTGGCATGGCGATGTACGAGCGGAAGGCCAGCGAGGCCAGAGCAGGGAACTCGCGGAACAACTGCCCCGCGGCGAAGCTCACCTGCGCTCCGTAGCTTGCGTCGAAGACGTACAGGAGTGCATCCTGCGTTTGCGGCATCAGGCCCGGGGTCAGGCTCAGCATCGCAAACCGGACCGCCCGGAAAGAAATCGGCGCCAGCATGACCGCGAAGATGACTGCGGCCCGTTTTGTTTTCTGAAGCCAAGCACGTTCGGCCGCGGCGACGATCGTGCCGGCGCCCAATAACGCCGTGGCCGCGAAGAGCGCAGGGAACGGACGCACGGGTTCCGGAACACGGAGGAAGAGGGAGCCAATAAGCGCGCCGTACAACACGGCTCGCCCCCAACGCTTCCATCCGGGTCGCGATGCGGCGAAAACGAACGCGCTCCCGAGTAACTCATACGCGAGAAACCGTTCGCCGAATGTCGCCGCGAAAATTCCGCTTTGAATTGCGGAGTTTACGCCCGGTACGAAACGTAAACTTATAATTACGATGCACGCCAACAAAATTACGCGGTGCACAGTTACGATTTCCAGTTTAGAACAGATCGCATCCCCACGGTTGAGTTTTCTTCATTTCGGGCGTATGCTGAAGAAGAATACAAACAGACTGCCGCCGTCGCAAGGTCGTCGTATCTACTCGGCGACTGACGGGGCTCAACGGGTGTCATGTGGGGGCGCCCGAAAGCGAAGTCGGGGGGATGCGACTCATGACTATTGTACGGGGACGAGTGTGTTCGCACGTGACATCGCTCATGACAGTCGTCTCAGTCGTGGCGATTGCGGCACTTACACCTGCTCCTATATCCGCACAGATTTATCCGGGCACCGATTGGGAACTGTCGACGCCGCAAGCCGAAGGCATGGATCCCGCCAAGTTCGATGCCGCAATGGCGAACATGCCTGCCATAGCCGTTGTGATCCGCAACGGGAAAATTATCGGGGCTAAGGGTGATATCACCCGCTCGGGGCCGCTCTATTCCGGCAGCAAGACACTGCTTGCGACGCTCGCCGGTCTGCTCCTCCAGCAAGGAAAAATCACTATGGAGACGCTGATCCCATGGTCGGACCGCCCCGCGCCCCCGTTGGCATCGCTTCGACATTTCCTCACCATGACCAGCGACTTCAACCTCACTCCCCACAGTCCGGGCGATCACTATGCGTACAGCAACAGCGGCGCAATCCGGTACGGACAACACCTGATGTACACGTTTTACCCTGGTCGCACCGAAATTCAGGCACTCAGGGATGCATATCTTGACAAACTGGGCATCCAGGACGCTTTCAGCTTGGTGGGCGCAATCAGCGGATGGGGAGGCGGCGGTTTTATCATGAGCACTCGCGACCTTGCGCGCGTGGGGTATCTCATCCTAAAGGGAGGCGCCTGGAACGGAGAGCAACTGCTGCCGCCGTGGTTCGTTGAAGGTCTGTATGTAAGCCAGATTCCTGACACGGCGACGGCCGGCGGGACTGGCTCGGGCGAGGTGGACAATCAAGTCAATGTAACTCCCCGGCTGCCCGGCACTTACTCATGGGGGTTCTGGCTGCCGCATGGCCGGGCGGGATATGAGGGCTCGCGTTCAACAACCGTCGCATGCACGACCACGGGTTCTTATGGCACCAGCATGCACGTGATTCCCAAATATGACATGATCCTCGCCGGCGTCAATACGGTCTCGACCGCGGCGGGGGGCAGGATCTCCGGCGCGCTGATTGATCAGTTCGCGGACGCCGTTTTAGCGAACACGGCGTCCGGTGATACAACCGCGCCCTCTGTGTCTCTATCCAGCCCGACCCAGGGCGCGACCGTATCGGGTACGGTCACGGTTTCGGCAAACGCCTCCGACAACATCGGCGTCGCCGGCGTGCAGTTTCTCGTAGACGGCCAGCCGATCGCCGCCGAGGCCATCTCTCCGCCCTACTCCGCTCTTTGGAACACGGCGTCGGTCGCGAACGGAGCGCATACGGTCTCCGTACGCGCTCGCGATGCATGCGGAAACAGCACGACAGCGTCAGTATCGGTCACGGTCGCCAGCTCGACATCTTCCACGATGTCCATTACCCGTTTCGTGCTGATCGATGCTGATACCGATCAGCCCGTCGCTGGCTTCGATCCGCTTGCGAACGGAGCCGTCATTAACCTGCGGCTTCTACCGTCGCGGAACTTGAACGTGGCTGCGATAACGGAACCGGCTACGGTGGGGAGTGTCAAGTTTGCGCTCAACGGGAGCATTTTCCGGACGGAGACGGCAGCTCCCTATGCGCTTGCGGGCGATACGTCGGGCAACTATTACCCGTGGAATCCGGCGCCGGGATCGTACTCGCTCACCGCCGTCCCCTTCAGCGGCGCGAATGCGTCCGGCTCGCCCGGGGCACAGTTCTCGGTCTCGTTCACAGTGGTCGATCAGGCCACCGGTGACGGCATGCCGCCTACCGTGACGATGACCGCCCCGACGCCGAACGCCACGGTGCAGGGTGCGGTGGTGGTCTCGGCAGACGCAACCGACGACACAGGTGTGGCGGGAGTTCTGTTCCTGCTAGACGGAGCTCCTTTTTGCGCCGAAGCCACAAGCGCTCCTTACGCAGTGACGTGGGATACAACCGGATTGAGCGGATCCCACACACTCTCGGCTCGTGCTCGCGACGCGGCCGGCAACCTCGCGACCGCAACCCCGATCACGGTTACTATCGGGGCACCGCCGCCACCCCCTGCAGCCGCGGTCACATCCGTTGCACTAATCAACGCGAACACGGATCAGCCGATCGCCGGGTTCGATCCCATCGCCGACGGGACCGTCATTCAGCGTTCCGGATTGCCGACCAGCAATCTGAACATTCTGGCTCGGACGAGCGGCGGCGGTATAGCGAGCGTCGCCTTCGTGCTGAACGGCAGCACCGTTCGAGTGGAGAACGTGGCTCCCTACACGATCGGCGGCGATAGCGGCGGGGACTACTGGCCTTGGGCGCTGCCGGCCGGCAGCCATACGCTCACGCTGACGCCTTACAGTGGGACGAACGCAACCGGCACGCCGGGACAGGCGCTCACGGTAAAGTTCACTGTTCAGTAGGGTAAAGGGGACTCCACGGAGCCCCTTGCCTTCCGAAGACATACGTCGCAGATCGGGTACGCCCCCAGCGGATATCAGCGAATCCGCAGCTTGTAATAGAAATCGAGGCCGAATTGGCCGTTCTCCTGCCGAAGCGCCACGGCTGACCAGGTCGGGTCGATTGTCCATTCCACGCGAAGGATCTGTGGGTTGCTCTCCGTTACGTCCTGAATATACGTGAAGGTCAGGTCCCGGGTGATCTGCTGTTCCATCGTCAGTCGCGCCTGCGGGCTGTTCTCCGCTCCTGTAATCTTGGGGTCGATTTTCAATTTCGTAACTCCGAACAGCCGCTGAAGGCGTCCGGAAACGGGGTTCGCGACGGCCTGCCCGAGCAGGGTCGAGGCGCCCATCTGTTGCCAGCTCTGCTCAGGTGACGCCGGTTCTTTCGCCGCCAGGACCGGATCCGTGCTCGGCGCCTTACCCGTCGCGAGCAGCGACACGATATCGGAGAAAGGAAGCGGCGGATCAGAACGGTACGCGAGTTTGAGCTGGTCCATCGGCCCGGTTACGGACAGGAACACCTTTACGCTGCGCGTCTCGGTTTCGAGATCCACATTCACCACCGGCTCGATCCGCTGGGGATTATAGAAGGAAACGGTAGCGTGGTTGATGTCGTACGTGGAGCCAAAGAAGACGATCTGGCCTTGAGAAACCACGATCTGGCCAACCAGGCCGGGCTTGGCCGCCGTGCCGCGGAGTTCGAGTTCCATATCGGCCTTCAGGTTCTGCGCGAGCGTGGTTTGGAACTGCGCTGCCGCCGCGGTTTCCACACGGACGTTCAGCCGCATGTTGGCGAGCATCCCGGTCTGGGCGGAGGGCGTGCGGGGAGGCGTTCCGGCCTTCGAGAGCATCGATCCGAAATCCGTATTCGAATAAAACGCCGTATCCAGCACGGTCACGGTTCCGGTCAGCCGGCTGTCTCGCGTAGTTCCGTTCAGATCGAGCGCGGCATCCACCCCCGTACTCGCGCTCGGCGGAAACCGAACCCGCACCTTGCTTGCATTCGCCTGAATGCGGAAGAGACTCTCGCCGCCCGCATACCGAACGAAGCCCGCCAGCTTGACTTCGCCGCCGCCGGACTGACCCGTAAAGCTCTGGATAACCGCCTGCTCACCATTGAAGAGCACGACGCCGTTCGCATCGCTGATCCCGTTCGGTATGTCGATCAGGTTGACCGACGCCTTCTTGAACTCCACACGGCCGTCCAGCAGCGGATGGGACGGATTGCCCCCGACCGCCGCCTTCACTATCGTTGCGCCCGAGGCGTAGATGTTCTTGTCGAACCGCTCCAGAAG
>DATMXS010000343.1:0-5983 GCA_035561355.1 Bryobacteraceae bacterium | reverse complement strand
GTCTCGAGGAGTACTTCGCCTCGGAAGGAATTGCGGAGCCGCTCGTGCTCGTCGTCCCTAAAGGGGGCTACGTTCCGGTGTTCCGGCCCCGGGAAGAGGTTGTGGAGCCGTTGCGGACGGCTGTCCCAATTGTCCCGGCCGCACCGGAAGCCATCGCCGGCCCGGTGCCCGCAGCGCGGCTGTGGCCGGTTATCGCAATGCTGTCCATAGCCCTCCTGCTGCTGGGAGCGTGGGGATGGAGCAACCACCGCGAGTTGGCTAGGATTTTGAGTTCCGCGCACTCCACCGATCGAGCTCCGCTCTGGCCGGCCCTATTCAACGATGATGTGCAGACGCGGATCGTCTGTGCCGATGCCGGCTTGGTTGCGGCCCAGGCTCTCCGTGGGAGCCCCGTATCCCTGGACGACTACATCCGGGCTGACTATAAAGGAAAAGGGCCGGCGCCGGTTGCCGACGCGCCTCCGCTGCTGGGTTCTCTCCCCCGTTTGCACTGGACGGACATTGCGGACGTCAGGCTAGTGGACCGGCTACGGAACGTGAACCAGGACGCCTGGCGGCGGATCTCGCTCAGTACGGCGCGCCTCACGCAGATCGATGACTTCACGAGCGGCAATGCGATTGTGCTGGGGAGTGTACAGTCCAACCCGTGGAATCACCTCTTCGAACAACAGCTCAACTTCTGGATCGATTGGGACGAGAAGACGCAGACTGACATCGTCCTCAATAAGGCTCCGCGGCCCGGCGAAGCCGCTGCATACGGTCCCGGGCAGGCGGCAGGCGATCGGTCCTTTGCGTTCAGCATGATCGCCTTTGTTCCAAACCTGAGGCAGAACGGGAGTGTCCTGATCGTTGCCGGAACCTCCGGACAGGGAACGGAGGCGGCGGGCGAGTACATCACTGCACCGGCGACGTATCGCGGGCTGATGCAGCGGCTGACCGCGGTCAACGGCGGCAAACTCCCATACTTCGAGATTCTCCTGAAATCCCGGATTCTTGGCGGCGTAGCCAAGGAACCCGAGATCGTTGCGGTTCGCACCCACCCCCGCTAGGCGGAAAGGCCGTTCGCTACACTCGACGCATGCTCCTTTGCCCCGTCCGCGACTGCCACATGGCGCTGGTGCGCCAGGAGCGGCGGGTACTCTGTCCGCTTGGACATTCGTTCGATATCGCGCGCAGCGGATACATCAATTTGCTCCAGCCGCAGGAGCGGCGATCGAAGAAGCCCGGCGACACGGCAGCGGCGGTTGCAGCGCGGCGGCGATTGCACGATCGCGGCGTGACCGAGCCGCTGCTGCACGGCATCGCGGGGATCATCGCCGCATCTCCGGGCGATGTCGTCCTGGATGCGGGCTGCGGTGACGGCTTCTATCTCGGCGCCCTCGCTCGCCAGACGGGCTTCGACGCCCATGGGATCGATATCTCGGTTCCCGCTGTCGACGCCGCGGCGCGGCGCTACCCGCAATGCGAGTGGATCGTCGGCAATGCGGATCGCTTCCTGCCTTATGCGGACCGTTCCTTCTCGATCGTGCTATCGATCACGGCGCGGATGAACGCCGGCGAATTCCGGCGTGTTCTACGGGCTGACGGACGCCTCCTGCTTGCCCTTGCCGCGCCTGAGGACTTGATCGAGTTGCGTGGCGCGGGCCGCGATCGCGTGGCCCGCACCGTCGAGACATTCGCAGAGGGCTTCACGCTCATCCATCAGAGCCGCGTCACCACCGCTGCGGATCTTGATGCCTCCGCCGTTCATGACGTCCTGCTTTCGATATACCGGCCCATGCGATCGCAGCCTATCGAAGCGATGCGACTGACGTTCAGTCTGGATCTGCTGCTGTTTCGAGCCGCGTAGGCAGTTCCCTCCGATGTGCGCCCCCTGACCGTTTTACTGGTTGTTCCCTGGCCGAATTGCCGATGCGAGCGGAACCACGGAAGTCGCATGCTGAGGTCATAGGAGGCTTAATGGCCAGCGAACTATCAGCGCTTT
This sequence comes from Bryobacteraceae bacterium, assembly GCA_035561355.1. Lineage (GTDB taxonomy): Bacteria > Acidobacteriota > Terriglobia > Bryobacterales > Bryobacteraceae > DATMXS01. The sequence continues at coordinate 3,999 of DATMXS010000343.1, read as the reverse complement.
CGACCGAACTGGCAGGCCTGACGGCCCGGGCAGGCCAGTCCGTGGTGGCCGTACATGCACGCTCGCGATTCTCCTCCAGTGGTGTGCTGTGGAGGCCTGGGGTGGTCGTCACGGCGGAACATACCGTGCGGCGGGAGGAGGACATAACCGTCACGCTCCCCGACGGTAAGACTGCGCCCGCAACACTGGCGGGACGCGATGCAGGGACAGATATTGCCGTGTTGAAGGTCGAATCGGAAGGGCCTTCACTCGTCATTGCCGGTGAGCCCGCGCCGGGGAACCTGGCGATGGCGATCGGACGTTCACACGACTCCGGCGTAAACGCCGCGATGGGAATCGTGAGCGCCGTCAGCGGCAGTTGGCGAACGTGGCGGGGAGGGCTCCTGGATCGATACATTCGCCTTGACCTGACGCTCTTCCCCGGTTCTTCCGGCGGACTGGTCATCGACTTCGCTGGAGAGACGATCGGCATAGCGACATCAGTGCTTTCGCGCATCGCCGGACTGGCAATTCCCGCCACAACAATAGAACGCGTGCTGGACGAGATCCTTGCTCGCGGCCACGTGGCCCGTGGCTATTTGGGCATAGGCCTGCAACCCGTGGAGTTGCCCGATCATCGGAAAGGTCTGATCGTGCTGTCGGTCGGCGAGGACGGACCGGCAGCCAGGGCAGGCGTACTCATCGGTGACGTGCTGGTTTCGCTGGACGGCACTGCCGTGTCCGACACGGAGGACATCCAGCGCATTCTGGAAGCCCGCGCCATCGGGCAATCGGTAACGGCAGCCGCGATCCGAGGGGGCGAGTCACGGCAGTTCTCCGTCACGATTGGAGAACGGCCGAGGAGGAGCTGAACATGCGCGGGTTCGGAGATGTTTCGGAACGACTGCGGCGCTCGACAGTCCAGATCCTTTTCGGCGGGAGCCAGGCACTCGGCTCCGGTGTGGTCTGGAGTGCGGACGGGCTTATCCTCACGAACGCGCACGTGGCGCGCCACAACCAAGCTCAAGTGGAATTGTGGGACGGGCGCAGCGTTCCGGCGCGCGTCACGGCCCGGGACTTCCGGCGGGACATGGCGGCATTGCGGATCGCCGCCGCGGATCTGGAGCCGGCAGCGCCCGGTGATTCCTCCGCGGTGCGCCCGGGGGAGCTGGTAATAGCAGTGGGTAGCCCCTTCGGCTTCGCCGGTGCGGTCTCGACAGGAGTAGTTCACTCCATCGGCGCAATACCCGGAATGGGCGGCCAGCGCTGGATTCGCGCGGACGTTCGATTGGCTCCGGGCAACTCGGGAGGGCCGCTCGCCAACGCGCGCGGCCAAGTTATCGGAATCAATACGGCAATCGTGAACGGTCTTGGCATCGCGGCACCCTCGAACGAGGCAGCGGCGTTTCTGCTGCGCGGACCGCGTCCCTCACTCGGAGTGACGCTGAGCCCCGTATCGCTGGGGTTGAGGATTTTGGAAGTCGAAGCTGGAGGCGCCGCAGAAATGGCAGCGCTCCGCCCGGGCGACCTGCTGCTGATTTCACTCGATGCGCTTGGCGAAGCCCTCGACCGCGGCCACGAGACGCTGCGGTTGCGCTTCCTTCGCGGTGACGGCAGGCGTGTGCGGGAGACCGTGGTGCGGTTGGAGGCGCGGGCGGTGGCTGCGTGATACGGCTCCTGATCGCCGCGCCGTCGCCGCTCCTGCGTGCAGGGCTCGAAGCGCTGGCGGCTTCGACGCCCGGAGTGGAACTGGTGGGATCGTTCCCCGATCTCTCGGGCATGGAAGTGGTGCGGCCCGATGTGGTGCTGGCGGCCATTTCCCAGGACGAGATCGCGCCTCCGGAGGACGGCAGCCCGCCGGCTTACGTGCTGCTGGGCGCCGGGTCGCGGCCGGCCTGGACGCACGACGCGCTGCGCCTAGGCATTCGGGCGGTCCTCCCGCCAAACGCGTCGCCAGCAGCAATCCTGGCAGCGATAGAAGCGGCAGCGAATGGGCTGGTGGTGATCGAGCCTAGCGAACTCGAGGCGCTGCTTTTCGCGTCGGTTCCGGCGCCCCTGTCGAGCGAGCGGCCGGCTCTCACGCCCCGCGAACTCGAAGTACTCTCACTGATGGCAGAGGGCGCTGCCAATAAAACGATCGCCTGGAGACTGAACATCTCCGAACATACTGTGAAGTTTCACGTGGCATCCATTCTTACGAAGCTCAACGCGGCGAGCCGGACGGAGGCGGTCACAACCGGAATTCGCACGGGCCTGATTTTGCTTTAGGGCGCACGGACAGGTCCTCACTCTACGAAGATGGTGTTCATGCCCCTGCACAAAAGTTTGCTGCTGCGCCGCGAGTTGCTCGCGATTGCCGGGCTGCCCCTCGCCAAGCTGATGGCTCAGTCTCCCGGGAAGTATCATCTCATCGCGCACCGCGGCGGCGTTGTGGACGACGCCCATCCCGAGAACAGTCCCGGGTCGATCCAGGCGGCCATCGACCGGGGTTACTGGATGCTCGAAGTGGATATCCGCCGCACCAAGGACGGGGAGCCGCTTCTCCAGCATGACCCCACCTTCAGCCGCTTTTACGGCGACGATCGCACGGTGGAACAGATGACATGGGCGGAAGTCCAGCGGCTGCGCTCGAAGCCCGGCGACACCAGCCCCATCCATTTCCGGGACGTCTGCCGTATGTGCAAAGGCCGGGTCCGCCTGATGCTCGACATCAAGAGCGACAGTTGGCCGGACGAGTTTTACCAGAGCGTGATCCGCGACCTCGGCGACCACAATCTCCTGCACTCGGCCTACCTCCTGGGCGGCGGCAAGCTAAACCCTTCTACGGCAAATGCCGGCTCTCCTCAGACCGCACGTCGCTGAAGCAGGCCATTGCGCGCGGAGAGGATGTGGCGAGCAACTACTTCCTGTTCGAGCTGGCTAGCGTACTCGACGAGGACACCGTGCAACTCTGCCAGAAGTACGACGTGACGCCGGTCGCGGCTATCAACACGTTCCGCTACACAATGGCGAAACGTGACGAGATCAAAGGCCCCGAAGAGGACACGGCTCGGCTCAAGGGTTTGAGCGTAACGCATTATCAGATTGATTCGCGCTACGATCACTTGTTTCTGGGCACACCGGTGACGTGATGAGCGACGAAGCTCACCTTCTGGGCGCAGAACCGACTGCGATTTCGGGCTACGTGAGGTCAACTGACTGAGGCCGCCGCCGTTTGGGCAGCCACCGCTCAGCGGATGCTGTACAGGTAGGCCGCGATGTCGCGCGCTTCCCTTTCGGTCACGCCCATCTCCGGCATTGCCGTTTTCTCGTCCACCTGGCGCGGATGCGTGATCCAGCGGACCATGTTATCCGGCGTGTTCGCGAGGACGCCGGCCAGATAGACCCGGGTCGCGACGCCCGTGAGCGGCGGCCCGACCAGCCCGTTTGCGCCCGCGATGCCTGGAATGGTGTGGCACGCGGCGCAACCGTACTTTTGGATCGCCACCCTGCCACGCGCGGGATCGCCGCCTGTCAACTGTTCCGCGGCGCGTTCAGCCTCGGCTCTTCCACAGCCGGAAACTGCGAGCAGCGCACCGAGAACCGCGCTTGCGAGCGCACGTGCGGTCGTCACCACGCCGGCTCCCTCTCCGTCGCAGCCACACGCGCCTCCGATTCGCGGAGCCAGCCCGCCAGGAGCCACAGCCCGGCAACGATGTAGACGACGCCGGCGGGCACCCACATGATGAGGCCCGCGAGTTGCTGATCCTCCAGCGGCGTCAGGCCCCACTGTTGAGTACTTCCGGCCGCGTATGCCGGGTAGAAAGGCGTGGGCGCGAACGTGAGCAGTGCCCCGAGCACAGCGGTGTGGACCGCGGTGGTGAAAACATACAGCACTGCGGCGCCGTACCCGAGCGCTCCGCCACGCCCGCGGATCAGCGCCCACCAGAACAGCAACGCGCTCCCGAGGAAGCTCATGTGCTGCGCCGTGTGTACGAACTCACTCTCTACGGTGGCGTCGAACAGGGATGGCGCATGCCA
>DATMXS010000342.1:0-10875 GCA_035561355.1 Bryobacteraceae bacterium | reverse complement strand
AGCGGGGGTGCGGACAGCGGAGGTTCGGGTCCGGCGGGAGTCGAAGGGCGGCCGGGGCTTCGAGGGCCCCGGCGCAGCCATTGGAGAGTGTGCGCTTACTGCTACTTATTCGTTAACGCGGTGACACCGGGCAATTCGATGCCGGAGAGGAACTCGAGCGATGCGCCGCCGCCGGTGGAGACGTGCGAAATCTTCGACGTGACGCCGGCGGCCTTGATGGCCTTCTCGGAGTCGCCGCCGCCGACCACCGATAACGCGCCCGAAGCCGCAACGGCCTTCGCCAGCGTGACGGTCCCGATGTCGAACGGGGGCTTCTCGAAGACGCCCATGGGGCCGTTCCAGATAACCGCTTTCGCGGCCGCGATTTCCTTTGAGAACAGCTCGATTGTCTTCGGGCCGATGTCGAGCCCCATCATGCCGTCCGGAATCGTCTCGACCTGCTGGTATGCCGCGCCTTCCTTCAACTCGGCAGCGACGACGTGATCGACCGGGAGGACCAGCTTGGAAGGATAGGCGCGATCGAGGAGCGTCTTGGCGAGATCGACTTTATCCTCTTCGACGAGCGACTTGCCTGTGGGCAGCCCCTGCGCCTTCATGAACGTGTATGCCATCGCGCCGCCGATCAGCAGCCGGTCCACGATCTTCAGCAGGTTTTCGATGACCTCGATCTTGTCCGAGACCTTCGCCCCACCCAGGATCCCGACAGACGGCCGCGGAGGATTGTTGGTGACCTTCGTGAGGTACTCGAGCTCCTTTTCCATGAGGAGCCCGGCCGCAGCCTTGGGTACGAACTTCGTGATGCCCTCGGTGGAGGCATGTGCGCGGTGCGCGGTGCCGAAGGCGTCGTTCACGTAATAGTCGATGCCAGTTGCCAATTGGCGCGCGAACTCCGGCTCGTTCTTCTCTTCCTCCGCGTGATAGCGCAGGTTTTCGAGCAGGATGATCTGGTCCGGGCGCTGCTTGAGATCCTCAACCTCAGGCCCGATGCAATCGGGAGCCATCACGACGGGCCTGCCGAGTAGTTCCTGCAGGCGCGCGGCGACGGGTTTCAGACTCATCTCCGGGTTCGGTTTGCCCTTGGGGCGGCCCAGATGGCTGGCGAGGATCAGTTGGCCGGCGCCTTGCTCGATCGCATACTGAATGCTCGGCAGAGACGCCTTAATCCGTTTATCGCTGGTAATCTCCTGCCCGCCGGGAGCGAGAGGGACGTTGAAATCGACGCGCATGAAGACCCGCTTGGTGCGCAGATCCAGATCGCGGATGGAGAGCTTGGGCATGTTCACTCCATAGAATACAGAATGCAGGAGGCTGAAAGGCAGGCGGAGTGCCTCCTTCGTCAGCCTCGGCAGTTGATTCCGGCGCCTAGAGTGTCCTTTGCGAACGCCAGGCCCTTTTCGAGATCGGTAAGCTGCTGCTGGCGCAACGCGTCGCGGAACTCCGGTGGCTGCTGGCCGGGCACGTCGGCGATGATCATTGGGGCCATGAGCGGACGGCCGCGGCGTGCGAGTGCGACGTAGGTGGCGAAATCGGACGCGTTGTGGTTCGGGAACGCCTTCCAGAAATCGGGTTCGAGGAACGGCACTACGCGCGGCGGGCGGCCTGTGATGTTTTCGAGGAGCATCGCGGCGCCGGGGCATAGGGCACGGTAACGCTCCATGATCGCGGGCCAGTCAATAATGCCATCACCGAGCGCGGTCCACTGCCACGCGGCCCCGCGCGGGTGTTCGAACAGGATCATGTCGCGCATGTGCGACGTGATGGTGTACGGGCCGAGAATTTCCAGCGTGCGCACGGGATCCTCGAGCGTCATCGCCGGATTGCCGGAATCGTAGCAACAGCCGACCCATTCCCTGCCCGCGGTTTCGATCAGGCCGCGGAGCTCGCGGGCGAGAAGGTCGCCGCTGTGGTTCTCCATTGCGATCTTGACGCCGAGATCCTTCGCGAGGGGACGTACGGCCGCCAGCACCTTGAGAGTCTCTTCGATGTGGCGCTCAACGGTGGTGGGACCCTGCCGGTCCACCGACGCTCCGACATAGGTCTTGATGATGTTGCCGCCGAGCCCATGCACGATTCTGATGGCCTTCGTGAGGTACTCGGGAGCCGTGCCGTAACTCTTGTCGAAGTTTTTGGTGGTAGGGCAGATCGAGCCGAGCCCTAGTTCCAGCGTCATCTTCGCCGCGTCTGCCTTCGCCTTCACGCCGGCGAGGTATGCGGGCTCGAAGGACTCTAAGTCGCCGAGTCCGCCGAACTGAAGCGTGTCCATCTTCAGCCCGGCTGCGTACTCGAGGAGCTTCGGCGCCTTCCACTTCCACGAACGGATGGAGTAAGCGTCAATGCCGAGGCGAATGCCTGCGGCTGATGCGAATGCGTGAACGGCGGCGGCGCCTGCGGCGCTGGCGAGGAAGGTGCGGCGGAGCATGACTCAGTAGTGTGACACTGTCGTGCCGCCGCGCTCAAGCGGACCTGCAATCCGGCGTCGCGGTACGATGATCGGCAACAGAACTATGGAACACAGACTGCGCGGAGTCGTTGTGGGCTGCGGCGCGTTCTCCGAGTATCACCTGCGAGCGTGGGAGCGGATCCCGGAAGTCGAGATTGTTGCTCTTGTGGACGGCGACCCTGCCGCAGCGGAGCGGAGGCGCGCGGCAACCGCGCCTGAAGCGCGGATCTATGCCGATTTCGACGCGGCGATCGAGTGCGAGAACCTGGATTTCGCGGACATCCTCAGCCCCGCTGCGCAGCACATGGACCACTGCCTGGCCGCGAAGGCGGCGGGGTTGCACATGGTCTGCCGCCAGCCGCTCTGCGGCAACCTTCCCGATGCGCGGAGGTTGGTTGCGGCGATGTCCGATTACTCGCACGTGTTCGACTTGCACGCGAGCCACCGCTATGGCCCGTGGTTCCGCCGTGTAAAGGAGCTGCACTGCGCCGGCATGTTCGGCAGAGTGGCGCTGTTGCGTTTCGACGAGGCGCATGCCGGTGAGGGAGGGTCCGGCCCTTCCGACGCTGGTGTCTGGCTTCAGTGCGGCACGGCGCTGGTGGACATGATGCGCGACCTTCTCGGGGAGCCGGCGGGCGTATATTCCCGGATGCACCAGTTGGACCCACGGATTACCGGAGAAAGCATGGTGCACGCGGTGTACGAGTATCCAACTACAACGGCTATCGTGCACCTGGCATGGAACCAAGGAGAGCCGGCCCGAGGCGCCGTGGCGCTCGAGGGCGACGGGGGAGCGGCATCCTATGAGGCCGGGACCGGGCACGGCACCGCCGCCCGCCTCAAGATATCGGAACGCGGCGTCGCGATCCTGGACGACGAGCGCTCGCACAACGCGGAATACGAGGAGGGCTTCTACGCGTTTCAGCGCGAGTTGACGAAGGCGATGCTAGGCCGCACCGCTGCCTTACACGGCGGGGAAGACCACCTGAAGACACTGGAGTGCACGTTCGCGGCATACCGCTCGGCCGCGGAGGGTCTGCCCGTAGGGCTGTGACCAGTGTGGCTCGTCGCTCGCACGTGGCCTGCCGTCCGCTGTCGAGATCGGGCGTCCGACCCTGGAACGACGCCGCAGTCTTCCACGGTACAGGCCACGGCTCAAAAGCCACTTACCGTTTCGGCGTCGCTACGGCCGGCTTTGCTGCCGTCACGGCCCCTATGGCCTTGCGGAGTTCCTCCACGGCGTTCGGGTCGGGTTCGTAGAGGGCCGGTTCACCTTCGCGCTTACCGATCCAGGCCTTGCCTGTGTTTGCGAACTGGACCTTCTCCGTGCGTTTGCCTTCGTTGGAAGTCACCGAGACCTCGAGTGAAGGTGTCGTGAAGCCGCTCTGGGGGAAACTGGCTGCCGCAAGGTCGCGCATCTTGTCGATGACTGCATTCACCGCCGACGCATCCAGCTTCTTCGCGCCGTCAAGCCAGTTTTCTCCCGCCTTATGCCAGGAGTGCGTGGCCGTGCCGTCGCGGATGTCGATCTTCGACGGTTCGCTCCAGCCGAAGTCGAACAGCTTCTTATTGCGATAGCCATCCAAGCCCTTTGAGAGCGACTCGCCGAGATCGGCGCTGGTCTTGTGGACGCCTTCCGTAACGCTCGTCTTCGCCCAGTAGTTCTTGTCTTTGTCCGCGCGAAGCGTCATCTCCTGCGTGCCGGATGCATCGGTCACCCGCGCTGTCGCCACCGGGGTTCCAGACGCGAACGACGCGGCGGCCTTCTTGCGGTCGTCTTCGGTAGCAGTCTCCATGCGGGCGTCTTTGAGCCGCCGTACCAGTTCCTCAACGGCGCCGGTGTCCGCCCGCAGGGGCTGCGGTTTGAGGATCTGCCACTCGTTCTGGTTGTTCTTCCCGAACTCGATGGCCCGGCCCTTTGCCGTCACTTCGACGCGTGAGAGCTTGTCCTGGTCGAAGGTGAGCAGGCGCTTGTCACGAAGGTCTTCCGCCGTCTTATCGAGGCTCTGCTTCGTGAAGCTCGCGACAGTGACGACGCGAGGCGATTCGGATGCCCGGGCGAAGAAGCTGCCGCCTGTAGGCGTTTCATCGCCGAATGTGACCTTGTGGGCCTTACCGGCCTTGTCTGTAATGGTCACCTCGACGGCGGGCGGTACGAGACCAAATTCGCCCAGGTTCACCGCCTTTTCCTCCACGATCTGCTCGCTCTGGAGCGAGGCGGCCGTTGCGACCATGCTTGCAACCGCGTCCTGATCGGCGCGGAGCGGCGTGGGGGCGGTGATTTCCCACGCGGCCCCCTTGCGCTCGAGAACCGTGGTTTCGCCTGCGGCGCGCTTCACCTCGATGCGTGAAACCTGGTCCTGAGGGATGGCGACCAGGATAGGTTTGGACGGATCCGCCGCCTTGCCGGCGCCCTCATCCTTCGACTTGTTCGACCACCAAACCAGGCCGCCCAGCACCAGCAGCAGGGCGGCGGCAATGATGAGTCCGCGGGGCCGCATCGTTATGCTCTCCGCCGCCACCAGACGAACAGGCCGCTTGCCAGGACGAGCAGCGGCAGCCCGAACAGGCTCGCGTACAGCACGCGGCTCATTTGCGCGCGCGTCAGCGACAGTTTCCGATCTTCCGGGTCCTTGGGACGGATCGCGATCAGATCCTCGTCGGAACTGAGCCAGTTCATGACGTTCAGGAACAGGTCGCTATTAGCCACCGTTCGCGCCGGAAGAAAGTTGTTCGTCGCCCAGCCAGAGCCTCCGACAACCACGAAACGACCCTGGGCATGGCCCTTTACGGTGCCCGCGGCAGCGAGCGGCAGAGGACCCTTTTTGTCCTTCTTAGGGTCGATCCGGATCTCACTGGAGCCGAGCGAGGCCGTCGCATAGCTGTTCTCAGAAGTCGAGAAGAGCGTCTCTACAGTGGCCTTATCAATAGACTTCACTTCCATCGTGCGCACGAGCGGAAAGATCGTCGCCGAGCCCTTCATTTCGCGCACGATCGGATGCGACTCGTAGGTCGCAACCAGCGGCACTTCAGGGCCGAGCCCGAAGAGTTGGCCGACGCCGCTCGTATCAAGCGCGAGATCCCTGTGCAGCGTGACTCCCCAATCCGCGAGCAGTTTTACCAGGGCAGGGTTTTCAGCGGCCTCCTGCTTGCCGAATCCGAGCGGCGGATCCACCATGAACAACACGCGGCCGCCGTTCTCGACGTACGTCCGAATCGCGTTCGCCGCCTGCTCGACGTAGTCCCGTGTGGGTCCGCCGACGACCAGGATGGTGCAGTCCTTCGGCACTTCGGGCTTTTCGAGAAGCGAAATCTCGCGCGTCTTGTAGTTGTTCTTCTCGAGGAGTTCCTTCATGCGCGAGAAGCCGTTCGGGCCGTCGTCGGCCAGGGTCTTTTCGCCGCTGCCGGTTACGAAGCAGACGTTCCGCTCTCCGGTCTTAAGGGAACGGATCAGCGCGCCCGTGATCTCTTCCTCGCTAACTGTCTTGGCCTCCTCGCGCTTCAGGCCGGACTGCACATAGATGGTTCCGAGCGAGCGGACACCGGCGGCGCGTGCGACGGTCGGCTTCTTGACAGGGTCGACGTACTCGACGTGGAACTTCGTCGAGAGAGTGTCGTACCGGTCGAGCAGGTCGCGGTACCGGCCGAACTCGTCCGACCGGTCGAAGACGGTGACCTTCACGTCCTGCTTGAGGTTGCGGACAACCTTCTCGGTCTGATCCGAGAGGCTGAAGCGCTTGTTGGACGTGGTGTCCACGCTCTTGTTGTGGCGATTCGCAAGCCAGTTCGCGGCAGCGAGCACCGCAATGATCACGAGGATGTAGACCGCCGCGTAAGCGGAGTATTTCGTTTGACGGGTTTTCAGCCAGCCGAATCGCATGTTACGCCCTCCACCGCAGCGCTTCCATCGACCGCGCCGTCAGGAACAACCCGAAGAAGATCACCGAAGCGTAATAGACGAGGTCCCTGGTGTCGATCACGCCTTTTGAGAATGACTCGTAGTGAGTCACAACAGAGAGATACGAGAGTACGCGCGCCCACGTCGCCGTTTCGAATCCGCTGACCCAATCGAGAACCCAGAGCATGAGGCAGACGGCGAACGTGACGCCCACGGCGATGATCTGATTGCGCGTCAGCGTCGAGATGAACGTCCCGATCGCGAGCAGGCAGCCGCCTTGCAATAACAGACCCAGATATCCCACCAGGATGGGCTTCCAGTCCGGGGTTCCGTAGATGAACAGGAACACCAGGTTGATCGCCGAGGCCGCCAGGATTGCAGCATAGAGCGTGAGGGCGGCCAACCACTTTGCGAGGATCAGTTCGTAATCGCGTATCGGAGACGTCATCAGCAACTCGATGGTGCCGGTGCGCTTCTCTTCGGCAAAGAGCCGCATCGTCAACATGGGAATAACAAAGAGCCCGATGACGCTGACATTCATCAGCACCGGCCGGATGATCCACTCGTTCATGTTCATCGGCTGGCCGCCGCCGCCCATCATCTGGGCCTGCATGCTGCGACTCACGAAGAAGGCCGTCGCGTTATAGAAGAACCAGCCGAATACGAAGGCGAAAAACGCCATCAGCATCCAGGCGATCCAGGATGAAAAGTAACTCTTCAGTTCCTTGCGGTATATGGTCCAGATGTTTCTCATTCGACACCTCCCGCGGGCGCCGGCTCGGTTTCTGTGGATGTCAGTTGCAGGAAGATCTCTTCGAGGCTGACTGCGATCGGCCGCAGTTCGTTCAGGTTCCAGCCGGACTCCACAACGGCTCGCGCCAGCTCCGGCCGGATCTGCCGTTTCTCCAGGCTTTCCACTTCGAACACGCACCGGCCGTTCCGGTTGTCCCGCAGCAGCACCCGGCTCACGCCCGCCACCTGCTCCAGGCGCCTTTGCGCAGCCGCGGCGTCGAGAGCGCCATCGCGCGCCTCAACTTCCACCGCCACGGCCTCCGCGCCGCGGAGGCGCTGCGTCAGGTTCTCGACAGTGTCGGTCGCCACCAGACGGCCTTTGCTGATGATCACCACGCGTTCGCAGGTTTGCTCCACTTCGGGCAGAATGTGCGTGCTGAGGATGATGGTGTGCGCGCCGGCTTTGGCCAGGTCCTTGATGAGCTGGCGCGTGTCCATGATCTGCTTGGGGTCGAGACCCGCGGTGGGCTCGTCCAGGATCAGGACGTCCGGGTTATGGATGATCGCCTGGGCCAGACCCACTCTCTGCCTGTAGCCCTTAGAGAGCCGGGCGATTAACTTCTTGCGCACGTCGCCGACGGCGCACATGCCTTCCACTTCGTCCACGCGCCGGGCCAGGTCGGCTTTGGGGATGCCCTTGAGCCGTCCTACGAACGTCAGGTACTCCCCGACCTCCATCTCCGGGTATAGGGGAGGGGTTTCAGGCAGATAGCCGATCCGCTTTTTCACCTCCAGCGGTTGCTCCAGCACGTTGTATCCGGCGAGCTCGGCCGTGCCCGCCGTCGGAGGCAGAAAGCACGTCAGCACACGCATCGTCGTGGTCTTTCCGGCCCCGTTGGGACCGAGAAAACCCACGATCTGGCCTTTCTCGACCGTGAACGAGATGTTGTCCACAGCCACATTGCGGCCGTACCGCTTTGTAAGTCCGTCCACCTTGATCATTGAAATGCCTCACCCGAATGACAGCAGAGTAAGAAATATAACATTGAACCTATAGGCCCATTATCTGGAAGCCCGAATCCACATACAACACGTTGCCGGTCACCCCGCGGCTCAAGTGGCTCGCGAGGAATACGGCGGCGTCGGCGACCTCGGCCGGGTCCGTATTTCGACGGAGCGGCGCCCGCTCTGCGACGTAATCCAGAATGGACGAAAAATCCTTGATGGCGCGGGCGGATGCCGTCTTTACCGGACCCGCCGAAATCGCGTTTACGCGGATGCCGCACGGCCCCATGTCACTCGAGAGGTACCGCACCGTCGCTTCCAGCGCCGCCTTCGCCACACCCATTACGTTGTAATTAGGGACGACTCTCACCGCGCCCAGGTAACTGAGGGTCGCCAGTGAGGAGCCTTCCTTCATCAACGGCCCAACGGCCCGCGCCACCGCCACCAGGGAGTATGCGCTGATCTCCTGGGCAATCAGGTAGCCTTCGCGCGAAGTTTCTACAAACCGCTTCGAGAGGTCTTCCCGGTTCGCGAAGGCAATGCTGTGCATCACGGCGTCCAGGGTTGCGCCCTCGGACCGCAGCGTATTCGTCAGCGCGGCCAGTTCCGCATCCTTGGAGACGTCGCACGCGATCACACGCGTTGCACCCAATTCCGCGCCGATGGACTCGACCGTTTCGCGCTGGCGGTCGCCCTGGTAAGTCAGAATCAGCTCTGCGCCTTCTCTCCGGTAAGCTTCGGCGATGGCATAGGCGAGGCTCCACTTGTTTGCCACCCCGAGGACGAGCGCAGTCTTTCCCTGCAACAGATTGGCCATGAAATGAATATTCTACCGTGCGCCCGCCCCGTAACTCATCCTCCAGACGGAGTTTACCTCAGTTTTACCGGCGCTCCCCCCGCCGCCTTGCTGCGCTGCGCGGCGTCCATGAACGCGAACATCTCCAGGGTCTCTTCGTTCGGAACGGGCGGTTTGCCGGACTTGAAGAAGTTCGCCACCTCGACAAGCATCGGTGCATAGCCCATCTTGGCCTTGGGGTCGCTCTGCACGACCTGTTTAGGCCGGAAGACCACGGCGCCGTACTCGCTGTAGGGCCGGTTGGCCCGGACCACGCCGAGTCGCCCGTCCTTCCAGCGGCCCACCAGCACGTCGGCTCCCTCGGTGAACGTGCGGGACACCTCCTCGCAACCGGTCCCCATCAGCGTGTACAGCATCTCAATGGGGTGAATCGCGTACCAGGTGAGGTCGAGCTGGTGATGCTCCTCGAGCGGTCCGGGGCCCCATGTAATCGCGCCTATCGTCTCCGGCCCCTTAACCTGGTTGATAAGTTCGCTGTAGCGCAGGCTCGACGCGCTCCACCAAGGTACGTTCGCGGCCTTCGCGAGCTTCGCAATCTCCCGCGCGTCGTCGAGCGTCGAGGCCAGCGGCTTATCGATAAACATCGGCTTGCCGCACGCGATAATCTCCTTTGCTTGTGCGAGGTGCGGCCTGCCGTCCACGCTCTCCAGCAGGAAGCCGTCCACCTTCCCGCACATCGCACTGATCTCGGGGACGATTTCCACGCCCCACTTCGTCTGGATCTCTGCCGCGTACTTGTCCACGCGGTTCCAACTCGATTCCAAGTCCTTGCTGCCGCCCTTGTACGCGGCGACCACCTTGAAGCCCGGAATGTGATCCGGGGCGGCGGGATCGTTAAACGTCCGCGTAAACGCAGGCACGTGTGACGTATCCGTCCCCACGATGCCAAGCCGGAAGTCGGCCGCCATCGCCGCAGTCGCGCCTGCCAAACAGATGAGAAGTGCTCGTTTGCCCATAAGGTTAAGATAGATGAGCCGCGACCGTTTAAGGGCCGGACCGCTCGCCGCAGGCCGCCACAGTGGGCCGGCCTCAAGAAGCAGACCGGCGGACACGCGGCTCCAATCGCTTGGAACTTACGCTCGCAACACCGCTGATGTACCTGAAGGGCGTCGGCCCGGCCCGTGCCGCCGTGCTCGAAGGCAAGGGTCTGCGCACAGTCGAAGACCTGCTCGCCTACGCCCCCTTCCGGTACGAAGACCGCAGCAACGTCAAGACCATCGACAAGCTTGCTCCCGGAGAGATGGCCACCGTTCTGGCGGAGGTCCGTAGCGCCCGAGCCGCGGGTTTCCGCCGCCGCGATCTGGGCTTGTTCGAGGCTGTGTTCACCGATTCCTCCGGTGCGTTCCTGGGCGGCAAGTGGTTTCACGGGGCATATCTGGCCGACGTATTCGCGCCGCGAATGAAGGTGGCGCTGTACGGAAAGGTGGAGCTCGACAACTACACGGGCGATCTTACGATGCTCCACCCGGAGTTCGAGATCCTGTCCGATGACGGCGAGGCCGATTCCGCGCTGCACGTAGGGCGCATCGTTCCGATCTACGAGGGCGTCGGCAAGACCACGACACGCATCTTTCGCCGGCTGGTCTGCCAGGCGCTCGAGAGGCTGCCGCGTGTGGAGGAGTCGCTTCCGCTGTCTGTAGTCGAGCGGCTGGAATTGCCGGAGCTGTGGGACGCGATCCGGCAGATTCACTTCCCGAACGAAGGCGAAGACCTGCGGCTGCTGAATGCGTTCCGGTCGCCCGCCCAACGAAGGCTCATCTTCGAGGAGTTCTTCTGGCTTCAATGCGGGCTCGGCCTGAAGCGCCGGTCGGCCCGCGCGCGGCAGGGCATCCCGTTTCAACTGACGGACCGCGTTCGCGACCAGATCCGGGCGATGCTACCGTTCCGGCCCACCGGCGCACAGAAACGCGTGCTCGCGGAGATCGCGCATGACATGGCCTCGCC
>DATMXS010000341.1:0-11375 GCA_035561355.1 Bryobacteraceae bacterium | reverse complement strand
GAGTACCACCGTGAGCGTTCGCACAGCACGCTCACTGCTCCGTTCGCCGGCATCGTCACGCAACTGAGCGCCGCACCCGGCGAGACGGCCGACACCGATAACGAGCTGATGACGGTGGCCGACCTCTCCACCGTATGGGTGCTGGGCGATGGGTACGAGAAGGACATCCACGCTGTCCGCGAGGGCCGGCAGGCGGAAGTAGTGATTGCTGCGTATCCGGAGCGCACGTTCACCGGCACCATCACCTATGTCAGCGACATGCTGGATCCGAGCACCCGGACCGCGAAGGTGCGAGTGGAAGTGCCAAACCCGGAGGACCTGTTGAAAGTCGAAATGTTCGCCACGGTTCGAATTCCCGGCGCTGCGGTGCGTGAGGTGCTGGCCGTCCCGGACGACGCGTTGCAACAAGTGGGTGGCGACACAGTGGTGTTCGTGAGAACCGGAGACGGGCTCTTTGAGAAGCGTGCCCTCAAGCTGGGCGACCGCAACGGCGGATGGGTCGAGGTGACGGGCGGATTGGCGGCAGGTGAAATGGTGGTGACCGATGGATCGTTCCTGCTGAAATCCGAAGCCAATAAGGGCGCGCTGGGAAATCACGAGCACTAAGGCCACTCATGATCGAACGTCTCGTCAACTTCAGCATCGAGTGGCGCGTGCTGGTCGTGCTGCTCGCCGCCGCCCTCGCCGGCTTCGGATTGTACTCGGCAGCAAGCCTGCCCATTGACGCCGTGCCGGACATCACCACGAATCAGGTGCAGGTGAACGCACTGGCGCCCTCCTTCACGCCGCTCGAAATGGAGAAGTACGTCACGTTCCCGATCGAGCTCGCGATGGCCGGCCTTCCCCAAATGGAGGACGTGCGCTCACTCTCCAAGTTCGGCCTCTCGCAGGTGACCGTGACGTTCAAGGAGAACGTCGATATCTACTGGGCGCGCCAACTTGTCCTGGAGCGTCTCATCGCCGCGCAAAAAGAGCTGCCCCCCGGCATCACGCCTGAGATCGCACCGGTCAGCACAGGCCTCGGCGAGATTTATCAGTTCACGGTCGAGAACGATCCGGCCGCGACGGAAAAGCGCTCGCTGATGGAGTTGCGTACCGTTCTCGACTGGTTCATCAAGCCGCAGCTCCGCACCGTGCCCGGCGTTATCGAGGTGAACTCTTTCGGCGGCGAGGAGAAGCAATATCAGGTGCTCGCCGATCCTGACAAGCTGGTCAGCTTCGGCGTAAGCCTTGCCCACGTCATAGAGGCGCTCGAGAAGAACAACTCCAATGCGGGCGGCGCGTACATCGAACACGCGGGCGAACAGCAGCTCCTTCGCGGCGTCGGCCTCATCCGCAATGAGCGCGACATCGAAAACATTGTCGTAGCTTCGCACCAGGGCACCCCGGTCTACATCCGCAACATCGGCGAGGTGAGCCTCGGGGCACAGGTGCGGCAGGGCGCCGCCACGCGCGACGGCAAGGGCGAAACCGTGATGGGCATGGTGATGATGCTCAAGGGCGAGAACAGCCGCACCGTCGCGCTGAGCGTCGAACAGAGGCTGAAGGAAGTGGCCGGCGCGCTGCCGGAGGGCGTTCGCGTGAACCCCTTCTACAACCGCAGCGATCTGGTGGACCGCACAGTCGGCACCGCCGTGCGCAATCTCGTCGAAGGCGGCCTGGTCGTCATGGCCGTGCTCTTCCTCTTCCTGCTGCAACTGCGCGCCGGCCTCATCGTCTCCTCGGCCATCCCGCTCTCCATGTTGGTGGCCATCATCGCCATGAGGTACTTCGGTATCTCGGCGAACCTGATGAGTCTGGGCGCCATTGATTTCGGGCTTATCGTGGATGCGGCCGTCATCATCATCGAGAACTGTGTTCGCCAGCTCGCGGCGCGCCGGCGCGAACTCGGGAGGCTGCTGAATCGCGGCGAGCGGATCGAGACCGTCCGTTCGGCGACGCTCGAAGTGCGCCGCGCCAGCCAGTTCGGCGAGATCATCATCATCGCCGCGTACCTCCCCATCCTCGCCCTCGCCGGCGCCGAAGGGAAGATGTTCCGGCCCATGGCGTTCACTGTCGTCTTCGCCCTGTCCGGCGCCCTGATCCTCAGCATGACCGTGATCCCCGCGCTCGCGGCACTCTTCCTGCGCGAACCGCAGCGCCTGCGCAAACCGTCCGCCGGTGACCACGAACACGAGGACAACCCCGTCGTGCGGCGCCTCATGCGGATATATGACCGTGTCCTCACTGGGGCCATGCGCCGGCCCGGGGCCGTCCTCGTAGGCGCGGCGGCGTTCGTCGCTATCTGCGCGCTGGTCTTCCTCGGCCTCGGCAGCGAGTTCATCCCCGACCTTGACGAGGGCGCCATCGCCATCAACACCGCCCGCCTCCCCAGCGTCTCCCTCACTCAGTCCGTGAAAATGCTTACGGTGATGGAGCAGACCATTAAGGAAATGCCGGAGGTGGAAACCGTCACAAGCCGCATCGGCCGGCCCGAGATTGCCACCGATCCCATGGGTCCGGACCATTCCGACACCTACGTCTTTCTGAAGCCGCGCTCCGCGTGGGCGAACCCGCGCTCTCAGCAGGAGATCGTGGAGGAGCTCGAAGCAAAATTGAAGTCGATCCCGGGCATGAGCTTCGCGTTCTCGCAGCCAATCAAGTTCCGCATGATGGAGCTGGTGGAGGGCGTGGGCGCGCGTTCCGATGTCGTGATGAAGCTGTTCGGCGAAGACCTGGATGTCCTCCGGACCAAGGCCGCGGAGGCCGCGCGGATCATCTCGCAGGTCCGCGGGGCAGCCGACACGAAGGTGCAGCAGGTGAGCGGACTGCCGGTGCTCGAAATCCGGATCGACCGCGACCGCATCGCCCGGCACGGCATCAACGTTGCGGATGTCCAGCAGCTTATCGAGAGCGCCATCGCGGGTTCACACGCGACTACCGTGCTCGAAGGCTTTATGCGATTCGACCTCGTCGTGCGCCTTCCCGAATCCGCCCGCCGTGACGCGGCTGCAATCGGCAATCTGCTAGTGAGCGCTCCCAGCGGCCAGCGGATCCCACTCAGCGAGTTGACCGAAATCGTCAGCGAGGAAGGCCCCGCCGAAATCGCGCGAGAGAACGGTTCGCGCCGGATCTCACTAGAGGTCAACGTGCGCGGCCGGGACATTGGCGGTTTCGTGGAGGAAGCCCAGGAGCGCATCGCCGGACAGGTGAAGCTACCCCCCGGCTACGTGATGCGCTGGGGCGGCACGTTCGAGCACATGGAGAGCGGGCGGCTGCGGCTCATGTTCGCTGTGCCACTGACGTTCCTCCTGATCTTCGTGCTGCTCTTCGCGACCTTCCGTTCCATGGGCCAGGCCGCATTGATCTTCACCGGCATCCCATTCGCCATCACCGGCGGCGTGCTCGCGCTGTGGATGCGCGGGATGCACTTTTCGATGAGCGCTGGCGTGGGGTTCATCGCCGTTTCCGGCGTTGCGGTGCTGAACGGAGTCGTGATGGTCGCATTCATCAACCAGTTGCGCGAAAAAGGCGCACCGGTCCGCCAGGCGATCATGGAAGGCGCAATCACGCGTCTGCGCCCCGTTTTGATGACAGCGCTGGTCGCCAGCCTTGGCTTTGTCCCGATGGCCCTCTCGACAAGCGCCGGCGCCGAGGTCCAGAAGCCGCTCGCAACAGTAGTGATCGGCGGCCTCGCGACTTCGACGCTACTGACGCTCCTGGTTTTGCCAGTCGCCTACAGGCTGTTCGAGGAAATGCGACTGAGGAGGAGTGCGTAGCGCTCCTGACAATCAGCGCTTGGCGGAACAGCAAAAAGGGCGCGGAGCATTCCTCGCCGCGCCCTGTTATCGGCGAAAACTAGTCTCCAGCTAGAAGCCCAAACGCAGGCCAAAGCGGAACTCGCGTGAGCGGCCGAGCGCATCCGCGGACTGCGTAGAGAGAATCTTTCCGAAGTTCGAGCTGTTCCGATTCCCGTTTGGGTTGCTGAAATGCGGCGTATTGCTCAAGTTGAACGACTCGCCGCGGAATTGCAGGTTGAACCTCTCCGTGACTTTGAAGGTTCGGAACAGGCTCAGGTCCATATTCACCACGCCCGGGCCAATCATCGTGTTGCGGCCCACGTTGCCGAACCGGGCGCCGGTCGGGCGCGCAAATGCGTTGGTGTCGAAAAAGGTCCCATCATCACCCACCATGCCCAGCTTCTTGACCGTGGGTAGGACCTGGTCCGGTGTCTGAGCATTGCCCGGCATATTCAACGAAGCCCCGGAGGCGCTCAGTGTGTAATAGCGTCCCTGGTAGGCATTGAAGATGCCATTGAGCTGCCAGCCGCCCAGCACTGCCTGCGCCGGGCCGCTGTTAGCCCATTTCTTGCCGTTGCCAAACGGCAGTTCATACAGGTAGCCGATGTTGAACATGTGGGGCACGTTCAACTGCGAGGTGGCGCGGTTGCGATAGAACACGCTCGCGGCATTCCAGCTGAACCCCGTCCAATCGCTGTAGTTCGCCTGATCGATGGCGTGCGAGTACGTGTAAGCGCCCTTCAGGAACAGGCCGCCCACTACGCGCCGGTTAATGGTGGCTTGCAGCGAGTGGTAGTTGCTGTGCGTGCGGCCGTCCCACTCCCGGGTGGTCGCCGTGCGTCCGAACTTGGGATACAGCGGACGTCCCGCATTACCGGATCCGGGGATTTGCGAAGCATTGATGTCCAGGAACGCGAAACCGTTTACGCTGGCTGTCCCGACGTATCCAATGGAGGTTACGATCTCGCCGGGCAGCTTGTGCTCGACGATGAGGTTCCAGGATTGGATGTAGCCCCGCTTCAACTCCTTGTTCGCGACCGGATAGCCCATCTCGTTCGATCCCGGGAGCGGAACCCTGCCTGTGCTGATATCCGGACAGCAGATCGGAATAATCCCGACATCCGGGCCAAGCGGCTTGTTGGGAACACCCGCCGCCACGTAGTTGTCGTTCGTCGTGACGGGCTGGTAGCCGTTGACGCCGGAGAAGTCCGCGGCGATCGTCAGGGGGAACCAACCACGGAGCGCCTGCGCACCCCATGGATGTGAATGGTAGGTGATCCCGTACCCGCTTCGGATGACAGTATTGGTGGCGAGTTGGTAAGCGACACCCAGACGAGGCGCGAACAGCTTCTTGCTGTATCCCACGCCGGCATCCCGGGGAATGCCACCCCGCCCGCCGACTAAAACCTCATTGGTTGTGGGGTCGTACGATTCGATGCCCAGACCCGCCGAGCGCGTCCGGTTCGGGTATAGCTCCCACCGCACTCCCAGGCTGAGGGTCAGCTTGGCAGTGGCGCGCCAGCGGTCGCGGACATAGAGGCCATAAACATTTTCCAGGCTGTCCATTTTGATGAACTGGCTGCTCTTGGCGCTCCAGGTGGGCGTGCCCAGCAGAAATCCGGCCAGGCCGTTCCAACCGTTTTCAAAGGACGGATCGCCTTCCTGGAAACCGACGGTACCCGCGAGCGCATCGGGGTTGAGCGCGGTAACTCCAGGGTCGAACGAGAACGCGCCTCGCGGGCCTTCGCCCAGTTCCGGCTGCCAGTGATTCATCAGGTGATGCAGGAAGTCAAAGCCGAAGCGGATCTCGTGAGCGCCCTTCATCCAGCTTGCATTGGTGTTGAACGTGTACGACTGGTCGTTGCGGAACAGCGGGTTCCATCCCTCGGTGTTGCCGAGCCCGGAGTAATCGGAGACGTAGAAGGCAGGCATGCCGCTTTCACGCGGATCGGGTCCGTTCGTTCCCGGAAGACCCAGCGTGTCGAGCCCAAAATTGGTACCCAGGTCAGGGGATTGCACGTTCTGGCCGAACCGCGTCCAACCGAGCGTTCCGTCAACCAGGAAATTGGGAGAGACGGTGTAGGTTTGGCCGATGCCCGCCAACTGCACGAGCGTGTGGCCGTCACCGACGCCGCCGTCGCACAAACACCCACCGCCTGCTGCGCCAAGACCGAAATCGCCGTGAACCAGCGCGTCCATGACGCTGTACTTGAACCAGAGCTGGTTCTTCTCATTGCGATTCCAATTAACCTTGGCGTCAAGGTTGTTGCGATTCAGGCGCTGAGTTCCCGTTCTGAAGTAGTTGCTGAGATCGCCGGACTGGTTGGGCCGAGGCACCAGGTCCAGCAGCTTCTTCATGGGGCCGTTCAGCCTGGCAGTGGGGATCACATTGATCCGCCCGTTACTCGAGAACACCGAACGCCCGGTGCCGTCCGGGTTGCCGGTGAAGGGATCGAACACCATGCCTTCACGGAGCGGCGTGGACGGGCCCTCGGTGGTCGGCACCAGAATCTGGTTACCTTTAGAGTCCAGAATCGGCGCTCCGAGCATTCGCGTAAAATCGCCGCTGCGGAAGTCATCCGTCGGGACTGAGAACAGTCCGGAGCGACCGACGCGCTCGAACGTGCCTTCCCAATCCGTAAAGAAGAACAGCTTGTTCTTTTTGATCGGACCGCCGATGCTGCCGCCCACGATGTTGCGGATGCCCTTGGGTTTCTCCGTTACCCCGGCGCGGTTCTCATCCCACAACATGGAGCGGAAGGCGTTATTCGAGTGCATCCCGAAGGCGCTGCCGTGGAAGTCGTTAGTCCCGGACTTCGTCGATACAGTAACGGCTGCGCCGCCGGTAATCCCCTGTTCCGCATCGAAACTGCCGGTCGAGATGTTAACTTCCTCGATGCTTTCCACAGGCGGAACGTACACCATGTGATGAGGCATGGTGACGAGAATGTTCGCCGCGCCATCCACCCGTGTATTGTTCGCGCCGCGTTCCTGGCCGTTCACGTTGGTCGATAAGTCGCGTTGAGGCGTATCGATGACGGCGTTCTGAAACCGGCCCGGCGTGGCGCCGGGGACGAGGTTCACAAGGCTTTGAAAGTTGCGGTAGCCGGAGAGCGGCAGGCTCCCGATGGGCCGCGTTTCCAGGTTCGTATTCACGTCCGCCTTCGTCGTTTGAAGGACAGCGGCGCTTGCCTGGACGGTGACGGATTCCGTTACCGCACCAACCTCAAGGCTGACGTCGGCCCGGGTGACGGTATTGATGCGAACGGTGACACCCTTCTGGATGACTGGCCTGAACCCGCTGCCGGTGATCGAAACATCATACGTCCCTTCGGGCAGGTTCGGAATCGAGTAATAGCCGGCTGAGTCCGTCGCAACCTCACGGATCAAACCGGTCGATGTGTTCGTGACTTTGACAGACGCCTTGGGAACCACAGCGCTCGTCTGGTCTGTTACGGTCCCGACGATCGAACCGTAAAGGACTTGGGCCGAAGCCACAGGCGCGTCAAAGGCGATCAAGAAGAGGCTGGCGATCACAGAAGACAAAATGGTCGCAGCCCCGCCGCTTGAGCGTTTCATCCCACCCTCCTCTTTAAGCCCACAGTTGTACTGATTTAGTTCGAACGTTACAGCATTCTTGCGCCTTAGTCAAGAGATTACAATCCTTGGCGTGTTTCCAATGCATTCGGCTTTGCCAAGCGTTGTAACCGGCTTCCGGACCGTAACTCGCCGGTATCCGGTCATACCGCGAAGCGTTTCGTGGCCGGTTTACGTCCGTGCGCTTCCGAAACCTGATGAAAAGTGATGAACGGCGCAGCGGGGCAGGAGGCAGTGCAGGCTTAACCCTCCGATTCGAGAGTAGCGGGCGGTGTCAAGCGTTTCGGGGCATGTGGGAGAGGGCGCTGCTTCAGAATGAAGGAGATAAGGATTTCGCGAGCGTGTGAATGCCGTGGCGCGCCCGGTTTCTGAATGGGAGGTTCGCTCCCCGGTTCGGCGCGCACACTGCGGACACTAGGGATGCTGGCGGAACGAACGGACGAGGGAGGCGGCGCCAATCACTGCGACCAGCAGCGCCAGAACGGGAACCAGAAAGCGCTCAGGAACACGCGCATCGCCACCGCTCCCTGACGGTCGCGGCACGGTCGGTCGCGGCACCGTTAGTCGAGGCACGGTTTGTTCGAGGCCCGTTCCGTTACTCACACCGGAGCGCCTCACGCTTACCGTCTTATCACCTGGCCGCCTGGCACGCATTCGGCGCGGAAACGGGCTCATATCGAAAGAGCTTCTGATTCGCTGGGAACACGATGGAATGCACCCAACATTGAGACACGGAAAATAGAAGCACCTTCCCATAATGCCCGTGCGGCGCGCGTCGATCGGTCGAACAGGAAGTGGGGCATTTAGGAATCGACGGGCTGAGAGCCCGTCGATTCTGCCAGGAGTGGCCGCGCTACTCGCAGCGCGACCGAGTTCTTGGCGGACGTTCCGCTAAGTTGGCGCCGTCGGAAACATACTCGAGCACTTTCGGATATACTTCCTGCAACATGCGGAGGCTTTCGCTCGTCGCTGCGCTCTGTTTCGGGGCGGGCGGCCTATTACCCGCTCAGAACGCCATTGAGATCGGATCATGCCCACACACTTGAAAGTAAGCAGACTCGCCGTCGAGTTTCTTAACGATTTCCGGTATGCGATCCGATGCCTTCTGAAGAACCCCGGATTCTCGCTCGTGGCGATCGGTACACTCGCGCTCGGCATCGGCGCGAACACCGCGATCTTCACTTACCTGAATGCCATCTTCTTCAAGCCCCTCGCGTACCAGGACCCGGACAGCCTTGTCGGCGTAAGCATCAGTGCACCGGACCGGGGCACGCCGACGGCTCTTGAATTCCGAACCCTACGCGAGCGAACGACTGTGTTCTCGCATTTTTCCGCGGTGCGGCCCCGGGTTGATATGAACGTTGCCGCACCGGGCTTCACCGAGCGGGTCCATGGCGCAGCCGTATCCGCCAATTACTTCGAGATGCTGGGGATTTCCGCCGCGCGGGGCCGTACGTTCATCCCTGGTGAGGACGAACTTGGAAAACACCAGGTGGCAGTCATCAATGACCGCCTGTGGCGGAGAGCGTTCGGCGGCAACCCCGCCGTTGTCGGAATGACGATCCGGATCGACAGCGAACCATACACACTCATCGGCGTCCTGCCGCCGGGGGTCTTCGACCGTGGCCAAGCCTCACTTTGGCGTCCCCTCGCGTTCACTCCTGATGAGTTGGCACGTTTCGCCGGGAACTTCCGGGTGCTGGCACGCCTGAAGCCTGGCGTGACCATAGTGCAGGCGAAGGCTGAATTGGACCCGATCGTGCGCGCGATGAAACTCGAGGATTTCTTTCATCAGCGGCACAAGGAGACGTGGACCGGGCAAGTCCGCACCCTACGCGAGGCTGTGGCGGGATCACGGCTCCGAACGACGATCCAGGTGCTGTTCGGAGCGGTGCTGCTGGTGTTGCTGATCGCGTGCGCGAACGTGGCGAACCTCCTGCTTGCACGGTCGACCGCCCGGCGGCGGGAAATCGCCACTCGCCTCGCGCTCGGCGCGGGGCGCGGTCGGCTGTCACGCCAGTTCATGACGGAAAGCTTCGCGTTGTCGCTGCCGGGCGGAGCAGCCGGGCTATTTCTTGCATTTTGGCTCATGAGGGTCGCGCCGGCATTCATCCCCGCAAACTACTTGCCCAGCGAGGCCGCTATCGGAATCGACTATGTCGTTTTAGGCTTCACCCTGATCCTGTGCGCGGGTACGGCTGTCCTGTTCGGCCTTGTGCCTGTTTGGCGGCTGTGCGGGATACGAGCCTCTTCAGACCGGGGCGCGACACTCCTGCCTGCCCTGGCGCGTGCG
The DNA here is from genome assembly GCA_035561355.1 of Bryobacteraceae bacterium. GTDB lineage: Bacteria > Acidobacteriota > Terriglobia > Bryobacterales > Bryobacteraceae > DATMXS01. The sequence goes on along the minus strand of DATMXS010000341.1, from coordinate 1,706 downwards.
GGCGCCAAACGTCTTCGCGGGGCGTTGCTGATCAGCGAAGTTGCGATCGCATTCGTGCTCGTGGTTGGGGCGGGCCTGCTCATACGCAGCTTTACACGCCTGATCGCAGTGGATCCCGGCGTTGAGCGCGAGAACCTTCTTACGTTCCAGACGACGCTCTCCCCGGCGGTCTATCCGGCACGCGTTCAAGTCTTGTCATTCCAGGAAGAACTTCTGGAGCGCATCGCACAGGTGCCCGGAATCAAGAGTGCTGGAGCCGCGGATCTGCTGCCCTTGGGAGGAACATTGAATGCGGCATTGTACGAGTATGGCGCTGACGTCGCTCTCGTTCGTGCTACGGACGTCACTCCTGGCTTCGCTTCTGCTGCGGGTGTTCGCATGCTCAACGGACGGTGGTTCTCGGACGCGGACAACGCGGGCGCGCCTCAGGTGGCAGTGGTCAATCAAGCCTTTGTCAGACGTTTCTTCCCCGGCCGGAACGTGCTCGGGCAAAACATCCGAGTTCTGCCCAGAGGCGATATGACGATCATCGGAGTTGTCGCGGATGTCAATTCTCGAGCGGAAGGTCGATCCGACCATGTTCGAGCCCTTTGCACAAATGATCGAACGGGAGGTATCGACTCACCGCCGCATGAACTTCCTGGTGCGCACCGAAGGTGATCCTGCGCGGCTAGCTCCAACCATTCGTGCTTTGGCGGCCGGAATCGACAAGGAACAGCCGCTTTCGGATTTTGCGACATTCCATGAGGTGGTGGCGAAATCGGTTGAGCGACCGCGATTCCACGTAGGTATTCTTTCAGCGTTTGGCGGCCTCGCCCTTCTGCTGGCCGTTATCGGCGTATACGGCGTTCTGCACTATTCCGTACTCGAGATGCGGCGAGAGATCGGCATCCGGATCGCCATAGGCGCGACCGCGTGGGATATCCTGCTGATGGTGCTCCGCCGCGGCATGCTGCAGGTTGCGGCGGGGCTCATCATAGGCCTGGGCGGGTGTTGGGCGCTGACGAGGGTGCTCCAGAGCTACCTGTTCGAGACCACGCCGAACGATGCTGCAACGTTGGCCTCTGTAGCAGCAGCGGTAACGTGCGCCGCGCTGGCCGCGTGCATCCGTCCCGCGTGGGCGGCCACCAGAATCGATCCTATTGTAGAGTTGCGCTGCGAATAGAGGAGAAGCTTGACCGAGCTTTTGCCAGACGTTCTGTGAGGGAATAGCGTTGTCGCCACCATACCGGAGCACTTTCGGATATACTCCCTGCAAGATGCGGAGCATTTCCTTCGTTGTTGTGCTCTGTTTGGTGTTGGTGGGCGGCCAATTAGCCGCTCAGACGAGCATTGAGATCGGAACAGTAGCTTCGGGTGCAAGCTTTGAACCGGGTGTGCACGCTCCGTGGGGCATCGCTTCGATCTTCGTATCCGGCATCACGGTCAGCGGCATCGTGCAGGCTTCGTCGCTGCCGCTGCCTTTCGAGTTGGAGGGCGTCCGGGTGGCGGTGGGCGGCATACCTGCTCCGCTCTTCGCCGTCGCGGAACTCGCGCAATACCAGAACGGGCAGCAGCTCAACATCCAGATGCCCGATTACTCGGGCGCCGTGGTCAATAACGGTGGGGAACTGTGGGTGGAGGTGGTTGTGGAGCAGAACGGCAGGCGGGCGGCGAAGATGCAACGCTTGCGCCGCGACCGTGCCGGGGAGTTCTTCTTCTCTCCG